>JBJKRZ010000322.1:0-17490 GCA_046704365.1 Acidimicrobiales bacterium | reverse complement strand
TCTTCGACCAAGGAGCGGCTCTGGCCGAGCCACCCGCTAACTCCTCTCGATTGACGACCGTAACAATGAACGCGCAACGTGTCAATAGGACCACAACGAGAGATTTCCATGTTTTTCGGGCAATCCCCCTTGCGGGAGCGAGGCAGGCGACGTGCCGCCCGAGGGCGCGGATCCATGGGCGCGCCCAGGCCTCAGCGCCCCATCGTGGCCATGAGGTCGCCCGGGCCGTGCCCGGGCCGTGCCCGGCGCCAGTGGGTCGTCTATGCCTGCTGGTCGACCGTCACCGAGCCCTTTTGCCCGGTGCCGGCCTCGGTGGCCGTGATGGTGCAGAACCCCACCACGTAGGGCGAGGGGGCGCTGTAGGTCACCGTGAGCTGGCCGCTCGAGTTGGTGGTGGCCGTCGTCGAGCTCAACGTGCCGCAGGCACCGGTGGGATTGGCGCCGCCGGTGGACAGGGTCACCGAGTCTCCGGGGACCACGGACCCGGTGGGGCCGGTCACCGTCACCGTGATGGTGGAGGTGGTGGGGCCGGCGGCGTGGAGGTCGATGGGGTTGGCCGCCACCGCCACGTGGTTCATGGGCGTCTCGGTGATGGCGGCGGACGTGGCGGTGCTCGTGCTGTCGGCGTCGGTGTTTGCCTCGGTGGCCGACACCGTGCAGGTGCCGCTCGTGGTGCTCGAGGTGTAGGTCACCTGCACCTGGCCGCTCGAGTTGGTGGTGCCGCTGGTGGCGCTCAGCTTCCCGCAGGCGGCCGCCGGCGAACTCGAGGCGGCCAGCGTCACCGGGTCACCCGACACGGCGGTGCCCTTGGAGTCCTTGACGGTGACCGTCACCGTGGACGTCGAGGTCCCGTCGGTGTTCAAGGTGCTCGGGCTGGCGCTCACCCCCACCGCGTAGGGGCTGTTGGTGGGCGCTGGTGAGGTCGTCTGGACCACGGTCCCCGAACCGCTCTGGCTGGTGGCCGACTCGGTGGCGGTGATGGTGCAGAACCCGCTCGTGAGACTCGCCCTGTAGCTCACGACGACCTGGCCGCCCGAATTGGTCGTCCCGGTCGGCGCTGAGAGCAACCCGCACGATCCTGTCGGCGAGCCAGACGTGCTGAGGGTGAGCGAGTCACCCGAGACCGGCGCTCCCGTGGGGCTCGTCACCGTGACGGTGACCGAGGAGGTGGAGCTCCCGTCGGCGGGCACGTCGGCCGGCGCTGGCGAGACCGTCACGGAGTTGTTGGTGGTCTGGGTGACCGTGCCCGAACCACTGAGCCCGTTGCTCGCCTCCTTGGCGCTGATGGTGCACGTGCCGCCCGTGGTGCTGGCCGTGTAGGTCACCTGCACCTGACCGTTGGTATTGGTGGTCCCCGAGGTGGCGCTCAAGTTGCTGTCACTGCACACGGTGGCGCTGCTGGTGGAGCCCGAGGCGCTGATGGCCACCGGGTCGCCGGCGAAGCCCACGCCGCCGCTGTCACGGACCGTGATCGTCACCGTCGAGGTGGCGCTGCCGTTGGCCTGGACGCTCGAGGGACTCGACTGGACGGCGATCGAGGACGCCGCCGGCTTGGTCTGGGTGACGACAACCGATCCCGACCCGTTGGTGTTGGCCTCCTTGGCGCCGACGGTGCAGAAGCCCGCCGTGGTGCTGGCCGTGTAGGTGACTGTGAGCACGCCGCTCGAGTTCGTGGTCCCCGACGTCGCTGACAGCGCCCCGCAGGAGCCCGAGGGCGACGCCGACTTGGTCAGCGTCACGCTGTCCCCCGAGACGGCCGACCCGGTGGGGGTTGTGACGGTCACCGTCACCGTCGACGTGGCCGCCCCGTCGGCGGGGACGCTCTGGGGCGAGGCGACGACAGACACGGCGTCGGCCGAGGTCTGCGTGACGGTGCCCGAACCGCTGGCGTCGTTGTTGGCCTCGGTGGCCTTGATGGTGCACGTGCCCGCCACGGTGCTCGAGGTGTAGCTCACGGTGACCACGCCGCTGGAGTTGGTCGTCCCGGTGGTCGACGACAGCGATCCGCAGGAGCCTGCCGGTGAGCCCGACATGGTGATCATGACCGGATCGCCCGAGACCGTCTGGGTGAGGGCATTCTTCACCGTCACCGTGACGGTCGAGGTGGCGCTGCCGCTGGCCGACACCGACGCGGGGCTGGCGCTCACCGTGACCGAATAGGGCGTGAAGAGCGCCGACGAGGAGGTCTGGGTGATCGTGGCCGATCCGCTCCCACCCGTCTGGGACTCGGTGGCCCTGATGGTGCAGAAGCCCGAGGTGCTCGACGCCGTGTAGGTGGCCGCCACCTGACCGCTCGAGGTCGTTGTGCCGCTCGTGGTGCTCAAGGTGCCGCAGGCACCTGACGGGGACGCGGACGTGCTGAGCGTGACCGTGTCACCGGACACCGGGGCGCCCGAGGGGTTGTCGACGGTGACCGTCACCGACGAGGTGGCGCTGCCGTTGGCGGCCACGCTGGCGGGGCTCGCCGCCACGGTGACCGTGTCGACGAGAGCGGAGCTCTGGGTGACCGTAGCGGACCCGCTCTGGTTGAAATCGGCCTCGGTGGCCGTCACCGTGCAGGTGCCGGCCGTGGTGCTCGCCGTGTAGGTGAAGAGGGCCGACCCGTTGGTGTCCGTGGAGTTGCTGGTCGAGCTCAGGCTCCCGCACGCCGCCGCCGGCGACCCGGCCAGCGTGAGCTGGAGGGGGTCGTTGGCCACCGGCGTCCCGTTCTGGGTCACGGTGACCGTGATGGTGGACTGCGAGGTGCCGTTGTCAGCGACGGTGGCGGGGTTGGGCGTCACGGTGACCGTGACGCCGCTCGCCAACCCGCCCGTGAAGTACCCGAACTCGTCCACCACGATGGCGGCCGGTCCGGCGGTGGGGGGCCCGTTGTAGACGTCCACCTTCCCGCTGGCGCCGGTGGTGGCGTAGGTGGCATTGGGGACGACGGTGTTGGTGTCACCGGTCGAGTAGTTGACGGTGGCCGCCACCGGCGGGTTCTGGCCGTCGGGGTAGACGGTGAGGAAGTTGCCACCCGCCGAGGCCTCGTAGATGTCGACCACGTTGAGCACGGCCGCCGACGCCCCGCTCTGGGGGATGGAGAAGCTCCCCGCAACGCCGCTCGACAGGGTGGAGGGACGGGTATCCACGAGGCGCTGCGGCGAGGCCAGGGCGGTGAACAGCGCCCCCGAGCCCCCCGCGGGCGTGAAGTAGCCCGAGACGTCGACCACCACGTCGACGCTGCCGGTGTGGTTGGCCACCGTGACGTCACCGCTGCTGCCCACCCCCACGATGACCTGGGTGGAAAGCGTCTCGCCGGCCACGTAGGTCTGGGCCGCCACCGGTGTGGAGGGCGGCGAGCCGGTCGGGTAGGCGTAGATGAAGTTGGGCGCCGCGGACGAGCCGTCTGAGGCGTTGGTGAGCGCCACGTTGAGCACGACGGCCGAGGCGTCGGCGGGGACCCCCGCCGTGCCCGCCACGGGCACGTTGTCGGACTCCGCTCCGCTCACGAGCGTGGAGCCGGCACCCGGCTCGCCCGACCCGGAACGGGAGTCCCACACCCGTACCGGGGTCATGCCCACGTAGGCCGCTCCGGACGTGGAGGTCTGGGGGGCGTAGTAGCCCTCGAGGTCGGCGGTGAAGTCGACGGTGCCGGCGTTGGTGGGCCCTTCGTACACGGTGAAGCTCTGGGCGGCTCCCGACGAGGAGTCGGGCCCCAGTCCCACGGTGACGAGGTTGCCCACCGTCTGGCCGGCCACGAAGTTCAAGTTGGCCGTACCCGAGTTCTGCGCACCGCCGGGGTAGACGCTCAAGAACCCGGCCGAGGAGGGCTCGATGGCGTTCACGTCGACGACCACCGCCCCGGCGTCGGCCGGCACGCCCGCCGAGGACGGGACGTCCACCGTGAGCGCCGTGCCCCCCGACAGGGTCGTGCCGGCGTAGGTGGAGGGGTCGGTGGCCCCCGGGCGCGTGTCGGCAATGCGCACCGGGGAGGCCAGGGGGGTGTAGGCCAGGTTGGTCGAGGGCAGGGCAGCGTGGGGCGCGGCGGCACCGGCCGTGGGCGCCACGAGGCCGACAGCGGCCACGGCGAGGCTGCCCACGGCCCCCAGCAGGGTCACAGACCTCACGAGGGACCCGCGATGTGCCAACGTTGCGTGCCGGTGGTGTCCCACGCCGCCTCCTCTGTCGTGCCGAACTCGACCGCCCATCGGTCCGACGCGCCCGGTCTCGGACCCACCAACCCTAGAACCGGCGGTGGCGGATTGCAGCGACTACGTGGCGGCCATGCCCACGATGGGGGCGTTGAGGGCCTGGCCGCCCATGGAGCCGAGGAAGGGGGCGTCGAAGGCGAACATGCCGCCGTCCCTGGCCACCTCCCAGTAGCCGCCGGTCGAGGGGTCACCGGCCATGGCCACGACGGGGGCGTTCAGGTGCTGGCCGCCCATGGACCCGTCGAAGGGGGCGGCGCCGAAGGCGAAGATGCCGCCGTCGGAGGCCACCTCGTAGTAGCCGCCGCCTGGCGCCTCGGCCATGCCCACGATGGGGGCGTTCAGATGCTTGCCGCCCATGGACCCGTCGAAGCTGGCGTTGCCGAAGGCGAAGATGCCCCCGTCCTTGGCCACGAGCCAGTAACCACCGCCGTCGGGAGTGGCGGCCATGCCCACGATGGGGGCGTTCAGCGCCTTGCCGCCCATGGAGCCGTAGAAGGGGGCGTCGAAGGCGAAGATGCCCCCGTCGGAGGCCACCTCCCAGTAGCCACCGGTGGCCGGGTCGGTGGCGATGGCCACGATGGGGGCGTTGAGGGCCTTCCCGCCCATGGAGCCGTGGAAGGGGGCGTTGAAGGCGAAGATGCCCCCGTCGGAGGCCACCTCGTAGTACCCCGGGCCGGAGGGCGGCGGCCCGGTCGAGGGCGCCACGCTCAATGTCGTCGTCCCCGCCGATCCGCTGTGGGTGGAGTCACCGCTGTAGGTGCCGGTGACGGTGTCGGTGCCCACCGGGGCGTTGGCGGCGCTACAGCTCCCGGTGCCGCTGCTCAGGGTGGCCGTGCACAGGGTGGTGGTGCCCGTGGTGAAGGCGACGGTGCCGGTGGGGGTCCCCGTGGCCGAGGACACTGTGGCCGAGTAGGTCACCGCCTGGCCCGCGGTCACAGAGCTGGGTGAGGCAGAGACCGACGTGGTGGTGGTGGCGGGGGGCGGGGTGCTCACGACTCCGAACACCGTGCCGGTCAACTGGGCCAGGGTCGGGCTCGTGGTCGAGGTGAGGGTCACGCTCACGCATGCCGGCGGCCCCGCCGAGAAGGTGGGCCCGGGATCGCCCACCACGGCCTGCCAGGAACTGCCGTTCCTCCACTCGAGGGACTTGGCGCCGCTCAGGTTGCAGTCGTCGACGGTGACGCTCGTGAAGGTGTTGCCGGCCGAGAGGTTCACGTCGAAATACGCACCGGCCCCCGAGGGCAGCGGGCCCACGGGGTCCGAGGAGTACTGGGAGACCGTCACCGTGCCCTCGCCGCCCGAGGCGGTGGCGGTCGTCCCGTCGTTCGTGGCCGTGGTCGAGCCGCCGGGTGTGGTGGAGGTCCCGCTCGAGCACGAGGAGGCCCCGCTGGCACAGGTGGGGGACGGTGCAAAGGCAGGCGGGCTGGTCACGTCGGTCAGCACCACCCCGGTGGAGGTGTAGCTCACCTCGAGCTTCCGGCCGCCTGTCGTGGTGATGACCGAACCATTGGCGAGGGTCGTGCCTGAGGCCGGGGAACTCAGGCCGGTGCCGGCCACGAATGTGCCCGACTGGGACCCGCCACCGGTGAGAGACACGATCTGGAACTGGGCTCCGTAAGAAGCAGGGTACGAGTCGCTGACATTGAGGGCAGCGCCGTCGAGGCAAACCGTCGCCGATCCACTCGGTGTCGTGCAGCTGGCTGTCGTCGACGAGCTGGCGCTGTCGACGAGCTGGGAGTAACCGGTGCCGGGACTCGCCCCCGTGATGTCGACGTCGAAGACGCCGCCACCCCCTCCGTTGAGGTCCACCGGGCCCGTCGAGGTGAGCGTCCCGGGGGCCGGACCTGACGGCGCAGTCGGTGCCGATCCCGGGGCCACTGTCCAAGATCCATTTTGGATGCCCCCAACAGTCCCCCCGGAGCCTTCGAGCACGCCACCATCCGTCTCGGCCACTGTGTTGCCGGCGCTGCCACTGAGGTCGAGAAAGCCGGCACCGATGTAGGTGTACTTGCCGGGCCCGCCGTAGCTGTTGGCGGCGTTGGTCAACGCCACGGTTCCGCCGCTCACTGGAGTTGGAGGGACGTTGATCCAGAGAGACGAAGCCGGAGAGCTACTGCAACTCGTGGCGCTATTGCTCACGACCCCGGTCACCTCCAGGGTCCCCCCGGTGGCGGCACCAAGCCCGAGGTTGGCAGATCCGGCACAGTCCACTGCCACCCCAGGACCCCAGATGTCCGTACCCGAGGTGTCCGTCGTCACCAAGTTCCCCACGAGGTCGGTGATCCCGTTGACGCCCGCCGGGATCGAGATGCCGCCGCTCAGGTCAACAACGCCGGTCGAGCCGACGGTGACGCCGGCGGTGTCGTTTCCGCTGTTGCCGCCCAAGGCGCCGTTGCCGGTGAGCTGCACGTTCCCGCTCTGGACGCCGACTGTCACCGCGCCGCAGAAGTCGTTCGAGGAGACACCGCCGTTGATCTGCACGCCGTTCGAACCGCCCTGGATGTCCAGAGTGTTCGGGGTGACCATCGTCGGCGAGGTGCAGGTGGTGTTCCCGGCCGGACCAGCCGCCACCCCACCGAACCCGTCCTCAGCGGTGCCCGCACTGGGGAGAACCAGGGTGTCGCCGGTGTCCTTGATGAGCTCGGACGCCGAGGCGGTGTTCTGCGGGTTGAGGTCGAGCACCTGCCCGCCGAGGATCGTCGAGCTGCCCCCGCCTGCGTTGTCCAAGGTTGCGCCGCCGTCGAGGACGATCGTGTTCAAGATGGTCCCGCCGCTGGGCAGGTCCGTCTCCAGTGTCGCTCCGCTTTCGATCGTGATCGGATCGGTGCCCGTATTGGGGGGTCCCCAGGTGCCCCCGCCTGTGTTCGAGGTGGGGGTGGCGAGGCCGGCCGCGTTCGGACACTGCAGCTCGAGCGTCCCGTCGGCGACGGTCGTACCACCCGCTGCCCCGGGATAGGCGTTGTCCGTGCAGCTGGCGGCACCCGGATCGAGGACGACCGTCCCGAGGTTGGTTCCCGACACGTCGTTCACTTGCAGGGCGTCGCTGGAGAAGGCGCCAGAGACCACACCGCTGATCGTGAGGGTGTTGCTGCTGGCACCCGACTCGAAGAACTCGGTTCCACTGCTCGCCAACTCCAAGGGGGCGGCGATACTTGGGCTCAGGCTGCTCCCGGACACGGCTATCGCCGTGCCACCCGGCCCGGGGGCGAGACCGAGCGGGGAACTGGATCCGGTGCACATGACCGAACCCACAGTCGAGGTGACGATGCTGTAGGTGTTGTCGAAGGTGAGGTTGTTGATGTCGACCGTCGAGGTGACCCCGGAGTCGTAGCAGACGGTGGCGCCGTTCGTCGGGACAACGGCCGGGAACACGACGGCATCGTTGGCAGCTGGCGGCCCGTTGCCCGTGCCGCTTCCGCAGTTCCAGTTACCGGGCGTGGACCAGTTGGCACTCGTGGAGGTTGCTGACGCCGCGGTCCAAGTACAGGTCGCCGCTGGCGTGGCCGAGGTGAGCATGTAGGTGGCGACCGCATCCCCGGCACTGTCACAGAACTGCAGGGCGTCGCTGCGCGGCGCCGCCCCCGTCGCGCTATAGGTTGCCCCCGAAATGGTGCCGATCGTCCGGTAGTAGTTGTCCGTGGCGGGCGAGCTGCACCCCGATCCGTTGACGCCACTCCCGTAGGAGGCGTCGTAGGCGTTGAAGCCGGGATCGATCAGGGCCCCCACATAGACATCGCCTGGCGTCCCGCCCTGGGCGGAGAAGAACTGTTCGTCGGCCGTCAGGTCGAGGTAGTAAGTAGTTGCCCCCACCGTGTAGAGGCCATAGACGTTGTTGGCGATGCACGTGCCACTCGTGCACTGCACTGTGCTCGTCGGGCCGTTGAACGTGATCGTGCCGTTGCTCGCCGACCACAGCGCTGAGGCTGGCACGTATCCGTAGGAAGTCCCGTTGATGTTCAGGGTGTTCCCGTCGCCGTTGTCACCGCCGAATCCGTCACCACCGTTGTAGGGCAGCTCCTTGACCGCATTGGCAGTCAGCGCATTGGCAGTCAGCGTACTCGCCTCCACCGACGTCGACTCCATGATCGCCGGTGCCGCAGAGCCCACCTCGGTCACCAGCAGCGTGTCCGACGGCGCGAACGCCGTAGCGGTGCTCACCGTCACTGTCGCGCTGGCCGTACAGGCACTGCTCCCCTCCGCAACGCCCTGGGCGCTGTAGACGTGGACCGTGCCCGAACCGGTGCAGGTGACCGTCACCGTGTTCGGGGCAGTGACCGATGCCACGGTCGGCGGCGGCTCAACGGCGTCGATGGCGTCGTCGCTTGTGGTCGCCGCATTTCCCCCCGAGACGCCCGAGGTGTTCACCACCCGGGCTAACTGCCCCCCTTCCGAGAAGAAAGCGTCCACGGAACTGGCCGGCAGGTTCCACTGCGCGCCGGCGCTATTCGTGATGCCCGAGGCGCTGAACAACTCGGCCG
This sequence comes from Acidimicrobiales bacterium, assembly GCA_046704365.1. GTDB lineage: Bacteria > Actinomycetota > Acidimicrobiia > Acidimicrobiales > UBA8190 > UBA8190. The sequence continues at coordinate 8,822 of JBJKRZ010000322.1, read as the reverse complement.
CTGAGGTGAAGCTCGGACAGGCGGGTGAGCAGTCGCTGGACGAGAAAGCATTCCCGACGGTGAAGGTGACCGTGTCGCTGCTCACGACGGCCGTGGCGTCGCTCTGGTCGATGGTGCCGGTGTTGGTCCCGTCGGTGAGCGTCAGGCTCCAGGTGCCGGCCACAGAGGGTGCCTCTTGGAAGGTAACCGAGAAGCTCGAGGTGGCTCCGAGAGGGTTGGCTCCGGACTCGGCCCCCGTGGCAATAGAGATTAGAACGGGAGTGGCCGCAGCTGCCGGGCCCGCTGCGACCGTCGAGGCCGCTAGCCCCCCGACGGCGCCGATCCCTCCGACCATCCCGAGCGCCACCACAGAGCGGGCCAGTCGCCGCGCCAGGTTCTGCTCCTTCAAGCTCCCGAACGCGTGTGCTCCCATGTGCGCTCCCCTTCCGCTGGACTCAGTCGGCGGACGTTGCACCGGCATAGTCCTTTCCCGTTGCAGCGACTAACTATTTTCGGACAAACAGAAAGCCCCGACCCAGGTGGGTCGGGGCTTTCTGCGCTAGCTACGAAGCAGAGCTCTCTCCCAGAGCCCTTATGGCGTGGTCTGGTCGACCGTCACGTTTCCGGAGGAGCCGGTGCCGCCAGCGGTCTCGAGCCCGGTGATCGTGTAGAACCCGGCAGTCGTCGAACTGATGTAGACCACCGAGCAGGTGCCCGAGGCGTTCGTAGTGCATGTGCCACCACTGCTGAACGTGCCACCACCCGGCGTCACGGAGAAGGTGATGGTCACGCCGGCGACCGGCGCCCCTCCACCGGTGGTGTCGGTGACGGTGATGGTCGATGTCGAAGTCCCGTTGGCGGGAATGCTCGACGGGTTGGCACCGACCGTCACGATGTCCGACGCTGTCTGTGTGACAACAGTGTTCCCGCTATGACCTTCATTGGCCTCTTCTGCCGAGATGGTGCAGGTACCGGCAGTGGTCGAGGTTGTGTAGGTCACCACGACCTGCCCGGCGGCATTGGTCGTACCGGTCATCGACGACAAGGTGCCACAGGCCCCAGCCACCGATGGCGTCAGCGTGAACATCACCGGGTCCCCAGCAACAGGGGCAGGCGTGGCGTTGTCCACAGTCGCTGTAATGCTCTGCGTCGTCTTGCCGTTAGCAGCGAGGCTCGGTGCGGCAGGAGTCACGGTGACCGTGTAAGCACTCCCGGGCGCCGGCGACTGGGTTTGCGTCATGACAACCTTGCCGGTGCCACCGCTGGCCGACTCTGTCCCCGTGATGGTGCAGAAGCCCGAGGTGGTCGAGCTGAGGTAGCTCACCACGACCACGCCCGATGAGTTGGTGGTGCCGCTCGTCGGGCTCAACGTCCCACAGGCGCCAGCAGGCGAAGGCGCCAGGCTGAACGTAACCGTGTCACCCGAGACGGCAGTGCCGCCCGCGTTGGTCACGGTGGCCGTGATCGAAGACGCCGTGGCGCCATTGGCGGCAACGGGGTTCACAGAGGCGGCCATCGTGACGGTGTTGAGCGGTGAGGTCTGGGTCACCGTCCCTGTCCCGCTCTGGCCGTCATACGCCTCGGCGCCTGTCACGGTGCACGACCCAGGCGTTGCGGAGGCCGTGTAGGTGGTCGTGGCCTGGCCGGAGGTGTTGCTCACGCCATTCAAGGTGCTGAGCGTGCCGCAACTCGCCGGCTTCGGCGACGGGAGGCTGAATGCAATTGGATCACCGGAAACGGCCGCTCCCGTGGAGTCCTTCACCGTCACGGTCACGGTAGATGTCGTCGCTCCGTCCGCCGCGATCGATGCGGGGCTGGCCGCCACGCTGACCACGTAGGGCGTGTTGGACGGTGCAGGGCTCTTGGTCTGGTCGATCGTCACGGTTCCCGAACTGCTGGGGGCAGTGGTCTCCGTTGCCGTGATGGTCTCGAAGCCAGGAGTAGTCGAACTGATGTAGGCCACCGAGCACTGGCCCGATGCGTTCGTCGTGCAGGGCGCCCCGCTGAACGATCCAGTCCCACCGGCGAAGCCGATTACCTTGCCGGCGACGGGAGCGCCACTGGAGGTCGTGTCCGTGACCGTGACGGTGGAGCTCGAAGTCCCGGTGGCCGGGATGCTCGACGGGCTCGCTGTCACAGTCAGGATGTCGGCTGCCGTCTGGGTGACCGTGTTGTTGCCCGACACTCCCGCGTTGGCTTCCTTGGCCGTGACCACGCAGGCCTCAGCGGTGGTGGAACTCGTGTAGGTCACCACGGCGTCGCCCGAGGCGTTCGTCTTGGCCGTCGCCGAGGAGAACGTCCCGCAGGTTGCCGGGGCCACGGTGAAGAGCACGGTGTCACCCGCCACTGGCGCAGGGGTGGCGTTCTGTACGAGAGCGGTGATCGTCGAGGTCGATGTGCCGGTGGCACCGATGCTCGCCGGGTTCGGTGTGACCGTCACCGTGTAGCCCGCCGGTGCCGGCGAGGTCGTCTGGTCGATCACCACGCTGGATGAGCCACCGCTGGCGGATTCGGTGCCGGTGATGGTGCAGAAGCCCGAAGTGGTCGAACTCAGGTAGCTCACCACGACCACGCCCGATGAGTTGGTGGTGCCACTCGTCGGGCTCAGGGTCCCGCAAGCGCCGGCGGGCGACGGGGCCTCACTGAAGGTCACCGTGTCGCCCGAGACGGCGGTGCCGCTGGCGTTGGTAACGGTGGCCGTGATGGAGGACGCCGTGGCGCCGTTGGCGGCAACGGGGTTGACCGAAGCGGTCATGGCCACGGTGTTCGAGGGCGCTGTCTGGACGATCGAGGTGGCCCCGGTCATCCCCGAGTTGGCCTCGGCGGCGGTGACCGTACAAGTCCCCTGGGTCGTCGAGGAGGTGTAGGTCGTGGTCGCCACGCCGGAAGTGTTGGTCACTGCGGTGAGCGGGTTCAAAGCGCCACAGGTCGACGGGCTGACCGTGAAGGAAACCTGGTCACCGGAGACGACTGCCCCGCCCTTCCTCACCGTGGCGGTCACGGTCGAGGTCGAAGTGCCGTTGGCGGCAATGCTCGAGGGGCTGGCGCTCACGAAGACGCCGGACGAGGGCTGCGGAGCGAAGTAGCCGGACTCGTCCACGAACACGAGGGCCGTCCCGGCGGTGGCCGGGCCGTTGGCGACGGTCACGCCGCCACTCGAGCTCGAGGCGGCGTAGGCGCCGTTGGACAGGACGTTGGAGACGTCACCGGTGGTGTAGTTGAGGTTGGCCGCCACCGGCTGGGTGGCACCCGTCGGGAAGGCGGTGAGGAAGTTCCCGCCGGCAGTGGCCTGGTAGACCTCGGCCAGGTTGAGGACACCGGCGTTTGCCCCGGTGCCGCTCAGGGTGACAGAGGTGCTGCTGCCGCCCGCCACGGAGTTGCCGCTCGAGGCGGTCAAGCGGGTCGGGCTTGTGAGCATGTTCAGGTAAGAGCCGGTCGAGGTGAAGTAGCCGTTGATGTCGACGATGACGTCGGTCGATCCGGCGTTGTTGGCGATGGTGACGTCGCCGCCGGTGCCCACGCCCACCACGACCTGGGTGGAGAGGGTCTCACCGGCCACGTAGTTCTGGTTGGCGACGAGCGGCTGGGTCTGGCCCGTCGGGTAGGCCTCGATGAAGTTCGGTGCCGCCGAGGTCCCGCCCGAGGCGTTGGTGAGCGCCAAGTTGAGGGACACAGCGGTGGCGGTGGAGGGCACGCCGTCCACGCCGGCCACCTGGACGTTCACGGACTCAGGGTTGGTGCCGGCGCCGAGGGTCTTGCCGGCGTTGGGGCAGGCGGAGGTGCCAGCGGCGCCGCAGTCAGCAGCAGCGCTGCGGGTGTCGTCGGCGCGCACGGGGGTGAGGCCGTTGTAGGCGCTCCCCGCATTGGTCATGTAGTAACCCTCGAGGTCCACCTGGACGTCGAAGTTGCCACCGGTGCCGGTGGCCGGCCCGTCGTAGATGGTGAAGGCGGGTGAGCCGGTCGTGGAGTCAGTGCCGAGGCCGGTCGTCACGATGTTGTCGACCGTCTGGCCGGGCACGAAGTTGACGTTGGCCGTACCGCCGAAGCTCTGTCCGGCCGGGAAGACCGAGGCGAAGCCCGAGCCGGTCGGGTGGATGATGTCGACCGAGACGACCACGGCCCCCGCACCAGCAGGCACGGAGGAGGGCACGTCGACGGTGAGCATCCCGCCCGGGGTGAGGGTCTTGCCGTTGTTCGTGGCGCACGCCGGGCTGGCGCTCGCCGCCCGGGTGTCGGTGATGCACGTCGGGGCGAGCGGCGTGAAGCCCATGTTGGCCGTCGATACGGCGTGAGGTCGGGCGGCGGCCGACGCGGGGATGGCGAAGCCCGCGGCGAAGCCAGCGGTGGTTACCAGGCCCGTCAGGAAGGCGCCTGCTCGCATCGCCAAGCGGCGACGCCCCTGGCTCTTCCCCTTGTGCCCTGCAAAGTGGTGGCTCACCGGCCGTCTCCTTCGTGGTCTTTCTCGAACTCGTCCGCTGCGCGCCGACCCGTGGGCCGACACCGCTTCCATCGGGTAGTAACCCCGAACCACAAGCGGGCGTGACAGTAACCAACCGAAAGGCGCAATGCCAGGATTTCTTTGCCAAGGCTTCTCGCTGGCATCGGGAGGTGCCGTTGGCCTTGCTCCGCCGCCACCCGGTGCCTCTGTCGGAAAGGAGAGGTATGTGGACGGTCCAGAGTGGGCACACCGCTGCGGGCTGCTTCCCTGAGGAGCAGGTTTGCAACGCTGCGTGCCCTTTTGTGGGGCACGTTTACGGGCGATGCGCCCGACATGCTCACGCTGAGGAATCTGGCAACCACAATTTCCTCAACATATGGTGGGCGGCGGTGCAGTCGTCGAACTCCGCCACGAGCTGGGCGGCCACACGGTGACGAGCGGCCAGGGGAGAAAGAACGCGCTGGGTGGTCGGGGACAGAGGTTGGCGCCTCTCGTCGAGGGTCTCCGGAGCCGCCGGCGTAGGGACCAAAGTCCCCGATCGGCCGATCCACCGCAGTCGCCCGTGGCACCGGGGTGGGCCCACGGTGCCGTCGGACCGGCCGCCGAGCGCTACCTGGGGCTGCTCATGGCCTGCCTCACCCGCAGCGGCTTCGGCGAGCCTCAGCCGGAGGTGGCCCTGGGCGACGATCTCGACCCCGAGCGTCGACAGGTAATAGAGGAGTACCTCTCGGCCCACGACCTGTGCCTGGTGCCCCGAGGGCGGCCCGACCCCGCCGTGCGCCAGGTGGGGAAGGACTGGCCCACCGAGGCCGAGACCATGATCGGCATGGAGCGCCTGCTGCACCTGGCCCGCTGCAGCGCCGAGGCCGTGCGCCAGGGGGTCCCCGGCGATCTCCTCGAAGCCGGGGTGTGGCGTGGAGGCGCCTGCATCCTCATGCGCGGTGTGCTGGCCGCCACGGGGAGCGAGGACCGCCGGGTGTGGGTGGCCGACTCCTTCGAGGGATTGCCCAAGCCCGATCCCGAGCGCTACCCGGCCGACGAGGGCGACAGGCACTGGACCTTCACCGAGCTCGCCGTGGGCGAGGAGGCCGTCCGGACCAACTTCGCCCGCTACGGCCTCCTCGACGACCAGGTGCGCTTCCTCCGGGGCTGGTTCAACGACACCCTCCCCTCGGCCCCCGTCGAGCGACTGGCCGTGCTGCGGGTGGACGGCGACATGTACGGCAGCACCATGGAGGTGCTCGAGGCCCTCTACGACAAGTTGTCGGTGGGGGGCTACTGCATCATCGACGACTACGGAGCCGTGGCCGGGTGCCGGGCCGCCGTCGGCGACTTCCGGGCCCGCCGGGGCGTCACCGAGCCCATCGAGGAGGTCGACTGGACCGGGGTCTACTGGCGCAAGGGGGGCTGAGCCAGGCCCGACGCTGGCACCTACCGCCGGACGCTGGCCTCCCGGCCGACCCGACCTGGCGCGCTCCACCGAGATCACCTGGGTGAATCCCCTGCCCGAGAGGTGGAACGATCCTTGCCGGCTGGACGGTGCCCACGCCGGGGCCGGCTCGAACCGGCGCCATGCCACCTGGCTACCATGAGCCATGCCCAGCTCCCAGGAGCCCCTTGCGGACGAGGGCGCTGGCGCGTTGGGGCTCCCCGACCGCCAAGGCGTGCTGGCCCGGCAACACCTCCAGCGGGCGATGAGCAGTGACGTGGGCATCATCTCGTCGGGGGGCTGGAGCAACAACTTCGACAACATCCAGCCAGCGAGTCTCGACCTGCGGCTGGGGGACGTCGCCTACCGGCTCCAGTGCAGCTTCCTTCCCGGAGCGCACACCGTGGAGCGCAAGCGCAAGGACTTCACCGTCGACGAGATCAGGCTCGACGGTGAGGGCGTCGTGCTCGAGACGCTTCGGCCCTACCTCGTCCCCCTGAAGGAACGCCTGAAGCTCCCAGAGCACATCCGGGGGCGCGCCAACCCCAAGAGCTCGACAGGCCGGGTCGACGTGTTCACAAGGGTGATCACCGACTACTCCTCGCGCTTCGACGAGATCGAGCCGGGGTACGAGGGCCGCCTCTACCTGGAGATCGTCCCCCTTTCCTTCCCCATCCGAGTGCGAGAAGACCTGTGCCTCAACCAGCTGCGGCTGATGGTGGGGCGGACGACTCTCACAGACGAAGAGATCCGGGACGCGCACGAGCAGACGGCGATCCTCTTCTCGGCCAACGGCGAGAAGGTGCACGCCGATCTGCTCCCCCTGTCTGATGGCCTGTTCCTCAGCCTCGACCTGCACGGCGACAAGACGCGCCGGGTGGGCTACGAGGCCAGGCCCACGCCGCCCCTTCTCGACTTGACCAGGCCGGCGCTCGATCCGAATCTCTACTGGACGCCCGTCATGAGCCGGGGCGACCACGTGATCCTCGAGGCCGAGAGCTTCTATCTGCTCATGTCGGACGAGGCCGTGTCGATCCCCCCCACCCTGGCGTCCGAGATGACCGCCTACGACCCGACCAACGGTGAACTGCGTACGCACTACGCCGGGTTCTTCGACCCCGGTTTCGGCTACGACCCGACCGGGCGGTCCCAGGGGTCGAGAGCGGCACTCGAAGTGAGGGCCCACGACGTGGCGTTCATGATCGAGCACCGTCAGAGAGTGTGCAAGCTGACCTTCGAACGGATGCTCGAACCCCCCGACGTGCTGTACGGCACCCCTGGGCTCTCGTCGTACCAGCACCAGGTGGACCCTCTGGGCAAGCAATTCCCCCACTCGGCTGGCGACGACCATCACCAGCAGCGCATCGTCGTCCCTGACCGGAACCAGTTGGAACTGGACCTGACCATCTGAGCGGCCCCGGGCACGGTGACGGCGGGGGACGGCCCATTCGACCCTCCGCCTGCCGGTACCCCGAGGACGTGGGGAAGACCCACGACGTCTGACGCTCCGTCAGAACCTGATCCGTCGCTTTGGTCGGACACGGGTCTCCACCAGCCATAATAGTAGGACGCTTCCTTAGTGGGACTAGTCCCATAAAGTCTGACGACCAGTCAGAAATTCCGGGGTCCGCGGGCGTGTCATACCCGGTCGGTACGGTCGCAACATGATCCTCTGGACGGTCCTCGCCTTCGTGATCGGGCTTGGCGGCGGTGCGGCACTCGCCGCCGTGGTCCTGGCCGGGCGCTCGGCCACCCGCCTGGCGGGCGCCGAGCTGGAGCGAACACGCTCGCTCGGCGAGCTGCAGGCCGCCCTGACCCGCACCGAGGCGGCCTTGGCCCACGAGCGCCAGAGCGCCGAGCAGCGCCAGGCGGCCTGGGAGGAGACGCACCGCCAACTGACGGGCGAGTTCGCCGAGTTGTCGGCGAAGGCCCTGGCCGCCAACAACGCCCAGTTCCTCGAGCTCGCCGACGCCCGGCTCAAAGAGGCCCGCCAGGCGGCCACCGGCGATCTCGAGAAGCGGGAGCAAGCCATGGCCCAGCTGCTCTCGCCGCTGCGCGACCAGCTCGGCCGCTACGAGCAGAGCATGCGCCTGCTCGAGCTCGAGCGCCAGCGCGCCTACACCGGGCTCTCCGAGCAGGTCCGCTACCTCTCTGAGTCCCAGGAGCGGCTCCAGGCCGAGACGCGCAACCTGGTCACCGCTCTACGGGCGCCGGCCACACGGGGGCGCTGGGGCGAGATGCAGCTGCGGCGCGTGGTCGAGATGGCCGGCATGGTCGAGCACTGCGACTTCGACGAGCAAGTGACCACGGCGTCCGAGGAAGGGCGCCTGCGCCCGGACATGGTGGTGCACCTCCCCGGGGCCAGGTCGGTCGTGGTGGATGCCAAGGTGCCGCTCCAGGCCTTTCTGGAGGCGAACGAGGCGACCGACGAGGACACCCGGCGCGACCGTCTCCAGGTCCATGCCCGCCAGCTGCGCTCGCACGTCGACTCGCTGTCGAAGAAGGGCTACTGGCAGCAGTTCGAACGTTCGCCGGAGTTCGTGGTCGCCTTCGTGCCCGGCGATCCCCTGCTCGCCGCCGCCTTCGAGCACGACCCGTCGCTCTTCGACCACGCCATGGCCAACCACGTCGTGCTGGCCACGCCCACCAACTTGATCGCCATCCTGCGCACGGTGGCTGCGAGCTGGCAGCAGGAAGCCGTCGCCCGCAGCGCCCGCGAGGTGCAGCAGATCGGCCGCGAGCTCTACAAGCGGTTGTGCGTCTTCGGCGACCACCTGGCCAAGACGGGCCGGGGGCTGGCCGGGGCGGTGGACGCCTACAACAAGGCGGTGGGATCGCTCGAGCGCAGCGTGCTCCCCCAGGCCCGGCGCTTCGGGGAGCTCGGAGTGGTCGGCTCGGCCGATCGCGAGCTGGCGGAGCTCGAGGCCGTCGACGCCGCCCCCCGCCAGCCCGACACACCGGAGCTCGCCCTCGGAC
>JBJKRZ010000321.1:0-7202 GCA_046704365.1 Acidimicrobiales bacterium | reverse complement strand
GCACTGGAGGCGGCGGCGCAGAGCGGGGTCACGGCCGTGGGGCTGGACGAGGTCGCCGAGGCGCTGGCGTCGGCGGAAGGCCCACCGCGTCGGGACTACGTGGCCTCGCCGGTCATGACCATGACCTACACCTCGGGTACCACCGGCCGCCCCAAGGGCATCGTCCGCCCCCCGCCGCCCCCGGCGACCGAGGCGCCGCCCAACCCCTTTGCCGCCTACTGGGGCTTCGGGCCCGACGACGTGCACCTCATGTGCGGGCCCGTGTACCACACCGCTCCCAGCGCCTATGCCCTCATGCACCTGGTCGAGGGGGCCACGGTGGTCGTCATGAGGCGCTGGGACGCCGCCGAGGCGCTGCGGCTGGTGGAGAGCGAGGGCGTCACCACCTCACAGATGGTCCCCGCCCAGTTCATCCGCATCCTGGAGGCCGACTGGAGGAGCTACGACCTCTCCAGCGTCCGCAAGATCCTGCACGCCGCCGCTCCGTGCCCGGTGCCGGTGAAGCGCCGGATCATGGAGGTGTTCCCCCCCGACGCAATCTGGGAGTACTACGGGGCAAGCGAGGGGATGGCGACGGTGATCTCGCCCCAGGAGTGGCTGGCCAAGCCGGGCAGCGTGGGCAAGCCCTTCCCGGGGCTGTCGATCCGGATCCTCGACGAGGAGGGAGAAGCCCTGTCCACCGGGGAGGTGGGGGGCGTCTACATCTCGGCCTTCGGCGGCCGGGGCTTCGAGTACCACAACGCCCCCGACAAGACCCGCTCGGCCTGGCGCGACGGCTACTTCACGGTGGGGGACCTGGGGTGGCTGGACGAGGACGGTTACCTCTTCCTGGCCGACAGGCGCAGCGACCTCATCCTCTCGGGGGGCGTGAACATCTACCCGGCTGAGGTGGAAACGGCGTTGCTCGAGGACCCCGACGTGGTGGACGCGGCAGTGTTCGGGCTGCCCGACGAGCGCATGGGCCAGAAGGTGCACGCCGTGGTCGAGCTGCGCTCCGGTGCCGAGCGGGACGAGGAGGCGTTGCGACGGCGCCTCGGGCGCCACCTGGCCGACTTCAAGCTGCCCCGGAGCATCGAGTTCGTCGACGAGCTGCCCCGGGAGCCCAATGGCAAAGTGGTGAAGGCGCGGCTGCGCCAGGAGCGCATCGGGACGACCGAGGAAGGAGCGTCATGAGCGAGACGACGAACGGGGTGGCCCATCCGGAGGTGCACGGCGAACCCCGCCTGCTCGTCGACGGCAAGCTGGTCGAAGCGAGCGGCGGCGCCAGCTTCGCCAACGTCGATCCGGCCACCGAGAAGTCCCTGGGCGACACCTGCGACGCCACGGCAGCCGACATGGAACTGGCCATCGCCGCTGCCCGCCGGGCCTTCGACGAGACGTCGTGGTCGACGGACCACGGGTTTCGCAGTCGCTGCCTGGAGCAGCTGCACGGCGCCCTGCAGTCCCACAAGGAGGAGCTGCGCCGGGTCGTGGTGGGAGAGGCGGGCAGCCCCGTGGCCCTCACCTACGCCATCCAGGTGGACCTCCCCGTGGACGACGTGGCCTACTACGCCGAGCTGGCGGCCAGCTACCCCTACGACGAGCCCATGCCCGAGCGCATGGTGTTCGGCCAGCGCACCAAGCGCCTCGTGCTGCGCGAGGCGACAGGGGTGGTGGGGGCCATCACGCCGTGGAACTTCCCGCTGTTTCTGAACATGGCCAAGCTCTCGCCCGCCCTGGCCGCCGGGAACACCGTGGTGTTGAAGCCGGCGCCCGACACCCCGTGGTCGGCCACGGTGCTGGGCCGCATCATCGCCGAGGAGACCGACATCCCCCCGGGCGTGGTCAACGTGGTGGCGTCCTCGGACCACTTGGTGGGCGAGGTGCTCACCACCGACCCCCGCGTCGACATGGTCACCTTCACCGGGTCCACCGCCACGGGGAGGCGCATCATGGCCAAGGGATCGGACACGGTGAAGAAGGTCTTCCTCGAGCTGGGCGGCAAGTCGGCCAACATCGTGCTCGACGACGTGGAGGACCTGGCCGGCGCCTGCGGGAGCGGCGCCTTCGCCGTGTGCGTCCACGCCGGCCAGGGGTGTGCCATCACCACCCGCCTGCTGCTGCCCCGGGCCCGCTACGAGGAGGGGGTGGAGGTGGCCAAGGCCACCCTGGACGCCATGCGCTTCGGCGACCCCTGGGACGCCTCGAACCTCATGGGGCCGCTGGTGAGCGAGAAGCAGCGCCAGAGGGTTCTGGGCTACATCGAGAAGGGCAAGGCCGAGGCCCGCTTGGTGCGTGGCGGCGGCGTCCCCGCCGACCGACCCACGGGCTATTTCGTGGAGCCCACCCTGTTCGCCGACGTGGATCCCAAGGACACCATCGCCCAGGAGGAGATCTTCGGCCCCGTGCTGGCCGTGATCCCCTACGAGGACGAGGACGACGCCGTGCGCATCGCCAACGACTCCATCTACGGGCTGTCGGGGGCTGTGACCAGCACCAGTGAGGAGAGGGCGCTGTCGGTGGCCCGTCGCATCCGCAGCGGCACCGTGAGCATCAACGGCGGTGTGTACCTGGCCCCCGACGTCCCCTTCGGCGGCTACCGCCAGAGCGGCCTAGGCCGCGAGCACGGCCGTGAAGGCTTCGAGGAGTACCTCGAGACCAAGACGGTGGCCATCGCCGCCGAGGCGGGCGGCCCCAAGCTCAGCGGCTGACCCGCCGCCGCGCCCTGCTCCGCACGATCGACACAGATGGGCGTCCAACCGGTCCCCGTGACGACTGGGCTCGGGGCATCCCTTCCGTCAGGGCCGACTCAGGAGAACTACGAGATCCTCGACGGCCTGTCGGTGGTGGACCTCGTCCGGCCACTGCTCCCCGGGGCACGGCGAGCCGAGGAGATCGGCGACGGCAATCTCAACCTGATCTTCCGCGTGTTCGACGAGGACGACCGCTCGGTGATCGTGAAGCAAGCGCTCCCCTACCTCCGGATCGTCGGAGAATCATGGCCCCTCACCCTCGAGCGTGCCCGCATCGAGTGCGACGCCCTTGCGCTGCAGAATCGTCTCGCCCCGGGACTCGTCCCCGGGCTCCTCGCCTACGACACCGATCGCAGAGCCATCGTGATGGAGGACCTGCGCTCCTTCGAGGTCTGGAGGGCGGCGCTCAACGCTCAGCGGTCCTATCCCCGTGCCGGCGCCGACGTGGGGCGCTTCTGCGCTCAGATGATCATGCGCACGAGCAACGTGCTGTGCCAACCCGACGAATGGAAGAGCCTGCTCGCCCGCTCGGTGAACCCGGAGCTCTGTGCCATCACCGAAGACCTCGTGTTCACCGCCCCCTACGTCGACGCGCCGTCGAACGACATCGAGGAACATCTGATGGAAGAGGCCGCCGCTCTTCGCAGCGACGCCGAGCTGGTGGAGGCGGCAGCGGCGTTGCGGTACCAGTTCAGGACCAGGGCGGAGGCGCTGATCCATGGCGACCTCCACACGGGAAGCGTGATGGTGTCGCCCGCCGGCACCCGCGTGATCGACCCCGAGTTCGCCTTCATGGGCCCCATGGCCTTCGACACCGGGGCGGTGCTCGGCAACCTGGCCATCGCCTTTGTCGCTCACCGGGCGCAGGGCCACCACCGGTTCGCTGCCAGCGTGAGCGGTGATGCCCGCGCCCTCTGGGACACGCTGGTTGACACGATCGCCGGGCTGTGGCCCGAGGGCGAGCCGTGGCGAGACCGGTTCGTCGCCAACCTCTTGACGGACAGCGCCCACTATGCCGGGGCGAAGATGATCCGGCGGATCGTCGGGCTCGCCCACGTGAGCGACATCACCGGGATCGCCGACCCCGGCGTGCGCCGTCGCGCCCAGGTCGACGTCCTCAGGGGTGGGCGCGCCCTGGTCTGTGTCCCGGGGATCGCCGACTTCGGAGAGCTCTGGGATTTGGCGGTCCAGTCGGCATGAACGTCGATCCTCCCGAAGGTCGCCCTCGCACCGTCGACTGGGTAGACGGCGACGTGCTGGCGATCGACCAGACCCTGTTGCCGCACAGGGAGGTTGTCCTCCGGCTCCACGACGTCGAGGCGCTCGCCGAAGCCATCCGGTCGTTGCGCATACGCGGTGCCATGGCGCTCGGCGTGGCGGGCGGGCTCGGGATCGCCCTGGCCATCCGCCGTGCTCAACAAGGCGGCGAGGACGTGCTCCGCGCCGCCGACGAGGCAGCGGCCACCCTCGCCCAGACGCGGCCGACTGCCGTCAACCTTGCCTGGGGCATCGAGCACGTGCGCGCCGCACTGGAGCGCGGGCCTGAGGCTGCCGTCGATGCCGCCACCGCCCTCATCGGCGCCGACGTGTCGACCAACCGCGCCATCGCCCAGGCCGGAGCCGACCTCGTCTGCGCGGAGGTCTCGGGTTGGCGCCGTTCACAGCTTGTCGTCTTGACCCACTGCAACGCCGGGGCGCTCGCCAGCGTCGACGTGGGAACGGCCCTGGGAATCGTCGAGGAGCTCCACCGGCGGGGTCGCGTGCGAGAAGCCATCGCCTGCGAGACGAGGCCGTTGCTCCAGGGGGCGCGTCTGACCTGCTTCGAGCTGGGACGGATGGACATCCCCTGCAGCCTGGTGGTGGACTCCGCCGCCGCCGGGCTGATCACACGCGGCCTGGTGGACGTAGCCGTGGTCGGCGCCGACCGCATCGCCGCCAACGGTGACGTGGCCAACAAGGTGGGCACGCTCGCCCACGCCCTCGCCTGTCGCCACGCCGGCATCCCCTTCGTCGTCGCCGCCCCCGAGACCACCGTCGACGCCGGGTGCCCGTCGGGGTCGGACATCCCCATCGAGGAACGATCCGAGGAGGAGGTCCTCGGGTTCGGGGGTGTGCGGACCGCGCCGGATGGGGTCCGCGCCCGTAATCCGGCATTCGACGTCACCCCTGCCGAGCTCGTCACGGCGATCGTCACCGAGCGCCGGGTGATCCGTCCAGCTGCAGGGGAGCGGGCCGAGCCGTAGCGGGCGCTGTGCCGGCTGCAGTCGCCGAGGGCAACACCGACGGTCGCCACCCGTCGCGTCATCGCAGGCGAGGACGATAGCGTGAGCCGATGACTGCGAGCACGTCAGCGCCCCGGCGGCCGCTCCATGCGCTCCCGTCGCGCCGGGCCGGATCGGTGCGCCGGACGATGCACGTGGACGTCGGGGCGCGCCAGGGTCGGACTGCTCCTCTTCCCATCCGGGGAGCGGCTCGCGACGTGCACACCACCGAAAGGGGTGGTGTCCCCGAGGTGGTGGAGGAGGTCTCGGTGGAGGCGTCCTTCGACGGCCAGCGGACCATGGTCGGCCTCGAGGCGGTGCCGTCTCGTCCATGGGTGGCCGACCTGGTCGGCACCCGGGCCGGTGGCGGCTTCCGCCGCCGGCTGGCCGAGGTGGTCCCGGCCGAGGACTAGCCCTGGCTCCTGCGTCAGCTGCTCGTCGAGATGCCGGCAGCCGTGCTCATCTCGGGTTACGGGTTCATACGGCTGGCCCGCCGCCAGGGGCTGGCGCCCGAGTCGCTCACGCCGCCCGGCGTGCTCGACCGCATGGTCGACCTGTGCTCAGGGTGGCGGGCGGGAGGCGCCGCCATGTCGAGCGTGGCGGCCGGCACAGGCGTGCCCTTGCAGGACTGCCCGCCCGCTCCGGAGACGGCCGCCGGCGAGGACCCCTGGGCCTTCCACGCCTGCCCGCCGCTCGAGACCGACGCCATGCGACGCCGGCGCTGCCTGGACGTGACATCCGGTTCGGCGGGCACGCTGGAGCTGTGGGCCATGTTCCGCGACAGCGTGGGCGAGCCGGGCGGCGGTGAGGCCGTGCTGCACGAGTACGTCGTGCAGGCGACCATCGAGGACGGGAAGTTGCGTTCGATCGGCGCCGATCCCCGCGTGCTGCCCTTCGGCGAGTGCCCGGCGGCAGCCGACAAGGTGGGTGTCCTCGCCGGCACGGCCCTCGCCGACCTCTCCCGCTCCGTGCCCGAGCTCATCGTCGGCACGGACTGCTGTACCCACCTCAACGATCTCCTGCGAGCGCTGGGCGGCGTGGCCGGCTTGGTCGAGCGGCTGTAGCGGCCGTCTCGGCGCGGCCATTGGGACGTCTGGGACGCCGCCTCCCGGAGCGGCCGCCTCGTTCTTTACTTGACGTCGCCCAAGAGGATCTCGCGCTTGGTCGTCTCGTCGAAGTGCACGCCGCGCTCTTGGGACCGGGCCTGGCGTTGCGGCTGGCCGGCGGCGAAGTCGTCGAGCGCCTGGCGGTTCTCCCAGGCGGATCCGACGATCCCCCGCCCTGCCCTTCTGTCGACCATGAGCTCGAGCCCACAGAAGCCGGCCTGAGAGGTGATCAGGGGGAGGATCTCGTTTCTGAAGAAGACGACGTTGTCATCGACGTCGGCAGGGTCCATGTGCACGCGGGTTACGAACAACCCGCAGCCCGGCTGGGGTGGTTTGGACAGTTCGAAGAGAGCCCGCTCGAAATGCTCGACGGTGAGGTTCCCGCCCACGATGCGCAGGCTCTCGTCGCGGACTTTGGACAGGGCGCTGTCGCTGGCCTCGAGGTCGGCCTCAGAGTCCCAGCGCGACAGCACTCCGAACACCGACCCGGCCCGGTCGGCGCTGGCTGTCAGGCCCCGGTACCCGTGCTGGTCCCTGATGACCGGCAACACCTGCTCTTGGAGATACCTGACGCCACCGTCGATGTCAGTGGCACCTTGGAACGTGAGCACCCTGGTGTACATGCGGCCCTCCTCGTCTCGTTTCTGTGCGCCCTCTGCCGGCGCCGGCCTGATGTGCCCGGCGACCAGGGCGAACCGTATACCTCGACTCGTCGGGCTCCTAGACCCAATTCACGGCGACCGGACTCCGGGCCGTCCGCCTGGCGGCACGGTCGCCCCCAACGTCCGGACAAGGATGGGCCGCTGCCCTCATCACGGCCGGCGTCGGTGCCGATACAGAGGGCGGATGGGAAGGCGAGTGGGCGACGGGGGCGGCCCGTCGGAAGTGGTCGGTCGGCGACCTGGCCCGGCACACGGTGCCGAGCTGGCCGAGCGCGTCCTGCTGCACTGGCGGGTCCGCTGCCTGCTGCGTCAGGCCCCGTTGCGGGCGACCACGAGCGCCGACTCCCTGGCCCTGTGCGCGGCGATGTTGTGGACCCTCGAGCATCGGGAGGCGCCTCCCGGCCTGCTGCTCACGGCCCGGCGCTGGGCCGAGAGCGCCGC
>JBJKRZ010000320.1:0-30503 GCA_046704365.1 Acidimicrobiales bacterium | reverse complement strand
CGCCTCCTCCTGCGCGATCCCACAAAGCCGCGGTGAGCGCGGACGGTTCTTGGTGCGACGGGCTGGACCTGAACGGCGCATAACGCGCGGACCGCCGGTGATATCGGGCGGGCGCGAGATGTGCCGGAGTAGTGCGGTCGCCGGGTCCAGGGTTCCGAACCTGCCCACGGACCTTCCAACCGCACGATATCGCTCCAACGTCCGTAGGGCGGCCCATCCCTTCACCCGGGATATGCCGGTGATCGCGCCCGGGAAATCCGGGATATGCCGGTGATCGCGACGCCGACCTCGGAACTCGCTCCCGTCGACGTCCGAGCACTGCTCCTAGTCCTGACAAGCTGAGGCGGTGGCAGGGGTCCCCAAGCGTCGATGGCGCTTTTACTCGACTG
This sequence comes from Acidimicrobiales bacterium, assembly GCA_046704365.1. Lineage (GTDB taxonomy): Bacteria > Actinomycetota > Acidimicrobiia > Acidimicrobiales > UBA8190 > UBA8190. Next base: position 30,114 of record JBJKRZ010000320.1, on the reverse strand, counting down.
CCTCTGGCCGCAAGCCGGCGCGCGAATTCATCGACCGGTTACCTGATGCCGACGCCGTGGAGATCGCCGCGGCGATGGCCGACGTCCGTCGGAATGGCCTTGTGGCCGCACGCCATCTCAGAGGCGAGCTGTACGAGGTCCGGGCCGAAGGTGCCGATGCCTCCTACCGATTGCTGTTCGCCGAAGAAGGCGCCAAGGGTCGGGTCCTGCTCGCCCTACATTCCATCAGCAAGAAGACCCAGAAGACGCCTCCTCAGGCGATCGCGCTGGCCCAGCGCCGGCTGGCGGACTGGCGACGACGAGCGGCCGGCCAAGGCTCGCTATGATGTTAAAGGCATAGCGAAGAGGTCATAATGGCATCGCGAACGAGAGACGAACTCGACGACCTCATCTCCGACCGGGCCCGGCTCAACCCCGCCTTCAAGCGGATGGTGGCCGAGGCCCTGGCGGCCAGAGAGCTCCTGCGGGAGCTGACGCAGGCGCGCATCGATCAAGGCCTCTCCCAGACCGTCGTGGCGGCGCGGATGGGCTCTTCCCAGTCCGTGGTGGCCCGCATCGAACAAGGCGACAGGGACGTTCGTGTTTCCACCCTGGCGCGCTACGCCGCCGCGGTCGGACGTCGAATCTCCTGGTCCGTCACCGACGCTGCGACTGCCTGAAGCGGGACCGGACAACCCCCATCGCCTACCTCGGCGGCCGTGTGGGATTACCGCGCAGCCTTATTGGGAGTTCTCGCTCCCCGAGCCTGAGGCACAGCCCTCGGATGGCCGGCCGACTCGAGCGGTACCACCTCTCCCCCGCCCGGACGCCGCTCGACCGCCCAGCGCAGATCGTCCAGCCGGCGGGTCAGCTCCTCCTGGGCACCGGCGAAGAGGTGCCCGTACACCCGCAGCGTCACCGCCGGATCGGTGTGGCCCATGCGCTGGGAGATGGCCAGCACGTTTCCTCCCTGCTCGATGAGCAGGCTGGCATGGCTGTGACGGATGTCGTATGTCCGAAGACGCTCGGGTAGGCCCGCACCTCGCAGGGCGGGGCGGATGACGAGCTCCCGGAACTTGTCACGGTTCAGGGGCATCCCCTTCTGGCTCAAGAACAGGTATTCGCCTCGGTCGACAACCCGGCCAAACTCGGCCGCACGCTCGGCCAGCATGGCCGTCAGGTCGTCGCAGAGCCATTGAGGGATGGGGATGTCTCGATCGCCCGCCTCGGTCTTCGTGGGCCCGGGTACGAGGGTGTGCTCGAAGTCGTCGAACTTGTTGACCGGGATGAGGGTCTCGGTGATATGCATCACCCGCCTGGCGAAGTCGATGCTCGAGACCCGTAGGCCACACAGCTCCGACGGCCGGATGCCTGTGTAGGCCATGAGCCAGACGGCGGGCTTGTACGGGTCGATGACGCACTCCACCAGTCGCACCAGCTGGGCCATGTCTGGGACGTCCCCGGCCCGGATCTTTCGTCGTGGCACCCGGATCTCGTGCGCTGCGGCGGGGTTATCCTTCCGGGCGTTGGTCTTGATGGCGCATTTCATGACGAGCGAGATCACCGAGACGGCGTGTTGGACTCTCTTCGGCGACACGCCGCCCGAGAGTTTGGCGGCGATGAAGCGCTCGACGTCCATGTAGTCGATGTTCCCCATGGCCTTGTCGCCGAAATAGGGCAGGACCAGGTCCTGGAGCAGCTGCCAGTATCCCCGACGGGTCGTGGGGCGGAGCTTGACAGTGGTCGGCCACCAGGCACTCGCCCAGTGCTCGAAGCGCCGACGACGCTCCTGGGGATCGATGTAGTCCCCCCGTTGCAAGTCCGCGCTGGTGCGGGCCAGGAAGTCCTGGGCGGCCACCTTGGTGGCGAAGGTCCTCGAGCGAGCCTTGCCGTCCCGGTCGCGATAGCGCGCCTTCCACGGCGAACCTTTGAGCGCCTGCTTGCGCCTCCTTCCGCCACTGTGCGTGACCCACTGGAACTTGGTCGGCTCGACGAAACCCACGATTCAGTCCCCCGTCGGGTGGCCGGCGCACGCGCGTTTCATCGAAGTCAATCGTAACGAAGCGCTGTTCGCGTCGACAGGGAAATCAGGACGCGAAAAGGACGCGGGACGCGGCTAGGACGCGGACTTCCGGCCACAATCGGTCAGCATCGGCCAACGACGGCACGTGATGAGACCAGGTGAGAGGCCAATTTTTCTCTGACCTGCGGCGAAGAAATTTTCGCCACAGGTTGTTCGATTTCCGCCACCTCCACTTGACGTGGGCCTATACGAACCGGTGTCCCACAGGCGGCCCGGGCCAGCGATGGCCCGGGCCGGTTCATGTCTGGCCCGGGTATGCGGAACCACGGCCGTGCACGACGGTCGGTGCTGATCTCGACCCTGTCGACAAGGGCGGCGAGCGTTTGCTTGATCTGCTCGGGACTCCCTTCGCTGAGGGCGGTGCGTGCGCTGGCGGCGAGGCCTTCCAGTTCTTGCCGGCTGGGGGCGACGGGGGTTGTTGCGCGCAGGTGCGCTTCGAGCTGATCGCGGTGGGCGGCCAACTCGGTGCGACGGTCGGATAGCTCGGCGAGTCGGGGTGCGCAGATCGCTTCAGGCATGCTTCCGGCTTCGAAGGCGCGCAAGTAGCGGTCGATTGAGGCGGTGACTTCTCGCAGTTGTGCTTCGGTGCTGGCGAGTTCGTCGTCGAGTCGTGGTCGTTCGTTCTCGGTGTCGTCGTATGCGCCCGCGATGGCGTCTTGGAACAAGTCGAGATCGTCGTAGAGGTTGAGCAGCATGTCCATCACGGCGGCCTCAAGGTCGTCGGCGGGCACGCGATGCCCCGGGCAGCCACGTGCGCCGCTGACTTGTCGGGTGCGGCAGGCGTAATAACGGTAGGTGTTGCTTCGTCCGTGGGCGCTGACGCCGACGTAGGCGCCCTCGCACGCCAAACAGCGGACAAGCCCGGTGAGCAGATAGTCGGAGGTGCTCGGGGGCTGTGCGGTCGATTCGGCGGCGCGCTCGTCGAGGATCTGTTGCGCGGCGTCGAACGCAACGTCTTCGATGATCGGTTGGTGCTTGCCGTCGTGGACGGCGTCGTCGTGGCTGATCTTGCCGATGTAGACGGGGTTGCGGAGGAGTCGGAGTACGGACTGGTTCGTCCATAGGCGTCCGCGGCGTGATCGCCGGCCGGTGTCGTTGAGCCAGTTGGCCAGAGCGGTGGCGCCGAGCCGTTCGCTGACGTATTTGTCGAAGATGACCTGGACGACCGCTGCTTCCTCCGGGTTTGTCGTGAGGGTCTTGGTGGCCGGTTCGAGGTCGTAGCCGTAGGGACCTGGGCCGCCGAGCCATTCCCCTCGTGCCGCTTTGCGCTCGAAGCCTTTGGTGATGCGGTCGATGAGCAGGCTGCGTTCGAACTCGGCGAAGATGCCGAGTAGCTGTAGGAGCATGCGCCCGACCGGGCCTTGCGTGTCGATCGGCTCGGTGGCGGATCGCAGAGCGACGCCGGTCGACTCGAGTTCTTCGACGATGGACATGAGTCCGACGATGGAGCGGGTAAGCCGGTCGATCCGGTAGACGAGAAGCACGTCGAAGGCGCCAAACTTGGCGGCTGTGAATCCAGCGACGCCGAACTGTCCCGCACCACTCGGTCAAGACGCCCCAACACAACGCTGGCCCGTCTCGGGCCGCCGCCCCCAGACCCGGGCGCTGATGATACCTGGGAGAATGGCGCAGTGATCCCATTCAAATACGTCGGATACTGCGACGAGAGCGAGGACGACACAAGCCTCGTGATTACGTGCGTGTTCGCTCGTGCGGCTGACTGGGGGCTCGTTGTTAGGCCCTGGCAGGCTCTCCTGAACGAGTACGAGATGCAGGAGTTCCACGCTGAGCACTGCGAGCACCGCAAGGGACCTTGGGAAGGCTGGACCGATCCGACCGAGCGATTGGCCGCGGCAAGTCGATTCCTCGACCTGATCACCGAAACCCGCCTGCCATTCCCGACCGTGTACGCGACTGGGGTCGACCTCAAGTGTTTCAAGGAGATCGCTGCTCCCGTGATCCAGACAGCGCGTCCCGGTAAGCGGCTCGACGCCCCGTGGCTGCTGGCGTTCCATCAGGTTCTCGATGACATGCTTTATGCCCAACGCTTCACGAACAGCTCTCTCGCAAGCCGAGAGACGCTCGATCTCATCTGCGACGAGAAATATGACTTCAGTGCACGGGTCAACCGCAGGGTGAAGGAGCTCATGGAGACGCCTGACCATCCGCTCGCCAATGTCACGTTTGCCAACTCGGAGTCGGCAGTCGGTCTGCAGATCGCCGATCTTGTCTCCTACGAGATGCGCAAGGCGCTTACTGCTGTGATCCTCAACGACGAGGCCCGCGGAATCCGGGACCAGTGGATGCAACTCATGAATGCAGCACTGCCGGGCGGACAGCGACGCATTTATGCCACCTTCTGGGATCAAGCGGCGATGCTCCCAGGGAAACTCCCAGCTGGTCTCGTGTGACGGCGAGCTGACGAGCCGACCGGTTCTGTGTGCTGCCACGGCGGTTCACACGGGTTGAGCACCTCGGCACGCCACCAGCTCCCGTTGAGCAGCTAATCCTTTCCGTGCCAGTGCCAAGCCTATTGGTCAGTAGGCCAACTTCTACGCCCTGACACCGAAGGCATCGGGGTAGACGCTTCGGCGAGAGATGCCGTAGTGGCGGTTCAGGACGTCAACGAGATGCGCCTTGAGCTGCGCCGGAATTAGGAATGCGACAACGGGCAACGTTGGCGGGCGACCCCGGGAAGGATTGAAGAGTCGCTCGAAACGCTCGCTCCTCTGTGCGGGCGTGCCCCTTCCCCAACCTGTAGATGGCGCTGGAAGCCAGACGTCGCTGATGTGCTCGTGCCACCGCCCAGCGCTTTCGAGCCTCGACACCAGGAAACGGCTCCGTTGCACGACAATTCGATCATTGATGACCGGAGGGATCGACCAGCCCACGTGGTCGGCAGCCGCGAGGTTTGCCAACAGTACCGAGTGATCAGATGGGTCGTGTGACACATCGGCCCATCGGGCGTCGACGTTAAACCCGATGAGCAGCCCATCATTTGGTCGAAGGTCGGGGTTCGCTGCCGCACTACTCTCCTCAGCAGCCATCCAGAGGGCGACCATTGGATCTGGAGTCAGGTCGATCAGTGGTGTACCTCCAGCATGATGTTGGAGGTGAGATAGTTGTTCCAGCGCGGACAAGGATCGGTAGGAGATGCCGTCTCGCCAGAACTGTGAGGCTTGACGAGCCTCGTCAAGCAACCGTTCAGTGCGAACGTGTAGGTCAGTCTGCGTGCACGCGGGATCGGACCATGTCGGTCCGCGTGCGCCCGACGGGCACAACCTATAGAGATGCGAAGAATGACCTCTCCAGACTGTCGCGTTCGAGGGGTGGACTGTAAACGCGGCTATCGCAGCCAAGAGGCCACGTGCTTGGTGGTGGCGCGAGGTTGGCTCAGGCCGCCAAAGCAAGTTCAGAGTCGCCCAGTCCGCGGAAGCCATCCTCACATCATGCCTCGTCTGGACGGCCCCCCGACGGCTCTACTTCTCTCCGGGCCGTGCGACAAAGGGGCACTGGCCGCCGACGCTACAAGTCGCCTCCTACTGCTCCCGAGCGACTCGGTCATAGGCGTCGGCGAGCTGCTCGTCATCGAAGCCGAGGCGCTCTAGCAACTGTCCACGTACAAGGGCCTCGAGGATCCGATTAGCTGGTGCGACGGCCCGCGGGGTAAGTGCGACGCCGTGAGACAGGGCGTTTCGAGCTGACGCGAGTCGCTCATGCAGCGGAACGCTCGTGCGCCCCATGGTGTTGAGTTCTTGAGCTAGGACCTCAGTCTGCCGCGTCCAGACACCGACGCGGGTTTCATGCGAAGGCACACGTCGAATGAGACGACTGAGCCGTCCGCCTAGCGATCGATACGGGCGACGCGTCAGGTTCTCGCGGAGGAATCCCTTCGTGACCGGGTCGAGGTGCTCGTCATTCAATGCTTCGACCGACTCAACCACTGCGCGTCGGCGTTCGGCGTGAGCTGCGTCCTCGGACGCCTCCGTCGCAGCCTGGGTGCCTGCATCGAGGGACTCCAACGCCTGGGCATTGAGGAGGTATCGCACTTGAGCTGGAAGTGTGCGATCTATTGCGAGTCGATAAAGGGAGGCAACGGTTTCGTCGGCGACGCTGGCGCGCCACCGCCTTACGAGTTCGGCAAGGGGCGGAGCCTTCGCAAGACTGAAGAGAGGTACGAGCGGCGATCCGTCCGGCCGTGTCCGGCGTTCGGCCGCTTGCTCGCGCTGGTGAATGCCGCTGCCCCAGAGCTGCGCGGTGATCTCAGGAGCCGCCGAAGATGCGCGATCCAGTGGATTCGGATGAGGCGCCGATAACGTCACCGCGTTGATCAGCTCCTTCTCACCCGTAGCGAGCGTCATCAGCGCGACGAGTGGGTCGATCCAGCCGCGCACCCAGTCATCAACACCGAGAGGCGAGTCCGATACAAGCGTCGCCGTGGCGTAATTGGTCACACTGAATCGATAGGGATCCGCGGCTGAGAACATGTGGTCGTAGCTGACCCTGACCGTGACGCCCTCCGCGACACTCTCGTAGACAGCCTCCCTATTGAGGTCGGCGGAGAAACGCTGGGGATCCACGTCAACCGTCCGCGGCCACCACGTTGCGGCGATCGCATTCCCGAGAACTACCTCCAACCCGGTGGCGCGAACTTGGATCGTGGTCCATCGCGCGGCTGGAATGGAGGTAATTGAGAGACCGATGAGCGCCCACCTGCCCGAAGCGATGAACTGATCGGGGAACCATTCCGAGAGATGAACGTCGCCGACGAGCACCTCTTCGTTCGAGTACAGGTCACCCACAAGCAACTCGACCTCGGTGTCGCGAGGGAAGCCCCGCCCCTCAGGTCCGATAGCGGCCGGAGCGTGCGGGTGCAAGCTGACCTGTGGAGGCTTGTTGCTGGCGAGCGTCAGCGTGCCGTGTGCGCTGCGTCCGTCGGGAAGCGTGAAGCGACCACCGTGATCGCCCTCTTGGTCGCGCGTCACTTCAGCCTCGGCGTACCCGGTCCACTCATGGCTCCCCAGTCGCGCGTCTGCAGCTCGGCCGCCGACAGACTCCGTCCTGGCATTCCCCAGTGGGTTGCATCCCGAGCGCATCCAGTCTCCCACGCAGGTACGGGTGTTCGTCCTCCCGTCGCAGGATTGACACGGTCCACCGTCGACACCTTCCACGTGGTTGGTCCTCCACAGACCGGACATGTTGGTGGCTCATCTGGCGGGCCGCTCGCAGCTCCCGGCGTGTGACGTATTGGTAGCGAGGCGCCGGACCTCGGATCGATCTGAGCAAAGGCAGCTTCGTCACCGCGAAGCAGTGCCGAGCAGGTCACTACATCGCGGCCCTCTCCAACGGCTGCCCATGCAACTTCGACTTCAGGTGGAAGCAGGGGCGCAGGAGGCGTCGAGATTGGACTCCGCAGCAGGCTCGACACGTACCAGTGGGAGTCGTGTAGCCACACGAAGAGATGTTGTCTCGCACCCGCAGGTGCCCCGGCGAGCTTGCGACGGTTGTCCTCCTTGGCCGCCTCGGCCTCGACAGCGCGGGTGAGGTTCGCTGGGTCAACGCTCCCGCTGCCAAAGCCGCCTGCATTGATCCGAAAAGGCGCCTCCGTTGACGAGCGCCCCTGAGGAATACGGAGCGACGCCAACTCGTGAACCGCGGTGGCGAGGTCCGGGTCTGTCGGAGGATTCAGGTCGTCGAACTCGCTTGCTCCACGGGCGTGCAGGAGATTCAGGAGGCGAGGCGCCTTCTTCTCGATCGATCGAATTGGCGCCTCCTCGTGGACGTAGATGTCCCAGGTGGCCGTAAGGCCGAGTTCCTTCTTCCGCAGTCGCTCGATGCCGCTTCGGGTGGCTCGTGCCGTGGGAAGCTGAACGGACGTGACCTCCACCGCGTGGACAACGACGTCACCAGCGACCAAGTCGAAATCGCGCACGTTCTGTGCTCCATCGATATCTCGGTCGACGACCTCGCCGCCAAGCAATCGTTGCAGCACTCGTTTCGTCTCGACCTCGAAGGCCTGCTCGGTGGATCCCACGCCAACAGTTTGCCGCCAGTCGTATGTCGCCGGGCACAAGGAGACGGCGGCTCGGGACATTGGCAACGCGACGACATGCCGCCGGACTGGCTATGAGTCCACCGTTGCTCCCGTGATTCGGAAGCCGTCAGCCCCGTCCACACGTTCGAGCTGAACGAACGGGGCCCGCACCGGCGGCACCTTCATCCGCTGCATGGTCTTGAAGGCCGCCGACTCCGCGTAGCGGGTCCCGGCAGAGACCATCTCGGCATAGACCTCACGGACAGTGAAGACACGCTCACCGGTTCGCGCTGTGAGCATCAGAAACGCCAGAATGATCTCGTCCCGGCAGCTCCCAGTGGCCAATTTCCGCCCGCCAAGCCGGACCCACCCACCAGCTACGGCGGGACCGCGGTTCGTATTCGGAGGCATCACCTCCAAGAGTGCTCAGGCGGAAGCGTGAGCCCTGTTGGAGGTGATCCGTCAGCCACATAAAGGTCGTAGATGTGGCGCGCCCATTCGCTGGCATCGCTCACGCGAACGCCTGAAGGCTGGGGCTTCGTCCACAACTCGAGATTCTCGGGTCGGTTGTCGTCACGCACTCCATTGATGTGACGGACGGATTTCCCTTCGACGAGGTATCTCCCGAGTGTCTCGTCCGCTACGAGAATGTGCCCGAAGACGTAGCGGGTGCGGGCTTTGGCGGCGGGGCCCTCTGGTTCTTGCCGGTTGGGGCTCCCGGGGTTGTGCGCTGACCGACGCGAATTTCGGCATCCAGGCGTCACGCCGGTGCCTCCACCGTGATTCCTAGGGCGGTAGCGGCGTCCTGCATGCGAACGTCGTAGGTGACAACAGAGCTCAGTTCGGTGCCGATTGAACGCGCCGCAGCCAGATGGATAGCATCGAGAGACCGGAGGACAGTTGCTGAGGCCAGCGTGGCAGCGGCGTCGAGCAGATCACGATCGAGATTGATCTCATCGACCCGAGCCAGTTGCCTTCGTGCGTGTGCAATCGCGGCCGGGCCGCCCGCCCCTACGGCGCGAACGACTTCGACCCGTGCAAGCGCGCTGGTGACGCGGCCATCCGCCCGGTGACGGCGAAGGAAGCTCCGCAGAGCCTCCGATTCGGCTTCCCGTCTGACCAGCTTGACCAGGGCCGACGAGTCGAGATAGAGCCTCAACGCTCGCGCTCGCGCATGGCCGTCTGCGTGTCCGACGCGTCGACCTCGTAATCGCCGGGTGGTTCGTCGGCGAGATCGCCTTGGTCCTCGGCGACGGTGACTTTGCCGCTGGCCACCATGGCGGTCCACCGGTCGGTGCTGACGGGCACCAGCCGGGCCACGGGCCGCCCCCGGTCGGTCACTTCCAAGGTCTCGCCTTGGCGGACACGCTCCAAGTAGCGGCTGGCATGCTGGCGCAGCTCACGAACCCCGATCGTCTCCATGTGCTACATAGTAGCACATCGGGTGGACGATCGGCGCCTCCCGAAGAGGATCTGCCACCGGGCGAGGCTTGGAGCGCGGTTCGTATCCGGAGGCATCCCTCCACTCGAGTTCCATAAGGGAATTCGAACCCGCTGACCATGCCGCCGAAAGGCGGACGTTACGGCTCGTGGGAGAGCCTGTCGTCTTTGACGTCGAGGCGCTCGAAGCCGACGCCGTAGAGGAGCTTGTGCCGCTGGGCTTTGCTTTGGCGAGCCGGCGGGCGAGCAACTCGTCCGCCTCCCCGGGATGCCCGGCGAGCCCGTTGGTAGGGTGATCGACATCGCCGTTGCCCGGCTCGCCTCCACTTCGCTTGACTGTGCCGACCCGGTGGCGCTCGCCGACTTCTGGGCTGCGCTGCTCGGTGGTGAAGTCGCCTTCAGCAGCGACGAGTTCTGCGCGGTGAGGACCGACAACGGCTGGATCGCTGCCGTGAAGGTCGCCGACTACCGACCTCCTACCTGGCCCTCCGCCGAGGTTCCGAAGCAGATCCACCTGGACCTGGCCACGTCCGACCTACAGGCGGCCGAGGCGGAGGCCTTGCGCCTCGGGGCCCGCAAGGCGGCCGACCAGCCGGCTCCTGATCGTTGGCGGGTGTTCTTCGATCCAGCGGGCCACCCGTTCTGCTTCACCACGCAGATTCCTGAGTGAGCGGTTCACTCGGGCGCCGGGGCACGGGCGCCGTGGTTCACCGTTCCGTGGTGCCCGACGACACCCCTGTGCTCAGGGTGGCCGACGCGAAGGCGTGGTCGGAGTGGCTCAGAGACCAGGGCACACGATCCGAAGGTGTCTGGCTGGTCCTGGCGAAGAAGGGAACCAAAGGTGCGACGACCTTGACATATGAGGAAGCCCTCGAAGAGGCGATCTCTCACGGCTGGGTGGACGGGCAGCTCGCCAAGGGCGACGAGCGCACTTTCCGGCGAAGATTCACTCCGCGACGGTCGGGTGGCGCGTGGTCGAAACGGAATGTGACAATCGCTACCCGGCTCATCGAACAGCGTCGGATGCATCGAACTGGTCTCGTTGCAGTGGAGCAGGCCAAGGCCGACGGCCGTTGGGACCGTGCGTATGCAGGCCAGTCGACCATGGAGGTTCCGTCGGACCTTGCCGCCGCGCTGAAGGCGACGCCGCCGGCGAAAGCGATGTTCGAACGCTTGAGCAGCGCCAATCGCTATTCCGTCCTCTACCGGGTGACCACCGCCAAGCGTGCTGAAACGCGTCGACGCCGGATCGAGCAGTTCGTGGCCATGCTCGCCAGCGGCGAGACGATCCATCCACAGCGGTGACCCAAGCGCGATCCTCACCGGCTTCGGATCTGCGCGAGACGTGCTCGGATGACCGCCGATCGATGATGCCGCTCTGGGCAGTTCCAGGCGCTCGCTACCCGGCTCGCACTCGGCAGCGGGCGGGTTGTTAGCGTGTTGCCGCATCGGGAGCCTGAGCGAGGCGGGCCATGAGATCTCGGATACTGAAAGGCCAACTCCGGAGCGGAGTTGACCACGCAGGGTACGCCGGGCCTGATGGCGCTGACCTTTGGACCCCTGCCAGAGAAGAGCCGAACATGGGCAAAAGAGACAAGGACCCCAACAGTGGCTGAGCTACTCATCGACTTCATCACCTCGCTCGATGGCTACGCGGCGGCCGAGGGATGGCCGGGCTGGTGGGGGTTGCAAGGCCCCGAGTACTTGACCTGGCTAGGAGAGTCCCCCGAAGCCGACTACACGGTGTTGATGGGCGCAACCACCTACCGCCTCATGTCGGGGTTCGCCGCTGCTGGCGAGCCCGGTACTGAACCCCTGGCGGGAATGTCGAAGGTCGTCTTCTCCAAGACATTGCGCCAGCCCCTGGGGTGGGCGAACACGCAACTCGTCGCCCGGGACGCAGTCGAGGTCGTGCGAGCGATGAAGGCAGACGACGTCACGTCGATGCGCACGATCGGCAGTGTCGCCCTGTGCCGCTCGCTGCTGAACGCCGGCCTCGTGGACCGGTTCCGAGTGGTCGTCTTCCCGGTGATCACCGGAAGCACCGGCAGGGAGCGGATCTACGACGGCTATCCTGACGTCGCGCTCGAGATGATCAGCAGCCGTACCTTTGACGGGCGCATCCAACTGCTCGAGTATGTTCCGACCGTTCTCTCCGGGCCCCCAGGGTCGGCGAACTGAACTGTGCACAGCGCACATTGAGGAGATAGCGACGTGGCCGACGACCGGATCAGCGCAACCGCGGTCGTCGACGCCGCCGCTGAGGCCATCTCCGCCGTACGGACCGATTCGGCAACCCACCCCGCCATCTGCGGCACCGGCGGCGCCCGGCGCCACGACCTCGTGCCGGCAAGACCGTCGGACACGACGGTAAGGCTCTCCTACGACTGGTCGGCAGCTCCAGACCCCATCCGAGCACACATGGGGTTCCCGCCCTTTTCTCCAAAGCATCTGGGCAACTCCCCCGCCCACCTGGCCGAACAGCCTGCGGAAACGGCCTCCCGCGTCCGGGAGTGACCAGTGCGCAAGATCATCTGGACGATGTCGGTGTCGGTCGACGGCTACATGGAAGGGCCAAACCGGGAGATCGGCTGGCACATGGTCGACGACGAGCTCCATCGCCACATGAACGCCTGGATCGGCAGCGCCGGCACTTTCCTCGAGGGTCGGGTCACTTACGAGCTGATGGCCGGGTTCTGGCCGACCGCCGACGAGGACCCGGCCGCCTCAGCGACCATCGTCGAGTTCGCCCGGATATGGCGGGACATGCCGAAGGTCGTCTACTCGCGCACCCTGGAACACGCCGACTGGAACGCCACGATCGCCCACGACGTCGTGCCGGCCGAGGTGCTCGCCCTCAAGGCGCAGCCCGGGGGAGACATCGTCCTCGGTGGCTCCGACCTGGGCGCTGAGTTCGCCCGCCACGACCTGATCGACGAGTACCGCCTCTACGTCCATCCGGTCATCATCGGGCGCGGGAAGCAGGCGCTCCATCTCTCAGACGCCAAGGTCGCGCTCCAGCTCGTGGAGATCCGCACTTTCGGCAACGGAGTCGTCATGATGCGCTACGAACGGCATCCTCCATCGTCTCCTCTGTCGGCGGATTGAACCCGTCTGCACCTGTCCGTGCCGGCAACGTCCCGAGCCTCACCTCGTCTCGACAGCTCCCGCTGTGCCCGCTACGGACGATTCGCTCCACGAGGCCGTGGCCGGCTCGCTCATGCTGGTGGTGCCGAATCCCTCAGGACTCGAGCGTCGGTTCGAGAAGGAGTCCGAATCGCTCGAACAGGGTCGCGTCAATGAAGGCGTGAATGGCGCCGATCTGGCTGTCGACGATGTCGAGCACATGGATGGCCAAGGCGACGGGCGGATCTCCCGGAGAAGGTGAGCGGTAGTGGGCGAACGCCGGTGACCCATTTGCCCTGACGGGCACCACGACGTGATCGCGCAGGGCCTCCTCGGCGGTCAGCCACTCGTAGATGTCGTGGCGGCCTCGGAGCCACAGGTCGAACGGAGGCATCTCCACGATGGCGTCCTCTCGCAGCAGGCTCACGAGGGCATCGACATCTTGGCGCTCGAAGGCATTGACGTAGGCGACGAGCAGCTCTCGGTCCGATACCGAGGACTCGCTGGGGGCGGAGTCGCGGTCGATGGGACCCAGAGCAGCCCGAGCCCGCCGGAGGGCACTGTTGACGGCATCCGCGCTGGTGCCCAGCAGGGCAGCAACCTCCGACGCCTTCCACTGAAACACGTCTCGCAGGATGAGCACGGCGCGCTGGCGGGGGGCGAGGCGCTGCAGGGCGGCGATGAAGGCGAGACGGACCGATTCCCTGGCCACGGCGCGCTCGGCTGGGTCAGCGTCGGGCGGCAGGATCAAGGCATCGGGAGCGGGCTGGATCCAGGTGGCCTCCGGCAGGGCGTCGACCAGACGGCTCCTCGAGGTGCCCGCCGGCGCAATGTCGATCGGTAAGGCCCGCCGTCCTCTCCCCTTCATGAGGTCGAAGCAGACGTTGGTGGCGATCCGATAGAGCCAAGGTCGGAGGCCGCCGCGGTCCTCGAACCTGGCCAGCGCCTGCCACCCCCGCAGCATGGTCTCCTGGACGGCGTCTTCGGCGTCGTGGATCGAACCCAGCATCCGGTAGCAGTAGCCGACCAGCTCCCGGCGGTACTCCTCGAGCTCTCCGGCGCCGACATTCACGGCGGAAGCCTAAAGCGGCGCGCCAGGGATCTGGCGGTTGGGCCGCGACGACTTTTGCGAGCCGGACCAGTTGCACCTTGTGGGAGAGGACCGAGAGGGACCGACGAGAACAGGAAAGGAATCCTGCAATGGCCGACCAGGACTTCACCACCACCTTGGTGGTGGACCAGAACCCAGAAGAAGCCTTTGCGGCCATCACCGACGTGCGTGGGTGGTGGTCCGGGGAGGTCGACGGCCGGACCGACCAGCTCGGCGAGGTGTTCACCTACCGCTACCAGGACATCCACTACTCGAAGCAGCGCATTACCGAGCTCGTCCCTTGCCAGCGAGTCGTTTGGCGAGTGCTCGATGCCCATCTCAACTTCACCAAGGACCCCGACGAGTGGATCGGAACCGAGATCGTCTTCGAACTGTCCCGCCAGGGTGACCAGACCGAGCTCCGGTTCAGCCACTTGGGTCTGGTTCCCGAGGTCGAGTGCTTCGAGAAGTGCTCGGGCGCCTGGGACTTCTACATCGGAAGCAGCCTGCGACAGCTGATCACCACTGGGCGGGGGCAGCCGAACCCAACGGAGGGAGACCCCGGCGTCTGACCGGCAGGGGTCGCAATTCGGCGAAGCCCTGGCCTGGAAGATCTCGGGCCAGGGCTTCGCCGGCTCAACGGTTCGATCAGGCGCTGAGCTTCTGCCTTTCACCCCGCTGGGTGATCTGGATGCGACGAGGCTTGGCGTGGGCAGCGACGGGGATGGAGAGTGTCAAGACGCCCTGTTCGTAGTCAGCCTCGATCTTCTCGGTGTCGAGGTTGTCGCCCAGGAACACCTGACGGTTGAAGGTGCCGTAGAGACGCTCAGCGACGAGCTTCTCCACGCCCTCGGTCACCGATGGTGCGGGCCGTTCGGCCTTCACCGTGAGGACGTTGTCCTCGACAGTCAGGTCGATCGATTCGACATCGATCCCCGGCAAGTCGAACTGGATCAAGAACGAGTCGCCCTTGCGATAGGCGTCCATCGGCATCGCCAGAGATCGGGATCCGTTGCTCAACCCCCAGACCTGCTGGGCCAAGCGATCGAGCTCACGGAAGGGGTCACTGCGAACCAGAGCCATGATCATCACCTCCCAAAGTGCGTTTACGTGCTTCGGTCCGCATCGCAGTTCAAGCTGTAATGACTGTCGGCATTATTAGCACTCTCAACCAGCGAGTGCCAAGCATTCACCGGACAATCGGTCCTCACCAGGGAATTTGTCGGGCCAACCGCCCCTTCCGGGCGACCCGTCGACGGCGGAGACCGCCCTGGGAAGTGCCGGTCCAGACGGCCGCCCCGAGGCTGACTCCGGCCACGCCGAGCGACGACGAAAGTGGATCCGGTGGACGACCTCATCGACGAGGCCGGTCCAGTAGAAACTCGGAACGTGCAAGGCCGCGTCGATCGCCGTCAAGTGCTGCGGTACCTGGGTGCAAGCGGTCTGGCGCTGGTATCTGCTTCGGCGGCGAGCGCCTGCGGCACGCCAACTCGGCCGACACCGACGAGCCGTCCCGAACCACCCACCCCGAGCCCGCCCTGGAGCGAACTGGCCAAGGAACTCTCCGGCCGCCTGGTCCTTCTTGGTGCTCCCGACTACTTGGTCAGTGCCCAGCTCTACAACACGCGATTCGACAACCTCAGACCAGCGGCCGTCGCCTTTTGCCGGAACCCGACCGATGTACAGCGTGGCATCGCCTTTGCAAGACGCCACGATGCCCCGATCTCGGTTCGGTCGGGCGGCCACAGCTACGGCGGTTACTCCGTCGGGACAGGGCTCGTGATCGACGTCTCGCCCATGGCGCAAGTGGCGGTGTCCGCCACGACAGCCCGCGTCGGTGCGGGGACGAGGCTCGTCGACATGTACGCCACGCTGGCGTCCCACGGTCGAACGGTTCCCGGCGGCTCGTGTCCCACCGTCGGCATCGCCGGGCTCGCCCTCGGCGGAGGCATCGGCGTGCTGGGCCGACAGTTGGGCCTCACCTGCGACAACCTCGAGTCCCTCCAGGTGGTCAGCGCCGACAGCCGTGTCCTCACCGTCGATGCCTCTCGAAACTCCGATCTGTTCTGGGCGAGTCGCGGCGGTGGGGGCGGCAACTACGGAGTCGTCACCTCCTTCGAGTTCAACCACCACCCGTTGCCCGAGCTCACCCTGTTCACCTTGGAGTGGCCGTGGGCCGCCGCCGGTGACGTCCTGGGGGCATGGCAGAACTGGATAGAGGGGGCTCCGAACCCACTGTGGTCGAACTGCCAGTTGCTCGCCGAGGCCTCAGCGGGAACGCACGTGCGAGTGACCGGCGTCTACTGCGGAGCCGCCGCCGAGCTCGAAGGGGACGTCGACCGGCTCGTGGGCCAGGTAGGAGCTCCGAGCTACCGGTTCGTGGGGCCCGAGGACTTCATGACGGCCATGCTCATCGAAGCAGGCTGCCAGGGCGACAGCGTGGCCCAGTGCCATCTTCACTCCCAGGTCCCCACCGGGGTCCTTCAACGCTCCGCCTTCGCTGCCAAGTCGCTGTTCGTCGATGCGCCGCTCCCGGACAAGGCGAACCTCGCCGTGGTCGAGGCGGTGAGCCAATTCACCGCCCAGGCGCCGGAGCTGGGGGGTGCTGTCGTATTCGACTCCTATGGCGGAGCCATCGCCGCCCTCGCCCCCGCCGCCACCGCCTTCGTCCACCGCCAAGCGCTGGCCAGCATCGAGATGAGCGCCACCTGGTCGGCGCCGGCTCCGGCCAACGGGCCGCTACAGGCGTCGAGCTGGTTGGCCGGGCTGGCCGACGAGCTCGCTCCCCATGCCAGCGGTGCGTACGTGAATTACATCGACCCGACGCTCAGCAACTGGGCGACGGCCTACTACGGGACGAACCTGGCTCGGCTGGAGCAGGTGAAGCGGCGCTTCGACCCCGACGAGGTGTTCCGCTTCGCCCAGTCGATCCCCCTGTCAACCCCTCGGCGGGCTTCGACGTAGAAGAGTGGTGGACGCCGCCCAAGTCGCCGGTGGCGGCGTGGGAGGGCCATGGAGCGGGGCGCCACGAGACGGTTCGAGGAGGAGTTCGCCGACCTCTACCGCCTTGCCTACCGAGTGGCCTACCGGCTCCTCGGAGGCCGCCAGGACGCCGAGGACGCCGCCCAGGAGGCCTTGTCCCGCGCCCATCTGCACTGGTCCCGGCTTCACGACCGACCTGAGGCCTGGATCGTCCGGGTCAGCACCAACATCGCCATCGACAGCCTTCGCCGCAGACGGCGGCCGGCGACAACGGGCACGGAGCCCATCACCCTGGTGGACACACACCTGGCTGAGCGGGTCGACCTGGCCCGGGCGATCCGGGGGTTGACGCGCCGCCAACGCGAAGTGGTGGTGCTCCGGTACCTCGCCGACTGGCCCGAGGCCACCGTGGCGGACGCCCTGGGCTGCTCGCCGGGCTCGGTGAAGGTCCACGCCTCCCGGGGTCTGGCCGCCTTACGCCAACACCTCGGAGATCGCATGCAGGGAGGAGAAGATGTTCGGGCATCTGGATGATCCGTCGCCGCCGGAGCCGACGACTACGACGCTCGCTACCGTGCTCGCACGCTCGGCTCGGCTCCGCCGCCGGCGCACGGTGTGGGGCACCGCTTCGATCGCCGTCGCTGCGCTGGCGGCGGGGATCGCGCTCGGCTCCGTGCTGTCCCCCTCTCCGAGACCCGTCGACGCCGGTTTCTCCTCGCAGGCGGGCGCCGCTCCGGGGACCGCCGTTCCCTCTTCCGACGTCGAGGCTCCGGTGTTCGTGAGCCGGACCGAGGGCTATGCGCTGGCTCCGCACGGGACACGGACCGCCCTGGTGGAGAGCTCCGACGGCGGAGGCCGCTGGCAGGTCGTGAACGGCAACCTCCCGGCGCAGTACCCGACCCAGGTCGAATTCACCGACACCACCCATGGATACCTGTGGGGTGGTGAGCCCTCGAGCGACGGAGCGGCACCCCTGTGGGTGACCGACGACGGTGGATCGCAATGGGCTCAGGCACCGATCGGGCCGGTCGTCTCCGACGTGAGCGCCATCCGCTCCGACGTGTGGGCCGTGGTGGGGACGTGCTTCCTCAGGGTGAACGCGCCCGACTCGTGCCCGGTGAGCCTGGAGATCTCCCACGACTACGGAGGCACGTGGGCTCCGTCTCTGTCGGCCCCGCCGATAGCCGAGAACAGCGCCCTCTCCCTGAGCGACCAGGACGTCGAGCTGGCGCGGATGAGCCACGCCCACGCCTACGTCCTCAGCTTCGACCCACGGGGCAACACCTCAGGCACGGGGCAGCTCGCCTACACGCCGGACGCGGGCGCCACGTGGGTGCGGCGCGTGGACCCCTGCCCGGCTTACTTCGCCTTCGGAGAGGAGCTGGCCGGTTCGGGGACACAGGACCTGTGGATGGTGTGCGCCTCGCAGGCCAGTGCCGGCACCCAGGCCAAGGCGCTCTACCGTTCCTATGACGGCGGCCTCACGTGGGCCCTCACTTCGGCGGCCAACGCACCTGTGCTGAGCGGCAACGCCGTCCTCCCCGCTTCCGGTGGACTCCCGGTCGGCGGCTACGTGGCGCCCTACTCTCTCGGCCACCAGAACCTGGCCGTTCTCTCGCCGACGACCGCCTGGCTGTTCCCCGTCCGGGGCCTGGTGTTCGAGACCACCGACGGAGGACGAAGCTGGGCACCCGTGGCTGGCCTGGCCAAGGCCGGATTCGGCAGTGGCGGTGCCGGCAGCGTGACCTTCATCGACTCCAGTCACGGCTGGGTGAGCCAAGGCGGCTCCGGGCTATGGCGCACGACGGACGGTGTGAACTGGACGCGGCTGTCGTCGTGAGCGCCACGACGACGGGAACCGACCCGGGCGTTGCACATGCTCATGGCGTTCCGCCGGCCTCCGAGCGGTCGAAGCACAGGCAACGAGTGGCGCTGTCGGGGCTGCTCTTGGCGCTCGTCGCCACCGCGGTCGTCGTGCGGGTGGTGCGCGCCTCGGCGGGCACCTCGTCCTCTGTGGTGCCAGCCGTGCGCAAGACCCTGGTGCAAACGCCGGCGCCCCAGGTCCCTCCTCCGGCGCCGACCGACGTCGCCAGGGAGTTCGGCGGCTGCCAACTGTCACTCAGCGGCGCCGCCGCCGTGGTGCCGGTCGGTTCCTGCACGGTCCTGGAGGTCGGTGACTCACTGGGGAACGACCTCGGATGGGGCCTGGCAAGGGAGGTCCCGGCGAACTCCGGCATCACCCTCGTCCAACGCGACAAGTCGGCGACCGGACTGGCCAACTCGGGCTACTACGACTGGCCAACCGAGCTGGAGACCGACCTGAGCCTGTACCACCCGCAGCTCGTCCTCATATGCCTCGGCGGGGACGACGAACAGGGAATGGTGGTCGACGGCTCGGCTCTCCAGTTCCCGTCGGCCGCCTGGGAAGCGGCATATCTCGCTCGGGTGCGCCAGCTCCTGGACGAGGCCACAGCCAGCGGTGCCCTCGTCATGTGGGTGGGGATACCGATCATGCAGGACCCCGGCTACAGCCAGGGCGTGAAGATCCTGAACACCTTGTACCAGCAGGTCGCGGGCTCGACTCCCGACGCCGTATTCGTCCCCACCTGGCAGGTCTTCGCCGATCCCGAGGGCGCCTATCAGGCGGCGGCGGTCGTCAACGGCACGCCGGAAAGACTTCGGGAACCTGATGGCATCCACTACTCCTTCGTCGGGGAGAACGTGACCGCCACCTATGTGATCGACGAGATCGCCTCGCTCTTCCACGTGCAGCTCGCCCCCCGGGACCCCTCACTGATCACCGCCTGGTGAGAAGGGTCTCGGGGAAGCCTCACATGGCCATCTCGCCCCAGGTCTCGAGAGAGCCAGAGAGCCTTTCCACGGCCCCGGAGCTCCTTTCGACGCCGTCGCAGCCCGCGCCTGTGCCCGAGCGGCAAGATGTCTGGGCCCGGACCGAGCACCGTCGGGACATCCAGGGACTTCGAGCCCTGGCGGTCATGTTGGTGATCGGGGACCACGCCGGGCTGCCGGGCCTGGGCGGCGGGTTCGTCGGCGTCGACGTCTTCTTCGTCATCAGCGGGTACGTCATCACCCAGCTGTTGCTGCGCGAGACGCCCAAGGGTGCCCGCCAGGGGTTGGCCGACTTCTACTCCCGACGGATTCGCCGAATCGTGCCAGCCGCGACGGCGACCCTGGTGCTCACCATGGTGGCAGCCAGGCTGCTCCAGGGCACTCGGATGAACCCCCTACTGCCCGGAGACGTCCGCTGGGCATCTCTGTTCGCCGCCAACTTCCGCCTCGTCTCCACCGGGAGCAACTACTTCGTGCCCGGTCTGCACCCTTCGCTGGTCACGCACTTCTGGTCGCTCGCCGTGGAAGAGCAGTTCTACATCGTCTGGCCGGTCGTCGTCTTCTCGATCTCCCGCCTCGTCGGGCCCCGTCATCGCCACCGGGCGTTGGCCCTGACGCTCACGGCCGGGGTCGTGGCTTCCGCCTCGTGGTCCGTGCACCTGTCCTCCCGAAACCCCGTCGCCTCCTATTACTCGCCGTTCACGCGGTTCTGGGAGCTCGGTCTCGGTTGCCTGCTCGCCACGCTGGCCGCCAAGGGGGCCAGCAGGCCGCTCTGGCTCCGGCGCCTCGCTGGAGGAGTCGGCGTGGCGCTGCTCACCGTCGCCCTGGCCACGCTGAGCTCGGCGAGCACCTATCCCGGCTGGCAGGCCTGGCTCCCGTGTGCGTCGGCAGCGGCACTCATCTGGGCCGGGGGCGGCGGCGGGCCCGGTGGCCGTCCTGTCGCGTCACGGCTGCTGTCGGCCCGTCCCCTCGGTTATGTGGGTGACATCTCGTATTCCCTCTACCTGATCCATTACCCACTGCTCGAACTGGCCAGGGGGACGCCGCCCTGGCTGAGCTCGGCAGATCGGCGGCTCCTCGCCATCGCTGGCACCGCCCTCTTCGCCGTCTGCTCGTATCACCTGGTGGAGAACCCCATCCGGCGGGCACGAGGACTCGATGCCGATCGGCTCACAGTCGGACTCCTCCTCGCCGTCTGTGTGGCCGCTTCCTGGACGGCCACGATGGTCGTCGGCTAGCCCATGGACCGAGGAACGCGCCTCATGGGCATGAAGGATCGTGGCTGAGCAATCGTTGACGACGCGGGGCTGGCATGTCGACGAACGCGATCAAGGGCTGGTTCAATTCCCGCAAGGTCCGCCGGGGGAGCCTGTCCAGAGACACCATCGTCTCTCTCATGAGCTCCGCCTCCGTCGTAGCCGAGGTGCTGGTACCGATACCCACGGCCACGTCCAGGTTCAACGTCGTGTCCCTGACGTTCAAGCCTTCACCCATCGCTCGGATAAGGCGGTGTCCGAGCACGGCGGGTGCGACGCGCTCGGCGCAGTACCCGAACTGCACCGCCAGGCGGGTGCCCCCGATCCAGCTGACGCAGTCGTTCGCCCGCACGCGCCGCCCGAGATGCCAGGCAGCGAGCGCCTCCCACCCCGAAGGAACCCCGAGCGAACCGGAAGCTGCTATCGGGTCGACCTCGATGCAGGCGACGACCCGAGCACCCGTTCCTTCCGCTGGCCTCCCAGCTCGGCGATCGAATGCAGCCGGGAAGCGGTCGGCAAGAATCGACACCTCTTCGACCGAGCCTTGCTCGCCGTCGCCCGTCGAGCTGGTGAGCCGGCGCTCCCCCAAAGCCAGCGCGGGCCCCACACCCGCTGCGCCTGCGAGGCGGCCCAGGCTGGAGACCTCGCCCATGGCCGCCAGCGAGGTTTCAGCTGGTGGGGCGACCGATAAGGCCTGCCGGGAGAGCCGCGGCCGAAGTGACAACAACGAAGCCAGCCAACCACCAGTTCGCTTGCCTTCGGCGGGTGCGGCGACGAGCGACTCGGGGCGCGACGCCCGGCGCCTCGAGGCACGCGCCAGGCGAGCCAAGCGGAACCGTTCGGCCTCGCGCAGCCGATCGGACCGCCGCTCCTCGGCGATGGCGGAGCTGAGATAAGGATGGAGCATCCTGACCTCCTCGAGCCCCCCGTCGTTCCCAAACGACAGTTGCCACGCACAACTAACCTTACGGTGTAAGGTAGTATGGGCTGTTGTGCCGGCGTTGGTCAAGGACCTTGTGTCGAGGGTCAAGGACCGTGTGTCGTTGGCCAAGGACCTTGTGTCATTGGCCAACGACCTCGTGTGCCTCCGGTCCGAAACGGTGAGCAGCGGATCGGCGCGGCGCCGGCCATGACCGGGCTTCGGCGACCCCTGACCAGAGAGCTCGTCCTCAAGGCGGCGCTGAAGCTGACGGACCGCCACGGCGCTCAGGCGTTGTCGATGCGCAAGCTCGGAGCGGCACTCGATGTAGAGGCGATGTCGCTCTATCACCACTTGCGCAGTCGGGAAGATCTCCTCGACGGGCTCGCCGAGATCATGGTCCGTGAAGAGCTGCCAGTCCCCGATCCCTCTGATCCCTGGGACGAGGCGCTACGCGCCTACGTGACGGGTATCCGCCGCACGGCACTGCGCCATCCCGCTGCCTTCGAGCTCGTGGGCCTGCGCCCGCTACGCAGCAGCGCGGCGCTGGCTCCTGTCGAGGCGCTCTTGCTCTGCCTGCGACAGGGCGGGCTCACGCCGACGAAGGCCGTCCTGGCCTACCGAACGGGCACCGCCTACGCCCGGGGCTTCGCGCTGGCCGAGCTGGTCGGACTCACCCTGGAGGATCGGCGCGGCACCCTGAGCATGCCGCCGACGCTCGATGCCTTCGCCACTGCCCTGACGGGTGACTCCGCCGAGATCTTCCACCAAGGCGTCGAGCTCATCATCGACGGCGTTCGCCGAGGCCTGCTCCACAAGACAACGCCCAAACGGTGATCACCGAAGCCAGGTCGGCCACCTGAGGCCACGTCTCCGCCGACGCGGAAGACCGGGGACCGAATGCCTCAGATCCCCGGTCTCTCGCGCCCATGTGGGTGGGTTTGGGGCATCCACGTTCCCCGACGACAGTCAAGCGGCCAGGACGGGGTCGGCACCAGGGCCCTAACGAGTCTTTACATCGGGACTTTGGTCCCAGCCCGCCGGCACCGTTGGTGGCGGTGGTCCGCCGGAACGGAGGACCCAAAGGGCCCGGGCGCCGGTAGCCGGGTCGACCCACGGTGCCGGGCGCAACCCTTCTATCGTCTCTGCCTGCACTTTTCCCCGACAGCCCGGCCCGGCTCGCTCGCCCAACCCCCCTTGCGGGCTTCGGCCCTGCGCCAGGCACAGGATGCTCCGACATGGGCCTTTCGACCCGGTCCCGGCGCGCAGGGCTCGCCTGCAGCCCCTCGGGCCGGACCCCCTTAGGGTGACCCGATGACGAGCGACCCCGGTGCCCGCCAGGTGCTCCACCGCCCCGAGGAGCACCGGTTCGTGGTCGAGGACCACGCGGAGCTGGCCGAGCTGGTCTACGACGTCGGTGACGGCCGGCTCGTCATCGTCCACACCGGGGTCCCCGACCGGATCGCCGGGCGCGGCATCGGCGGCCGGCTCGTGGAGGCCGCCGTCCAGCGTGCCGCCGGCGAGCACCTCACCGTCGTGCCCTGGTGCCCCTTCGCACGCCGCTGGTTGCGGCGCCACCCCGAGGCGTGGCGCGGCGTGGAGATCGCCTGGGACGACCTGCCGTCCTGACCGGGCCGACCCGGCTCGGGGCTCGGGGCTCTCCCTAGGATGCTCGCCCATGGTCGGACGTGACCTGGCCGCCGCCCTCGGGGCCCTGCTGGCGGTGGCCGGCGCCTGGAGCGTCCTCGGCACGATCGTGGTCCCACGGCGCGTCCGCAGCTGGCTCACCCGCGGTGTCGGGCTCGGCGTCCACTGGCTCTTCCGTTTCGTCGCCGACCGATTCGAGGGCTACGACGAGCGTGACCGCGTCTTGGCCGCCCAGGCCCCCGTCCAGCTGATCCTCCAGCTCGCCGTGTGGCTGGCCGTCTTCGAGCTGGGCTTCGGACTGCTCTTGTGGCCCTTCGAGAGTGCGGGGGGCCTCGGCGCTGCCCTCGAGCAGATCGGCTCCTCCATGTTCACCCTGGGCTACGTGGCGCCGGGCAACGCCACGGCCGCCGCCATCGACGACCTGTCGGCCGCCTTCGGGCTCGGCACGCTCGCCCTGCAGATCGGCTACCTGCCCATCTTGTACACGGCCTTCAACCGGCGCGAGACCTTGGTCACCATGCTCGACTCACGGGCCAGCGTCCCCTCATGGGGCCCCGAGCTACTGGCCCGCACGCACTACGGGTTGGGCAGCGGCGTCTCGGCGGTGGGCAAGCTGCCCGAGCTCTTCGAGCAGTGGGAAAGCTGGTCGGCCGACGTCTCCGAGAGCCACGCCACCTATCCCCCCCTCGTGTACTTCCGCTCTCCGGGGGCGCTGTCGTGCTGGGTGACGGCCCAGCTGGCCGTGCTCGACGCCGCCGCGTTGTACCTGGCGCTGCTCCCCAACGCCCCGGGGGCGGTGTCGGCGCGCCTGTGCCTGCGGGGCGGCTTCACCAGCCTCACCACCATCGCCCGGGCTCTGGGCGTCGCCCTTGCCGAAGAAGCCGACCCCGCCCAGGGCATCTCGCTCACTTACGAGGAATTCTCCGAGGCAGTCGAGCGCCTCCGGCGGGTGGATTTTCCGCTGGAGCGGCCCAGCCAGGACGCCTGGCTCGACTTCTTGGGCTGGCGGGTGAACTACGAACAAGCGGCCTACGCCCTGGCCTGGATCGTCGAGGCACCACCTGCTTTGTGGTCCGGGCCCCGCCGCCGGCGCGTGGAGCCCGTCGGCCCGTTCCGGCCGCTCACCTTGCGCGCAGGCAAGCCACCGCTCACCCCACCCTCGTGACGTCGCCACAGGAGAGCTGGGACCCTGCCCAGTACAACCGCTTCGCCGCCGAGCGCCAAGCACCCTTTTGGGACCTCGAAGGGCTCCTCTTGCCCGTCGAGCGTCCCCGTGTGGTCGACCTCGGCTGCGGCGACGGCCAGCTGACCGCCGCCCTGCACGAGCGCCTGGGCGCCTCCTCCACGCTGGGTGTCGACTTGTCCCCGGCCATGCTCGACGCCGCCCGTCAGCGGGCGGGCCCCACTCTCAGCTTCGTCGCCGGCGACATCGCCTCGTGGACGGGGACCGACGTCGACGTGGTGGTGAGCAACGCCGCCATGCACTGGATCCGCAACCACCCCCAGGTGTTGGCCCGCTGGTCGGCGGCGTTGGCGCCGGGCGGCCAGCTCGCCGTGCAGGTGCCCGCCAACGCCGATCACCCCGCCCAGCTGGCGGCGCAGGAGCTGGCCAGCGAGATGCTGGGTGAGCGGGCGCCGGGCGACCCCGTGGCCGAGAACGTGCTCGCTCCCGAGCGCTATGCCGAGCTGCTCGAGGAGCTCGGCTTCGAACGCCAGCACGTCCGCCTCCAGGTGTACGGGCACCGCCTCGCCGGTGCCGAGGAGGTCGTCGAGTGGGTGAAGGGGGCCTCGCTCACCCGCCTCAAGGCTGTGATGACAGACGACGAATTCGCCAGCTTCGAGTCCGAGTACCGCCATCGCCTGGCGCGGGCCCTGGGCGACCGGCGACCGTATTTCTATGCCTTCAAGCGCATCCTCATGTGGGGTGCCCGGACCTAGGGCCGGGCCCGGACACGAGGCCGGCCGGTTTCGGGGGCGGGCGCCGGCACGGTCCTGTGCCGGGACCTTTGGACCTAGCCGGCCCGCCGGAGGCGCGCTTCGATGGCGTCATGGCGCCTCGTGTGGTCATCCTGGGCGGCGGCACCGGCGGCACCCTGGCGGCCAACCGCCTCCGGCGCAGGTTCGACGCCGAGGACCTGGCCATCACCGTGGTGGACGGGGACGACCGCCATCTGTACCAGCCTGGCCTTCTCTTCGTCCCCTTCGGCATGGCGCCTCCCCGGCGACTGGTCCGCTCTCGCCGGGCCCAGCTGTCGGCCAGCGTGGACTTCCGCCTGGCAGCGGCCGACGGCGTCGACGTGGCGGCTCGGACCGTGGCCCTCGCCGACGGGTCCCGACTCCCCTACGACGTGCTCGTGATCGCCACCGGCGCCGGCCTGGCCTGGGAGGAGACCGAGGGCCTGACGGGGACGGGCTGGGGGGAGAAAGTCTTCACCTTCTACGAGCTTCGCTCCGCTGCGGCGCTGGCCGGGGCCATGGCCGGCTTCGAGAAGGGCCGGCTCGTCGTCAACATCGTCGACATGCCCGTCAAGTGCCCCGTGGCACCGCTCGAGTTCTGCTTCCTCGCCGACTGGTTCTTCCACCGGCGTGGGATGCGCGACCAGGTCGAGATCTCGCTCGTCACACCCTTGGACGGCGCCTTCAGCACGAAGCTGGCCTCCGAGCGGCTGGGTGGGCTGCTGGCCGACAAGGGCATCTCGATGGTGACCGAATTCAACACCGCGTCGGTCGACGGCTCGAGCGGCGCCTTGAGCTCCTTCGACGGGCGGCAGGTGCCCTTCGACCTGGCCGTGGTGGTCCCTGTCCACGCCGGCGCCCCCTTCGTCCGGCGATCGGAGGGACTGGGCAACGAGTTCGACTTCGTGCCCTGTGACATCCACAGTCTCCAGGCCAAGGCGGCGCCCGAGATCTTCGTGATCGGCGACGCCGCCGAGGTGCCCACCTCCAAGGCAGGATCGGTGGCCCATTTCGAGGGGGAGGTGCTCACGAGGAACATCGCTCGCTTCCTGGCCGGCGAGCCGCTCGACGCCAGTTTCGACGGGCACGCCAATTGCTTCGTGGAAAGCGGGTTCGGCAAGGCCGTCCTGTGCGACTTCAACTACGAGGTCGAAGTCCTGCCCGGCCACTTCCCCTCTCGTTTCGGGCTCCCGCTCCTGGAGCAGTCACGAGCGTGTCATGCCGGCAAGCTCGCCTTCGAGTGGCTCTACTGGCACGCCGTGCTGCCGGGACGCGAGATACCGGGGATCGCCACCGCCATGCCCCGGGCCGGCAAGAGGGGCCTGGCCCCGGCGGCAACGGGCCCGGCTCCCCTTGAGGACGTCGAAAGCTAAGGAGGTCGAGGTGCCGAGCGTCAGCTATGCCGGGTCCGCCGTCGAGGTGGACGACGAAGGGTTCCTCCTCCATCCCGAGCAGTGGACCGAGGCCATGGCACCCGAGATCGCCGCCCAGGCCGGTATCGAAGCCCTGAGCGAGGACCACTGGCGCGTCATCAAGTTCATGCGGGCCCAGTACCTCGAAAAGGGCAGCAGCCCGACGGTCCGGGCGCTGGGGAAGACGTCGGGTGTCTCGATCAAGGAGCTGTACCAGCTCTTTCCAAAGGGACCCGCCAAGTTGGCAGCCAAGATCGCCGGGGTCCCCAAGCCGCACGGCTGCATCTGAGAGGAGCAGGGATGCCACCAGCAACCGAGCCAGCGACCATCGAGAAGGTGTCGATCATCATCTCCAAGGGATCTCTCGAGGGGGTGTACCCGGGGCTCATCATGGCCAACGGCGCCCGAGCGGAGGGCATCGACGCCAACCTGTTCTTCACGTTCTTCGGCCTCGACGCCATCCACAAGGCGCACCACGACCACATCAAGCTCTCCACCGTGGGCAACCCCGGGCTCCATCTGGCCACCATGCTGGGAGGACTTCCCGGTGTGTCCTCGGTCATGACCCACTACCTCACGACAAAGATGGAGCGGCTCGACATCCCATCCGTGCCGGAGTTCATCGAGATGATCGCCGACACCGGCGCCGGTCTGTACGCCTGCAAGGCTTCCGTCGACCTGTTCGGGCTCGAGAAGAACGACTTCATCCCACAGGTGGCGGACATCATCACCGTAGGCGAGTTCTATGCCCGGGCGGCGGGCGGCCAGATCGTGTTCACCTGACGGGAGCGGCGCCATGACGAGCATCGTCCACGTAGAGCATGGGGGCGGGGACCGCTTCCGCATCGACATGCGCCAGCACTCGATAGTGGTGGACCAGCCCCCGAGCCTGGGCGGCGAGGACTCGGGGCCCACCCCCACCGAGCTGTTCGTGGCCAGCGTGGCCTCGTGCGTGGCCTTCTACGTGGGGAGGTTCCTGTCCCGCCACGGGATGGACCCGCAAGGACTGGGGGTGAGCGCTGAGTTCACCCTGGCCACCAGGCCCGCCCGCGTGGCCGAGATCCGTCTGCAACTCCTGCTCCCTGCCGGTGTCCCATCAGAGCGCCATGCCGCATTGCTGGCCGTGGCCGCTCACTGCACGGTCGAGAACAGCCTGGAGCAGCATCCCACCGTCACCCTCGAAGTCGCCGACCGGGCTGCCGCCGCCTGAGGCGTCTGGAGCCGGTCTCGACGTTCTGTCGCCGGCGCCGTAGCTCCGGCGAAACGTCCCTCCCGCTCCCCGCAAAAGCTGACCCATCCGGTCAGCGATAGGACGACGGGGCGGCGCTGCGGGTCATCCCGCTGTGTGACGCGCCAGCCCGTACCCGATGCGCCATACTTTTGCCATGGCTCATTGATGTCGTTGGCTGACGGCGGCCAGGGACACCCGGTCGCCGCCATCGGACCGGGAGGCGCTCCCGGTCGGGGGGAGGGATGGACCGGTGACGACTGCCGCACCAGCAGTTGGGGCTCGATCGCACGGAGGCGGCTTCGTCCGCTCCCTGTGGTACCGGCAACTCGACAGCTACCCGGAGACGGCGCCCCGGATCTTGTACCTGGGGATCGTGGTGATGGCCACGATCCTGCTCTACTACGAGCTTTACGTGGGCGGCGCCGTGGCGCCGTCCATCATCGCCCACTACGGGATGAGCTTCCGCTACTACGTGCTCATCACGGTGATCGCCAACGCCGTGGGCGCCTTCTCGTCGCTGGTGGCCGGACTGGCCGACCGGTGGGGGCGGGCCAACATGGTGACCTACGGCCTGCTCATCACCGCCCTGTTGGTGGCTTTCGGCATCCCGAACTCGCCCAACAAGGAGGTCTTCCTGATCCTGCAGGTGGCTGTGGGATTCGTGGAAGGCATCATCCTGGTGGCCACGCCGGCCCTGGTTCGCGACTTCTCGCCCCAGCTGGGCCGGGCCTCGGCCATGGGTTTCTGGACCCTGGGACCGGTGGTGGGCAGCCTGTGCGTCTCCGAGGTGTCGAGCAACACCCTGGGGCACCTGCACGCCTGGCAGGACCAGTTCATCATCTGCGGGATCGTCGGCCTCGTCGTCTTCGCCATCGCCCTGGTGGGGCTGCGCGAGCTGTCGCCGGGCCTGCGCGACCAGCTCATGGTGTCCATGCGCGACCGCGTCCTCATCGAGGCCCGCGCCAAGGGACTCGACATCGGGGCCAGCCTGCGCAAGCCGTGGCGCCAGATGCTCCATTTGGACATCGTGGGCTCTGCCTTCGCCATCTCGGTGTTCCTCATCATCTACTACACGGCCGTGGGCTTCTTCACCATCTACCTGACGAGCATCTTCGGGTTCACCCTGACGCAGGCCAACGGCATCAACAACTGGTTCTGGGCCTTCGACGCCGGCGCCCTCATCGTGGCCGGGCTCGTCTCGGACAAGGTGGGCGTGCGCAAGCCGTTCATGATCGTGGGCGCCGTGGCTGCCGTCGTGATGACGTTCGTCTTCGCCTCGCGCACCAGCGACCCCCACACCGGCTACTACACCTTCGTGTGGATCATCTCCCTCATGTCGGTGTCGCTGGCCATCGCCTACGCGCCGTGGATGGCCGGCTTCACCGAGACGGTGGAGAAACGCAACCCGGCCCTGACGGCCACCGGCCTCGCCGTGTGGGGGTGGATCATCCGCGCCGTGGTGGCCATCTCCATCTTCATCCTCCCCTACGTGGTCAGCTCCACCACGCCGCTGGTCGACTACGGAACACAGGTCGCCGCCATCGTCAAGGCCTATCCCCAGCAGATCCAGACCCTGGGGACCATCGACTCCCATACGATCGCCGCGCTCACGGCCAACCCCGGGGACACCGCCGCCATCGGGAAGGCAGTGACGGAGATCTCGAGCACGCTCCATGTGAGCCAGACCGAGGCTCTCGGTCGGCTGATCGCCCTCAGCAAGGTCCCCAAGGCCGACCTCGACTATCTGGCCCTGCACGGCGAAGCAGTGGTGAACGCCCAGAAGGTGACCCCGAGCCAGTGGAAGCACTGGTGGTGGGTGTGCATCGGCGGCGAGATCCTCTTCATCCCGCTCATCTTCGTGATGGTCGGTCGCTGGAGCCCCGCCGCCGCCCGGCGTGACGTGGAGGAGTACGAGCGCAAGGTCGATGCCGAACTGGCCTCCCTGCGTTCCAGCCCCGCCACCAGCTGAGCGGTCAGCCCTTGGGCTTGGGGCCCTTTCCCGTCCCTCGGCCCCCACCGCGCCCCGGGGGGGCGGGACTCGCCTGCCCGCCGCCGGTGCCAGCGTGCCCCGACAGCGTCGCCGCCTCGGAGCGCGCCCCGTGGCCGGGC
>JBJKRZ010000319.1:0-3530 GCA_046704365.1 Acidimicrobiales bacterium | reverse complement strand
CCGCCGCAGGTGCCGCAGGCACCGCAGGCGGCCAGGGACGCGCTGGGCTGGCCGCCACGGTCGCCACCGAGCGGCCACGCCAGGTGCACGAGATCATGCGCAGGCGCGAGCAGGTGCTCCACCGGCTGTCCGAGGCACTGCCCGTAGGGGTGCTCCACGTGGACAGCAACGGCCGGGTGCTCTACTCCAACAACCAGATGCACGTCATCGCCGGCAGGCCCAGGGCCACCACCTTCGTCGAGCAGCTGGCGAGGGTGCTCCCCGAGGACGAGCTGAGCGTCATCGAGGCCTTCGAGTCGGCGCTGCGCAGCGGCCTCGACAACGACATCGAGATCCGCCTGGCCACCTCGGACGCCCCCTCGGACAAGGACGTGCGCCAGTGCACCTTGAGCGTCCGCACCCTGGTGGGCGAGGACGGTTCCATCACCGGGGCGGTGGCGTGCCTGGCCGACGTCACCGAGAGCGCCCGCATGCGCGACGAGCTCAGGATGCAGGCCACCTTCGACAAGTTGACCGGCTGCTACAACCGTGCCTCGACCATGGGCGCCCTCGAGAAGATGCTGGCGGCCAGGGATACCAGCCGCCCTGCGGTGGTCTTCATCGACGTGGACGACTTCAAGGGGATCAACGACCGCCTGGGCCACACCGCCGGCGACGAGGTGCTGCAGATCATCGGCGGGCGCCTCAAGCGGGCCGTGCGCGAGGGCGACGTGGTGGGGCGCATCGGCGGGGACGAGTTCCTCGTGCTGTGCCCCCGTATCGCCTCCACCGACGAGGCCATGCGGGCCGCCACCCGGATCGCCGACAACCTGAGCGGTCCCATGAAGCTCCGGGCCGCCGAGGTGGACTGCCGGGCCAGCGTGGGGGTGGAGTGGTCGGCGGCCACGGGGCTCGAGGCCGACACCCTGATCGGCCGGGCCGACACGGCCATGTACGAGGCCAAGCGCTCGGGGCTGGGCCGCCCCGTCATGTACCGCCCGGCCCCGGGGGACTCCTAGAAGGACTCGGCGAGCTTCCCGCCCGCGCCCCCTGCCGGAGGCCGCTGGGTGGCCGTTTCACCACGCTCCGTAAGGTATGGGCGGGGCTCCTACCGGTCCTGCCGGGACCAGGGAATCCCTGGTCAGCCCTTTGCCCTCCTAAAAAACCACGGAAAGTAGTCGTCTATAACTCCTGTGTGTTGACAATGGCCTATCAACGACTCAAAGTGGTCGTATCAACACAGTAACAAGTCGCTCGTTCGTCC
This sequence comes from Acidimicrobiales bacterium, assembly GCA_046704365.1. GTDB lineage: Bacteria > Actinomycetota > Acidimicrobiia > Acidimicrobiales > UBA8190 > UBA8190. Next base: position 2,287 of record JBJKRZ010000319.1, on the reverse strand, counting down.
AGCGACATGTTGCAGGGGGAACTCCGAGGCAAAGGAGTATGGACATGGTCGCTCTCACCCTGCTGTTCGCCGTGGGGGTCTGCTGCATGAGCTTCCGGTTGGTGAGCCTGCACCTGCGCTGAGCGCCGGCTATCCGTCGCCCGCCCGGGGGGTTTCGGCAATGGGGCCGGCCGCCTGGGCGGCGGTGGTGCCGGGGGCTGGGCTCAGATGTCGAGGAGCCGGTCGCCGACGCGCAGGGTCTTTCCCTCAGGCGCCAGCGTGATGCCGAGCACCTCGAGGACGACGGACCCGTCGGGGTGGGGCTCGACCCTGCCGGCGGCGCTGTGCAGGTCCAGCTCGAGCGAGTCCCGGTCGACGATGAGCACTTCTTCCGCACCGCGACCCAGGTACCACGGCAGCTTCTCGTCGGACTCGTCACCGGGGGAGCGGATCTCGACGACGAGGCGGGGAGCACCCTCGATCCCGCGCTCGCTCGTCGCCGAGCGTTCGAAGACCACGAGGTCGGGGACGCGGTAGTCGTCGTCGGCGGCGAACACGCCGGTGTCGGTGGTGACCCGCAAGCCGCGACGCCTGGCCGGCTCGGCCAGGGAAAGCAACAGCTCGGCCTCGAGATCTTGGTGCCGTTGTGAGGCAGGGGGGACCATGTGCAGGACGCCCTTCCACATCTCGTCTCTTTTGTCCTGGCCGAGACGGTGGCGTTCGGCGATCGTGCGCTCGTCCACTTCGAGGACCACAGCCCGCATGTTCCGATCGTAGACCTGGGCTCTGACAGCGAGCCCTCCCGTGCGGCGTGGGTGGCTCAGGTGCCGGCCTTCATCGGCTCACGAGCGCCTCCCGGCGCCGCCGCCTCGCACTTTTCCGTGACAGGGACGGCGGCGGTTCCGAGCGGGCGCGTTCCGGAGCACCGGGCGCTACGAAAATCCCGGTGGCGCGAAGAGCTGGAGGACGGGGGGAATCCGGTGGGCGTGGGCTTGGCGAACAGGCCCGGCCCGAGGGGCCGGGCGATGCACATGGTCGCTGACGGGAACCTCGCCACGGCGGGCGTCAAGGGTGCACTGGCGTCAGCCTGCGGCTGCCCTTGACTCCCGCCTCCTGCCGCGCCTCGCCTGTGCCCTTGCGCCCGGGGAACCGTGGTTCACCACAGTTGCACCGGGACCAAGCGTCGGCAGGCGTTATTCGGGCGCGCCGGAGCCCGCCGTCACCCGGTGGCGGCGAGAATCGGCTCGTTGGCGGCTGCTGAGCCCGGTGGAGCGCGAAGGCGCCAGTGGCCGGGGCCGCCGTCGAGGTGGAAGCCGCCGTAGCTGATCATGTCGTGATGCCGGGCACAGACCCGGGCCAGCTCGGAGAGCGAGGTGACGCCCGAGGTGGCGAAGTCCTCTTTGTAGTGGTGGTTCTCGAGGCCCTTTGCCACCGAGCAGCCCGGGACCACACAGATGGGGTCGCGCTCTTCGAGAGCCGTCTGCTCGTGCGCCGAGAGGCTGCGTCCTATGTGACAGACGCTTTTCACATCGACGGAATCTCTGAACACGACCTTCAGAAAGGCCTCGGGCAGCAGGCGCTCCACCGCCGCCACCGGCACGGGCCCTACGCCTGCGATCTCGGCCGTCTCGCCGCTCGCCACGTGCCCACGGCGAAGCGCCTCGGCGTCGATGCGTACCACCACGGTGTCGTGGTGGGCACGACCGCTGCCGCGGCCAGAGGAGCCCGTGGCGCTCGTGGTCTCCCCGGTCACGAGGCCCACGAGGGCGTCGGCCAGATAGGCCTCGGGGGGCTCCTGGCGGGCTTCTTCTCTGGCTTGGCGGAAGATGGCGTCGGCCTCGGACTGCAAGGCGGAGACGACCCGGGCGCCTGCTTCGGGGGTGAGGCGGGCGTCGAGGCGAAAAGCGCCCTCGTGGTCGAGGAAGTGGCGAAGGGCGCGCTTCTCGTGAAGGGCCCGGGCCCTTGCTTCTTCCTCCTGGCGGGAGGCGGCCTGGGCGGCCACCTGGCGGGCTTTGTCCTGGAGCTCTTTGAGCGACTCCTCTTTGGCCGAAGCCAACAGGCGCTTTTCGGCCGAGGGGTCCTTGTGTGCCGCCCGGGAGACCTCTTTGGCCTGGGCCGAAGAGAGCCCGCCGGCCTTGAGCGCCTCGGTGGTGCTCGCCAGGGTGCCGAGAGCCTTCGAGGTCTCAAGGGCAGAGACGGCCTCGCCGATCGAGCTCTTGGCGATCGACGACAGCCAGAACGCCGCGTTCGAGAACCCGGCGTCGGTCACCGCCGACGAGGACGAGGCCCGAGCGGCGTAGAGGAGCTT
>JBJKRZ010000318.1:0-3376 GCA_046704365.1 Acidimicrobiales bacterium | reverse complement strand
GATTGTCTCGGCCTCGACTGCCGAGGGGGCCGGCCGCAGCCCGGCGGCGGCCAGCACCGGAGCGCCGACGAGGCGCGCCAGGCGGTCGGTGGTGGTGAAGGTGACCGCTGCCACGCCCCGGGCCCCGGCGCGATGGGCCTCGAGTGCCAGTCGTCGCCGCCTGGCCACTGCTGCGTAGGCGCTGGGCGCCACCACGGTGACCGGGGCCAGGGGGTCGCCCCCTTTGGCCTGCGACAGCGCCTCCCACAGGCCGTGGCCGCCTCCGGCGCCGACACTCGCAGACACAGGGGCGCTCACCGGGGCATGGTACGGCCGACCTGTGTCGGCGGCCCCGCACCCGGACCCACGACCGCCCCCCGAGGTTTGGACGGCCCTTTACGCCGCGTCGTGGGTGTGCGCCATCTGGATCAGCACCGTCAACTGGCCGTTCATCTCGGCCTGGGTCTCTGCCAGGCGCCGTACCTCGTCGCCCAGGCCGTCGATCCTCGCCCCGAGCTTCGTTTCGAGCCCCTCGCGCAGGCTGTCGACCCTGGCCCCGATCCTCGCCTCGAGCTTGGTTTCAAGCTCGAGGCGCAAGCCGTCGATCCTCACCCCGAGCTCGTCGCGCAAGCCGTCGATCCTCACCCCGAGCTTCGTTTCGAGCTCGTCGCGCAGGCTGTCGATTCTCGCCCCGAGCTTCGTTTCGAGCCCGTCGCGCACGCTGTCGATCCTCGCCCCGAGCTTCGTGTCGAGCCCGTCGCGCACGCCGTCGATCCTCGCTCCGAGCTTCGTTTCGAGCCCGTCGCGCAGGCTGTCGATCCTCGCCCCGAGCTTCGTTTCGAGCCCGTCGCGCACGCCGTCGATCCTCGCTCCGAGCTCGTCCAGCTTGTGGCCCTGTTCACGCCTGGCGGAGCGGGCGTCGATGACGAGCGTGATCGACACCGTTCCCAGGATGGCGATCACCGTCCAGACCGCTACGACCATCGACGACATCCTACGCTCCTCCTCCAGGCCAGTTGCATGGAAGGTAACGAAAGGGTGTAACAGGTCACGCAGAGCCGTGCGCTCGCCGCCGCCGGGCCCGAATCGGCCTTGGAGCCGCTGTGCCGGTATCGTCGCCGCCCGTGCGTGCGGGGGACATTGCCTGGGTTCTGGCCAGCTCGGCCCTGGTGCTGTTCATGACGCCGGGGCTGGCGTTGTTCTACGGCGGCATGGTGCGGGCCAAGAACGTGCTGGCCGTGATCATGCAGAACTTCCTGTGCATGGCTCTCGTCACCGTGCTGTGGGCGCTCGTGGCCTTCAGCTTGGCCTTCGGGTCCGACGCTGGCGGCGGGCTCATCGGGAACCTGGGGCTGGCGGGGATGGGCGGGCTGGCCCACGGTCTGCCGGGCTTCCACGGCCTGCACGTCCCAGGAATGGCTGTGGGCGTGTTCCAGATGATGTTCGCCATCATCACGGCGGCCTTGATCAGCGGCGGCACCGTCGACCGCATGCGCTTCCCCGCCTTCGTCCTGTTCATCGGCCTGTGGGTCCTGCTCGTGTACGCACCGCTTGCCCACTGGGTGTTCAGCCCCGAGGGCTGGCTGGCGCACCACGGCGTGCTCGACTTCGCCGGTGGCACCGTCGTGGAGATCAACTCGGGCTTCTCCACCCTGGCCGTGGTGCTCGTGCTGGGACGGCGCCGAGGGTGGCCCGGGGAGCAGATGGCGCCCCATTCGGTGCCCTTGAGCCTCCTCGGAGCGGGGATCCTGTGGTTCGGATGGTTCGGGTTCAACGCCGGCTCGGCGCTCGGTGCCAACGCCGTGGCCGTGCACGCTTTCGTGGACACCCAGCTGGCGGCGGCCGCCGGGCTGCTGGGCTGGATCGGCTTCGAGTGGGCCACCGAGAAGTTCCCCACCACCCTGGGCGGAGCCTCGGGGGCGGTGGCCGGCATGGTGGCCATCACGCCCTGCGCCGGGTTCCTCGAGCCCCTGCCGTCGCTGCTCGTGGGAGCGGTGGCGGGCGTGGTGTGCGCCCTGGCGGTGCGTGTGAAGTTCAAACTGCGCTACGACGACTCCCTCGATGTGCTGGGCGTGCACGGCATCGGTGGGCTGGTGGGCATGGTGCTGCTCGGGCTCTTCGCCAGCCGCGCTGTCAACCCGGCCGGCGCCAACGGGCTCCTCGTGGGCAGCGGTGGCGCCCATTTCTTCCTATGGGAGTGCCTGGCGGCGGTGGTGGCGGCCGGTTACTGCTTCGGGGCCACCTGGGTGGTGGCCAAGGTGACCGACGCCGTGGTGGGGCTGCGCGTGTCGCCCGAGGACGAGTTCGCCGGACTGGACCTCACCCAGCACGCCGAGAGCGCGTACTCCATGGGAGGCACGGGCCGCATCGGCAGCTGAGCGCCGGAGCCAGGATCAAGGGCGCGCTTCGCCGAAGCCGGCGGCGGTGAAATCGGCGTCGAAGGCGAGCGCCTCGCGCATTCGCCGGCTGCGCATGACGACGAAGCTCGTGGCGTCGACGAAGGAGTAGGCGCGCTCGTCGTGGCGCTCCAGCCATCGCCAAGCCTCGGCCTCCTGTCGGGAGTCGACGGAGAAGAGAGCGACTCGCTTGGAGCGAAACACCTCCAGAGCCGCCACAGCGGCGCCATGGCCGGCTCGGCGCCGCAGGAACGTCCACGTCTCACCCGCCACGTGGTTCGTGACCAGAACGGGTTCGGGCTCGGCGCGCCACAGGCTCACCGCCTCGGGATGGTGGCGATCACGGCTGGCGGCCAGGGCGACCCAGAAGCTGGTGTCGGCGAGCTTCACCCGCCGTAGACGACGTCGTCGACGGCTGCACTCTCCGCTTCGCCACCTTCGTAGATGCCGACCAGTCGCCAGCTCGGGTCGTCGGCGTTGCTGCCCCGGGTGGGGACCGCCTTGTGGAGCAGGTCTCTGATCAAGGCGGCCTTGGGCACACCTCGCTCGAGCGCCTGGCGCATCAGAGCGTCGTCGAGCTCCTCGTCCAAGTGGACCTGTATACGCCTCACTATGAGGAGTATACCTACCCTGGCTCAGGCGGGCTGCAGGCGGCTGGCGGCGGCTGGCGGCGGGCTGCGGGTGCCGCCGGGCCTATACATGGCGCGGTCCATGCACGCCTCCGAGATCGCCACCCGGTCGTTGCCGGCCATCGGCACGACCGCCCTTCTCGCCGTGACCGCTCCCGCCCAAGCCGAGCGCGCCCTCGCCGTGGTGGGCGACGAGCTCGACGCCCTCGATCTGGCCTGCAGCCGGTTCCGCCCCGACTCCGAGATCCACCGCCTCTACCGGGAGCCGGGCACGGCGGTGCCGGTGAGCGAGCTGCTCTTCGACGTCCTGCGCACGGCGCTCGAGGTGGCGGCCGACACCGAGGGAGCCGTCGACCCCACGGTGGGCTCGGC
>JBJKRZ010000317.1:0-3212 GCA_046704365.1 Acidimicrobiales bacterium | reverse complement strand
GACCGGCGCCGTGCCCCGGCGCCCGGGGACAGTAGGGGAGGACCTGTCGCCGTCCTGGACGGCACCCGCCGGGGCAGTGCTGAGGGCCGTCGCCCGGCACCCGGCATTGCTCGTGGCCGCCGTGTCCGCCACGGTGCGCCTGGCCCGACCGGGATGGTGGCGGCGCTGGCCCCCCGTGCCCGTCCCCAGCGCCGAGCTGTGGCGCTTTCGCATGGAGACCGCCTATGGCGGCTCGGGCGACTCCGTGCCCGGGGACGACGACGTCGTCTCTTTCTTGCAGTGGTCTCGCGGCATGCGGCGCTGGCGTCGACGGTGACGCGGGAACAGGCGCAGCGAGGAAGCGTGGGGTGTGAGCTTCGGCATGCTTCGAGGGGATAGCCTCTGCAACCGATGTCACCGTCGGCGTTGGCAGGCAGAACGGGCACCAACAGGGCCCTGGTCCTGAACGCCACCTTCGAGCCGCTCGGCATCGTCTCCTCCCGACGGGCGCTGTTGTTGGTACTGGCCACCCGGGCTGAGCTGCTTCACGCCACCGAGGCCATGTTCCACTCCGAGAGAGCCTCCTTTCCCGAGCCCTCGGTGGTGCGCCTGGCGCGCTTCGTGCGGGTGCCCCACAACCGGACGGTGGCCGTGAACCGCCGCACGGTGTTCGCCCGCGACGGGCACCGCTGCCAGTACTGCGGGGCAGCGGCCGAGAGCATCGACCATGTCACGCCGCGCAGCCGCGGCGGTCTGCACGCCTGGGACAACGTGGTCGCTGCCTGCCGGAGGTGCAACACGCGCAAGGAGGACCGTCTGCCCCACGAGGTGGGCCTGGTGCTGCACCGTCTTCCCGCGCCACCGCGCCAGCGGGTTTGGTTGTTGGCCATGAGCGGAGGTGCCCGTGACGAGTGGGCGCCCTATCTGGGCGAGCAGTCACTGACGGCGTGAGCCCCCGCGGAGGTTGGCTGCTCGAGCAGCGGACCGCCTCCGCCCATGCCCTGCACGAGCCGTGGCCGCCGGCAGAGACCCAGGGGCGCCGCATCGTCTGCCGGTGCCATGTCAGCGGGCCCCCGGCCCTCGTCCTGGGAAGCACGCAGCGTGAAGAGACGGCTGACGCCCTCCTCCTCCGCGCCGGTGCCATGTCCGTGGTGCAGCGCCGCAGCGGTGGGGGCGCCGTCGTCGTCTCTGACGGCGGACAGCTGTGGATCGACTTCTGGATTCCGCGCTCGGACCCTCTGTGGCACGACGACGTCGTACGCGGCGCGCTCTGGGTCGGCGAGACGTGGGCGGCGGCGCTCGCTTCGCTCGGGCTGTCGGCGACGGTCCACCGCGGTCGCGCCACCGTGACGGGGTGGTCGTCACTGGTGTGCTTCGCCGGCATGGGTCCCGGTGAGGTGTCGTCCGCCGGGCGCAAGGTGGTCGGCTTGTCCCAGCGACGAACCCGGGCCGGCGCACGGCTGCAGTGCATGGTGCTGGCCCACTGGGACCCGGCGAGCGTCGTGGACGTCCTCGCCCTCGACGACGACCGCCGGCGCCGGGCACGGCACGACACGGCCCGGGCCGCCATGGGGTTGGACCTGCTGCTGCCCGAGCTGCCCGACGGCCACACCCGGATCGAGGCGCTGGCCTCGGCGCTGCTCGCCAGCCTCCCGCGCTTCTGACCGGCGACCTGGGACCGGGGACCCGGCTCCCGGTGCCCCGCCTCCCCGTGCCCCGCCTCCCGGTGCCCTGCCTCCCGGTGCCCTGCCTCCCGGTGCCCTGCGTCCCTTCTCGGACCCGCTGTCCTGCCGGCGGGGGGCCGGGCGGGCCGGTGGGGCCCGGCCCGCTCTGCGCATCCGATTAGCGGCGCGGAGTGTTGACTTGGTGGTGAATTAGGGCGTAAAGTGGGGACAAGTGGTGCGAAGGGGAGGTTCCCGCCGACATGACGGGGAGCGTCAGGGGAGCGCCTGGACGTGGTGGCACGGTTCTTCGGGACGTACGAGCACACGCTCGATGCCAAGGGTCGGGTCATCCTGCCCGTGCGCTTCCGCGCCGCCTTCGACCAGGGGGGCTACCTCACCGAGCACCACGACGGGTGCCTGGCGCTGTGGACCCCCGAACAGTTCGACAACCAGATGCGCGAGCGCGAGGAGCGAGAATCAGAAGGTCGTCAGGAGCGCAACCAGGCACGAATGTGGGCCTCGAGCTCCCACGAGGTGGAGCTCGACCGCCAAGGCCGCATGGCCATTCCTTCGCGGTTGCGGGACTTCGCCGGGTTGGCCGAGAACGTGCTCGTCACCGGCATCATCAACCGCGTCGAGCTGTGGGACCCGACGCGTTGGGAGGAGAAGATCGGCCCCGAGGAACAGCGACTCGCCGACGGGCTCGACCAGTGAGCGGCCCCCGCCACCGGCACCGTCCGCCCTGGGCGGGTCCCCTGCGGCTGCAGGCCACGGAGATCGCACAGGACGTCCAGATCGAAGAAAGGAGTCACACCTCACCCACACGCCGCCACCGGCACCGGCGCTCCTGGTTGCGCCGGTGCCGGCTCAGGCCCATGCGCAGCCCCTCGACTGGTCCGGTGGAAGAATCCTCCTCCGCCCACTTCCAACCGAGTCGCTGGAGCACCCCTCCCAACGGCACATGGCCGGTCGAGGGGCTGCGGATGAGCTTGGGTTTCTCCCACGAGCCGGTGATGGTCGACGAAGTGGTCTCCCTCTTCGCCCCTGTCCCGGAAGGCGTGCTGTTGGATGCCACGGTCGGTGGGGGAGGGCACGCTGCCGCCCTGCTGCGTGCCCGCTCGTCGTTGCGGCTCGTCGGTGTCGACCGCGACCCCGCTGCCGTGGAGGCCGCCCGCCGGGCCCTGGATGGCTTCGGCGGGCGTGCCGTGGTGCGCCAGGCTCGTTTCGACGCGCTGGGTGAGCTGCTCGCCGAGCTGGCGGCCGACGAGCCGCTCACGGGCGTCCTCTTCGACCTGGGCGTGAGCTCGCCCCAGCTCGACCAGGCGGGGCGCGGTTTCTCCTACCGCCAAGGGGCGCCGCTCGACATGCGCATGGACCCGGGCCAGCCCCGGACGGCTGCCGACGTGGTCAACACCCTGGCCGAAGCCGACCTCGCCACGCTCTTCAGCGCCCACGGCGAGGGCCGTTTCGCCCGCAGGATCGCCAAGGCCGTGGTGGCCGCCCGCCCGCTGCGGACCACCACTTTCCGTTTTCGAGGGCAGAAAGAAGACGTCTGCCGAAGCAAATGCC
>JBJKRZ010000316.1:0-14230 GCA_046704365.1 Acidimicrobiales bacterium | reverse complement strand
CTCCTCGGGCACGGGGTCGGCGCCGCGCCCCTCGAGCACGGGGGCCGGGGCGCGCCCGGCCGGCAACGGTGGCGCTCACAGCACCTCCTTCACGCCGCTGCGCCAGCCACCCACGCGACGGCTGGTGGCCCGCTACCGCCAAGGCGACGGGGGTGCTCCGGGCCAGGCCGATGGTGACGGCGGAGCAGCGGGCACCGGCTGAGATGCCACGGCGCCCTCCCTGCGGGGTTGCGCAGCGCAACAGACGTGGAAGACCGCTGGTTTTGCCGTTCACAAGCTCCGGATGCGATCATGAGGCCTGTGCACCGCTTTCAGCCGTCGCCCCTCCCTGCCAGCCCGGCCGCCGCGCTCGGGCTGCAGCCCATCGGCTGACGGACCTCCGGACACCGCCGTGGACGTCCGGGCCACCGATCTTGACGCGCTTGCTCCTGCACGGGCGCTGAGGCGTGCCTCCCGAGAAGGGCTCCTCCCCAGCCGGAAAGGGTTCGCCCAGTGCCTTCGACCTGATGGCGCTGGGTGTGACCATGGCTTTACTGGTGGGAGGCGGCGGGGGATTGGGCCTGCTCGTGGACGACTGGCTGGGCACGAGCCCGTGGGCCACGTTCGCCGGGCTCGCTCTCGGGATAGCCTTCGCCGGTTTGGCGTTGTGGGAGCAGGCTCGCCGCTACCTCTGAACGGTGCGGCCGGGCAGTGCCGGCAACCAAGGGGGTAGAGGCGATGGCCATGGCAAACCTGTTCTCGGCGCTCTCGGTGCCCCAACTGTCGAGCCTTGCTCGACGCACGGCGCTCGTGGCCCTGTGTCTGGGCGTGGCGGGCGTGGCCCTGTCCAGCGTGGTGGGCCATGCTCTGTTCGGCGTGGGCCTGTGCCTGGGGCTGGCGCTTGCCATGGGCAACTTCCGCTTCATCGCCCGCTCCACCGCCAAGGCGGCACGCTCCGAGCGCGAGCACAAGCGTCGGCCGTTGGTCGCCAACACCTTGCTCCGTCTGGGTCTCATCAGCGCCGTCTGCCTCCTCCTGGCTTGGCTCGTCGGCCCGCTCGGCTTCGGCGCCATCGTGGGATTGGCCCTCTTCCAGTTCGCCCTTTTGGCCAACGTCGTGCTCACCTTGGTTCGTGACCCGGCGGTGGGCGACCCCGGCGGGGAGTGACCGGTGGAGCACCACGCCCTGCACCGGCTGCTGGCAGCCAACATCGAGATCGGCCAGCACCTCACCACGCGCGTGGCGGGGCTCGGGACTCTCGACCTCGACACGCTGTGGAACACCGCCATCGCCATGGCCGTGGTCGTCGCCCTTGGGCTGGCCGTGAGGGCCAGGGCCACCTCGGGCGTGCCGGGCAAGCTGCAGCTGGCTTGGGAGATGGGCGTGAGCTCCATCCGCAACCAGGTAGAGGGTTCCATCGGCCCACGGGGTGCGGCCGTCGTGCCCCTTGCACTGGCGCTGTTCATCTTCATCCTGGCCGCCAACTGGCTGACCACCTTCGAGAGTGGGGCCAAGTACGAGGCCCTGGGTCCGCCCGCCGCCGACATCAACTTCACCCTGGCGCTCGCCCTCATCGTGATCGTCCCCGTTCACATCGCCTCCATCCGGGCCCGGGGGATCCGCGGCTATCTGGCCCACTACTTCCGTCCCTACAAGGTCCTCTTCCCCATCAACGTGGTGGAGGAGTTCGCCAAGCCCATCACTCTGGCGCTGCGGCTCTTCGGCAACCTCCTCTCCAGCGTGCTCATGGTCGCCCTCATCGCCGCCTTGGGGGCGTGGACCCTGTCGCATGTGCCCATCGGCGACGTGTCCACCTTCGTGCTGGAGGCGATCTGGAAGCTGTTCGACCTGCTGATCGGCGCCATCCAGGCGTTCATCTTCGCCCTCCTCACCATCTTGTACTTCGACGCAGCCATGAGCGATGTCCACTGACCCTTCGGCGACCGCCCCCCGCAGCTCGGGGCCGGGCGCCTCGCCCGTACCGACGTTTCACCAACCAACCACCCAACAAGGAGCACAGAGCAATGGCAGCTAGCAGCACCGACACGGCGATCGCCCTTGCCGGGGCCATGGTCGGCGGAGGCCTGTTGATGGGCGGCGGCGCTATCGGTGCCGCCATCGGCGACGGCTTGGCCGGCAGCCAGACCATCGCCGGAGTGGCCCGTCAGCCCGAGGCCCAGGGACGGCTGTTCACCATCATGTTCCTGACCGTCGGCCTGGTTGAGGCCATGTACTTCATCAACCTGGCGTTCACCGCCCTGTTCGTCTTCTCCCTGTACAAGAAGGGGTGAGGGAGCCCACGTGATCGCCAGCAACTTCCTAGTCCCCAACGGGACGCTCGTCGTCGAGATCATCGCCTTTTTGGCGGTGCTGTACGTGGTCTGGCGCTACGTGCTGCCTCCGGTCGACAAGGCGCTGTCGGCGCGCCAGGAGGAGATCCGCCAGGCTCTCGAGAGCGCCGAGCGGGCCAAGGCAGAAGCCGACGAGACGCGCGCCCAGCGGCAGGCCATCTTGGAGGAGGCACGTCAACAGGCGCGCCAGATCGTCGCCAACGCCAACGCCAACGCCGAGCGGGCGAGGGCCGAAGGCACCGAGCGGGGCCAGCAGGAGTACGAGCGTCTCTTGTCCAGCGCCGAGTCGGAGATCGCCTTGGCGCGCCAGCGAGCCGTGGACGAGGTGAGTGCCCGGGTGGCCACCCTGGTGCTGGCCGCCGCCCGCCAGGTGATCGGTCGCGAGATCGACGCCGAGGCGCATCGCGACCTCATCGACGAAGCCGTGCGGGCCCTGCAGGCGTCCGCCGGTACGTCGGCCGGGACCGCCGGAACCTCGGCCGGGACCGCCGGAACCTCGGCCGGCGCCGGCAGGAGCTGAGGGGCCTTTCCCGCCGTGCACCCTTCGCTACGCGGATATGTCACCGCAGTGGTCGGCCAGGCCGTCCACGAGGAGGTGGGAGAGCGTTTGGCCGACGAGGTCAACGCCGTCGCCCATCTGGTGTCGCGCACCAACGACCTGGCGGTCACGCTGACCGACTTCGGCGTGCCGGTGGAGGCCCGCAAGGCCGTCCTCACCGACTTGCTCGAGTCGCGGGTGCACCCCATGGTCCTGCGGGTCGTGCTGCGGGCAGTGCAGACCGAGCGGGCCGATGCCCTGCCCACCACCCTGCACGAGCTCTACGAACTGACGCGTCACCTGCACGAGCTGGCGCCCGGCGAGCTGCGGGCTGAGGAGCCAATCTTCGGGCGTACCGCCTGGCGCCAGTACGCATCGGGGTTCGGGGCTGCGGTGTTCGAGGGTGTCCGGGGTAGCGAGGAGATCGAGGAGATCGAAGACGAGCTGTTCCGCTTCACCCGGATCGTGGAGTCGACGCCACCCCTGCGCTCCGCCCTGGCCGACCCCACCACCCCGCCAGCGGCGCGCCGGCAGCTGCTCGAGGACCTGCTCGCCGGCAAGGCCCACACCGCTACCGTGCAGCTCGTTTCGCTGCTGGTGGAGGGCCACGTGCGGGACGTGGTGCGCTCGCTCGACTGGCTGGTCGAACAGGCCGCCCAGGCCCGGGGTTGGCGGGTGGCCCGGGTGCGGGCGGCCCGGCCCGTCGAAGACGACGAGCGCCGCTCGCTGGCGGGCGCACTGGCGCGCATCTCGGGCCAGCCCGTCGAGCTGCAGGTCACCGAAGACCCGTCGCTGTTGGGCGGGGCGGTGGTGCAGATCGGGGACCTGCTGGTCGACGCCAGCGTCCAGCACCGCCTGGAGGAACTTGGAGAGCATCTCCTCGGGAGCGAGGGGACGACGCGAGGAGCATCGAACTGATGGCAGAGCTGACCATCGACGCCGGGGAGATCTCGGCCGCCCTGGCCCGCCACGTGGCCGAGTACACCCCCGAGGTGGCGACCGAGCAGGTGGGGCGCATCACCGAGGTGGGCGACGGCATCGCCCGCGTCTCGGGTCTCCCCGGTGCGGCCGTGAACGAACTGCTCGAGTTCGAAGACGGCACCCTGGGCCTGGCGCTCAACCTCGACGAGGACACCATCGGTGCCGTCGTGCTCGGCACGGGAGCCCATCTCGAGGAGGAGCAGCTGGTGCGCTCGACCGGGCGCATCCTTTCGGTCCCCGTGGGCGACGCCCTCATCGGCCGGGTCGTCAACCCGCTGGGCGAGCCCCTCGACGGCAAGGGGGTGGTCGCGGCGGAGACCACTCGCCGCCTCGAGGTCCAGGCTCCGGGCATCGTGGCCCGCCAACCGGTGAAGGAGCCCCTGCAGACGGGGATCAAGGCCATCGACTCCATGACCCCCATCGGACGGGGCCAACGAGAGCTCATCATCGGCGACCGCAAGACGGGCAAGACCACAGTGGCCGTCGACACCATCATCAACCAGAAGGGCCAGGGGGTGAAGTGCATCTACGTGGCCGTGGGCCAGAAGGGGTCCTCCATCGCCCAGACGGTGGCCACCCTGGCCGAGCACGGCGCCCTCGACTACACGGTCGTGGTGGCCGCCCCCGCCTCTGAGCCCGCCCCCTTCAAGTACCTCGCCCCCTATGCCGGCTGCGCCATGGGTCAGCACTGGATGGAGAAAGGCGAGCACGCCCTGATCGTCTACGACGACCTCTCCAAGCAGGCCGAGGCCTACCGGCAACTTTCGCTCCTCCTGCGCCGGCCACCGGGCCGCGAGGCCTACCCCGGCGACGTCTTCTACCTCCACAGCCGCCTGCTCGAGCGGGCCGCCAAGCTCTCCGACGAGCGCGGGGGAGGGTCGCTCACCGCCCTGCCCATCATCGAGACCAAAGGCGGCGACGTATCCGCCTACATCCCGACCAACGTGATCTCCATCACCGACGGCCAGATCTACCTCGAGTCCGAGCTCTTCTACGCCGGGGTGCGCCCGGCCATGAACGTGGGCATCTCGGTGTCCCGGGTGGGCGGAGCGGCGCAGATCAAGGCCATGCGCCAGGTGGCGGGCACCCTCAAGATCGACCTGGCCCAGTTCCGCGAGCTGGAGGCCTTCGCCACCTTCGGATCGGAGCTCGACAAGGTCTCGCAGGCCCAGCTCGACCGTGGCTATCGCCTGGCAGAGCTCTTGAAGCAGCCGCAGAACGCCCCCTTGCCGGTGGAGGAGCAGGTGATCGTGATCTACGCCGGCTCCGGTGGCTTCGTGGACGACATCCCGGTCTCCGAGGTGCGCCGCTTCGAGTCCGAGATGCTGTCGTTCCTGCGGTCCAACCACCCGGAGCTGCTCCAGCAGATCGCCAGCGCCGGGACCCTGCCCGAGGAGGCTGAGCTGCGCAAGGCCATCGAGTCCTTCAAGAGCGCCTTCGACGCGGGCGTCGAGGCTCCGGCTGCCGCCGGGTCGGGACCGGGAGCGCTCTGAGCAATGGCCAGCGGCCAAGAACGTGTCCTGCGCCGCAGGATCCGCAGCGTCCAGGCGACGCAGAAGATCACCCGCGCCATGGAGCTCATCGCCGCCTCCCAGATCGTGCGCGCTCAGCAGCGCATCGCCGGCGCCGCTCCCTATCTTCGGGGCATGGCCGAGGTGCTGGCCGAGGCGGCGGCGGACGTGGGCGAGCACGCCGGACGGCTCCTGGGCGTGCCCGAGGACCCGCAGCGGCTGCTGGTGCTGGGCGTGGTGGCCGACCGCGGCCTGGCGGGCGGCTACAACGCCAACGTCCTGCGTACGGTGGAGCGCCTGGTGCGCGGCGGACGCAGCCAGGGTGTGCAGCACCGCATCGTCACCGTGGGCAGAAAGGGCCAGAGCTTCCTGCGCTTCCGGGGCTTTGAGATCGAGGAGGCCTTCACCGGCTTCTCGGACAGGCCCCGCTTCGACGACGCCCGCCGAGTCGCCTCCTCGGTGACCGCCCCCTTCCTCGAGGAGGAGGTGGACCAGGTCCTCATCGTCTCCACCCGCTTCCTGTCCGCCGGTACCCAGGTCGTCGAGACCCGGCAGCTGCTGCCCATGCCCGAGCCGGGCCCGGCCGATCAGGAGGGCTCCTCGGGCACCGGGCGCCCGGGGTCGATCGACGCCATGCCCGAGGGTCCCGCCGGAGCCCGGGCCGGCTACACCGAGTTCGAGCCCAACTCGGCCGACCTGCTCGGTGAGCTGGTTCCCCGCTACGTGGAAGCGGCCGTGTTCGGGGCCCTGCTGGAGGCGGCTGCCAGCGAGCACACCGCTCGCCAGCGCGCCATGGCGGCGGCCACCGACAACGCCGAGGAGCTCGTGAAGACCCTGTCCCGCATCATGAACCGCGCCCGCCAGGACGCCATCACCACCGAGATCATGGAGATCGTGGGCGGGGCCGAAGCCCTGCGCCAAGCCGCCCGGTCCGAGTGAACCCGGGCCGAGGGAACCCGGTTCGAACGAGACCAGTCGAACGAGACCCAGTCGAAGAAGACCCAGTCGAAGAAGGCCTAGTCGAGTGAAACGGAGCAGCCCATGACCACCACCACCGAAGCCGCCCCCCCCAGGGCGGCCGGCGAGCTGGCCGAGGGCCGCGTCGTCGCCATCGCCGGCCCCGTGGTCGACGTCGAGTTCCCGCCCCATGCCCTGCCCGAGATCAACATGGCGGTGGAGATGGACCTCGAGCTCGAGGGCCTTACCGTGACGGTGACCGGTGAGGTGGCCCAGCAGATCGGGGAGGGCCGGGTGCGCTGCGTGTGCCTCAAGCCGACCGACGGCCTGCACCGGGGCACGCCCGTGCGCAATCTGGGCCGGGGCCTCACCGTGCCGGTGGGCGACGCCGTGCTCGGCCACGTCTTCAACGTGTTGGGCGAGTCGCTCGACGTGGCCGACATCGGAGCGGTGGAGGATCGCTGGGAGATCCATCGCGAGGCGCCTCCCTTCGACGCCCTCGAGCCCCGCGCCCAGATGTTCGAGACGGGTATCAAGGTCATCGACCTGCTCGAGCCCTACGTACAGGGCGGCAAGATCGGCCTTTTCGGCGGGGCCGGGGTGGGAAAGACCGTGATCATCATGGAGATGATCAACCGGGTGGCCACCCAGCACGGCGGGGTGTCGGTGTTCGCCGGCGTGGGGGAGCGCACCCGCGAGGGCACCGACCTTTGGATCGAGATGCAGGAGTCGGGCGTCATCGAGAAGGCGGCTCTCGTCTACGGGCAGATGGACGAACCGCCCGGGGTGCGCCTGCGTGTGGGGCTGGCGGCGCTCACCATGGCCGAGTACTTCCGCGACGTGCAGAACCAGGACGTGCTGCTCTTCGTCGACAACATCTTCCGCTTCGTCCAGGCGGGCTCCGAGGTGTCCACCCTGCTCGGCCGCATGCCCTCGGCCGTCGGCTACCAGCCCACCCTGGCTGACGAGATGGGCGAGCTCCAAGAGCGCGTCACCTCGACCCGTGGGCACTCCATCACCTCCCTGCAGGCGGTGTACGTGCCGGCCGACGACTACACCGACCCGGCGCCCTTCACCACCTTCACCCACCTCGACGCCACCACGGAGCTGTCCCGCCAGATCGCCTCCCTGGGCATCTACCCGGCGGTGGACCCCCTGGCCTCCACCTCGAACATCCTCACCCCCGAGGTGGTGGGCGAGCGCCACTACGGCGTGGCCCGGGGGGTCCAGAGCGTCCTGCAGCGTTACCGCGAGTTGCAGGACATCATCGCCATCTTGGGCCTCGACGAGCTCTCCGAGGAGGACCGGCTCACCGTGAACCGGGCGCGCAAGATCCAGCGTTTCTTGTCCCAGCCCTTCAACGTGGGCGAGACCTTCACCGGTCTGAAGGGGGTCACGGTGCCCGTGGCCGAGACCGTCGAGTCCTTTGAGGCGTTGCTGGGCGGGGAGCTCGATGACGTCCCCGAGCAGGCGTTCCTCAACGTGGGCGGGGCCGAGTCGGTGCTGGCCAAGGCCAAGACCCTCCAGGGCGCCGAGTAGGGTCCCGCCAGCCATGGCCACCTTCCCCGCCAGCCTGGTCACCCCCGAGCGCACCGTGCTCGAAGCCGACGTCGAGGCGGTCATGGTGCGTACCGTCGACGGCGAAGCCGCCTTTCTCCCCGGCCACACCGAGCTGGTGGGGGCGCTCGTCCCCGGGGTGGTGCGCTTCCAGGGCGCCGACGGAGAGGAGGACCGAGCCGCCGTCCACGGCGGCTTCGTCCAGGTGCAACCCGGACGGGTGGTGGTGCTCGCTCCCATCGCCGAGCTGGCCGCCGAGATCGACGTGGAGCGGGCCCGGCGCGCCCTCGAAGAGGCGCAGCGCTCGCTGGCCGAGCTCTCCACGGCAGGCGGGGGAACGGGAGAGGACGCCGCTGCCCGCTCCGAGCGCGAACGGCGGGCGGCCGAGGAGTCGCGCCGGCGGGCCGAGGTCCGCCTGGAGGTGGCGGGCGCCACCGGTTGAGGGGGCGCTCAGTGCCCCGAGGAAGTGGTCGGTGCCCCCGAAGGGGTGGTCAGGGGCGCTCGGCGACGGCCTTGACCCGCTCCAGGGTGCGCAGCATGTCCCGACGGTTGCGCTCCTCGCGCAGGAACCCGCCCACCGGCCGCCACAACCTGGTGAAGAGGTTGTCGCCCAGGTCGAAGGACTCGGTGACGTCGGTGCCGCCGTCGGCGGCCGCCTTGAACTCGTAGCGCCACTTGTTCACCGGCCTGCTCCCCATCAGCACCACGAACTCGAACACCTCACCGGGGACGCACTCGGTGATCTCGCACGTGGTCCAGTACAGGACCGGCCATTTCTCGTTGCGCCTGACGTGGCCGCGGTAGCGGGCGCCCACAGCCGGCCCCGTGGCGCCGCCCACCCACTGGGCCTCCACCACCTCGGGGCTGTACTCGCCCATGTGGGTTATGTCGCTCACGAGATCCCACACCTTTTGGGGGTGAGCGTCCATGTGGAGCGTGACGGCGGCGTTCATGACGCCAGACCCTAATGGGGCTTGCGGGCCCGCACCCGGTAGCGGGCGGCGAAGGGCGCCTCGAAGGAGGGGTCGTCGAGGAGCTGGGCCATGGCCCGCAGGTCCCGGCGCCCGAAGCCGACGCCTTCCGGGTGGCCATCTCGTTCCGCCTCCACCACCAGCTGCTCGATGGACTCGAGGGTCATCTTCCAGAACTCGGCCAGCGGGGAAGCGCCGGCGAGCACCTGCAGCGTCACCTCGGCGTGCACCTCCGTCATCCCCAGCGACTCGAGCAGACCGGCCAGGCCTCGAGCCCACGTCCAACGCCGCACGATGGGCACCATGACGGCGGCGAAGGGAGCGGGAGGGTCCTCCCAGGCGACGGCCGGCTCGCCGTCGGACTCCTCGAAGAGCGCCACCCCACCCGGCCGGAGCCCGACGACGGCGGCAGCCACCACCTCGTCGGGGCGGTCGAGGTGCATGAGCACCGAACGGGAGTGCACGAGGTCGTAGCGCCCGCCTTCGAGCTGGAGACCGCACAGATCGCCTTGCACGACCTCCACGTTGGGCCAGCTCTCGAATTCCGCCAGAAAGGTGATGTCACGGTCGACGGCGGTGACCCTGCCCCCGGCTCCCACCCGTCCGGCCAGCCACCGCACCATCGATCCGCGCCCCGCCCCCAGCTCGGCGCACCACCAGCCTTCACGGGCGCCCAGGGCCTCCAAGGCCTCGATGGTGGCGGGATCGTTCAGCGCTTCGAGCTTTGCCAGGCGGCGCCCCTCGTTCCCGCTCGAATTGCGTAGCGGGTAGCGCTGGCCGGCGGGCGACCCTCCGGCGGTGCCGGGCATCGTGCCATCCTGGCAGAGCGGCTCGCTAACGTGCTCGTGTCCGGGGAGCCGGCCGGACGAAGATCCGAGCAGGAGGGAACCATGGGGACCGATCACGACGCCGCCGAGGTGGTGCGCCGATTCTGTGACACCTTCACCGCCCACGACGCCGAAGCCCTGCGGCCGTTTCTCGCTGACGACGTCGTGTACCACAACATCCCCATGGACCCCGTGGTGGGGGTCGACGCCTCGGTCGCCTTTCTGGCGGGCTTCCTCGGCATGTGCGACAAGATGGAGATCGAGATCCTCCACTTGGCCGTGAGCGGTGACGTCGTGCTCACCGAACGGGTCGACACGTTCACGATGGGACAAGTGGTGGCCCCGTTGCCCGTCATGGGCACCTTCGAGGTGCGTGACGGCAAGATCCGTGCCTGGCGTGACTACTTCGACATGGCCCAGGTCACCAAGATGTTCAGCCCCGAGTAGAACCCCTGGTCGGAGGCCCTTGGCCCTCCTAGACTTGGGGAGGCATCTCCCGTGGAGCAGGACGCTCCCCAGGCGAGGAGGTATGCCGGTGCGGGTTTCGTCCCTCTTGACCCAGAAGGGCTCGGCGGTGGTGACCGTCGCCGCCGGTGCCACGGTGGCCCAAGCCGTGGCCGAGCTGGAACGCCACGGCATCGGAGCACTCGTCGTCTCTGGCGATGGCTCGCGCATCGACGGCATCGTGTCCGAGCGCGACGTCGTGCGGGCGCTGGGCCATCGGGGCGCGGCGATGCTGGCCGAGCCAGTGAGCGGCATCATGACAGCCGACGTGGTGACGGCCTCACCGGACGACGAGGTGGAGTCGCTCATGGCCACGATGACCGACAAGAGGATCCGTCACGTGCCCATCGTGGTGGACGGCGCCCTGTGCGGTCTGGTGAGCATCGGCGACGTCGTGAAGAGCCGAATCGGCGAGCTCGAGAAGGACCGCAAGGAGCTGGTGGAGTACATCACCGCCCGCTGACGAGCTGCTCCCCAGCTCGATTGCCGAACGCAGTCAGCCGAACTCGATCGAGCTGTATTCGCGGATCTTGTCCAGCGGGTGGCGGGCGCTCACGAGTCGAACCGTGCCCGACCGTGAGCGCATGACCAGCGACTGCGTCGTGGCTCCGAAGTCGTGGAAGCGGACGCCTTGCAGGAGCTCGCCGTCGGTGATGCCCGTGGCGGCGAAGAAGCAGTTGTCACCTTTCACCAGGTCGTCGGTGTTGAGCACGGCGTCGAAGTCGTAGCCGGCTTCCTGGGCCGAGGCCCGTTCGGCCTCGTCGCGGGGCCACAGCCTGCCCAGGATCTCGCCGCCCATGCACTTGAGGGCGGCGGCAGCTATGACCCCCTCGGGCGTGCCACCGATCCCGAGGAGGATGTCCACGCCGGACTCCGGCCAGGCGGTTGAGATCGCTCCGGCCACGTCACCGTCGGTGATGAGCCGGATGCGGGCGCCACTGGCCCGCACCTCGCCGATGAGGTCCTGGTGGCGCTCACGGTCGAGGATGACGCAGGTGACGTCGCGCGCCGACTTCCCCAGGGCCTTTGCCACGGCATCGATGTTGTCGGTGGGCGAGCGCCGGATGTCGATGGCGCCACGCGCCTTGGGACCGACGGCGACTTTCTCCATGTAGACGCAGGGACCGGGGTTGAACATGGTCCCCCGTTCGGAGACGGCGATGACCGCCAGTGCACCGCCACGCCCCAGTGCGGTGAGAGTGGTCCCGTCGATGGGGTCGACGGCGATGTCGGCCAGCGGTGGTGAGCCGTCGCCGATGCGCTCGCCGTTGTAGAGCATGGGCGCATTGTCCTTCTCGCCCTCGCCGATCACGACCACGCCGTCCATCGACACCGTGGACAGCACGACTCGCATGGCGCCCACGGCGGCGCCGTCGGCACCCTCCTTCTCCCCCCGGCCCATCCAGCGGCCGGCCGCCATGGCCGCCGCCTCGGTGACCCGCACCAGCTCCATGGCGAGGTTGCGGTCTGGCGCCTGGGGATCGGGTGCCACGACGAGGACCCTAACGCGATGAGGCCTCGGGCACCCTCTACGGCGCCGTAGGCTGGGGGAATGGACGGCCCTTCGCCCACGAGCGGTCGCTCGGCCGAGGACCTCGTCCTTTGACCGGCGACACCGGGCCGGAGCTGGCCGCCACGCTCCGACCGGAGCCGGCCGCCACACTCGGACCGGAGCCGGCCGCCACGCTCGGACCGGAGCCGGCCGGTGACCGCTTCGTGGTGCGCTCCGGCGGGCCGCTGCACGGGACGGTGCGCGCCGGCGGCGCCAAGAACTCGGCCCTCAAGCTCATGGCTGCCTGCCTGTTGGCCCCCGGTCGTCACGTGCTGTCGGGGGTGCCGCGCATCGCCGACGTGCAGTTCATGGCCGAGGTCCTCGATGCGCTCGGGGTGCGCTGCCGCCGACTGGCGCCGCCTGCCGGCGACCCCACCGATCCCGGCGACCTCGTCCTCGACACCCCCGAGCGCCTGGTGCCCCGGGCCCCCTACGAGCTCACCGAGCGGCTGCGGGCCTCGGTGGTGGTGCTCGGACCGCTGCTGGCCCGCGAAGGGGAGGCCAGCGTCCCCTTGCCCGGAGGTGACGACTTCGGCAGCCGCCCCATCGACATCCACCTGCACGGCTTGTCGCTCATGGGCGCCTCCTTCGCCACCGTGCACGGCGACATCCACGGCCGCATCCCCGGTACCCCGGCCCGCCTGGTGGGCTCGCGGGTGGTGCTCGAGTACCCCAGCCACACCGCCACCGACAACCTGCTCATGGCGGCGGTGCTGGCCAAGGGGACCACGGTGATCGAGAACGCCGCCCGCGAGCCTGAGGTGGCGGACCTGGCCGAGATGCTGGTGTCGATGGGGGCGTCCATCTCGGGGGCGGGGACGTCGCACGTGGTGGTGGAGGGCACCGAGGAGTTGCACCCTGCCCCGGCGCCCCATCGGGTCATCCCCGACCGGGTGGTGTCGGCCACGTTGTTGGCGGCGTGCGGTCTGGCGGGCGGCGAGATCGTGGTGACGGATGCCCGTCCGCAGCACATGGACATGCTCCTGCGCAAGATGGGGGCCATGGGCGTGGAGATCTCGCTGGTGCCGGACGGGCTGCGTGCCGTGGCGGAGGGGCGCCTGCACAGTGTGGACGTGGCCACCCTGCCGTACCCGGGGGTGGCGACCGACTACAAACCGTTGCTGGTCACCATGCTCGCCGTGGCCGACGGGGTCGGGATCGTGAGCGAGAACCTCTTCTCCGGCCGCTTCCGCTACGTCGACGAGCTGCGGCGCATGGGCGCCGATATCCGCACCGAGGGTCATCACGCCGTGGTGCGCGGCGTGAGGGTGCTCCAGGGTGCGCCCGTGCGCGCCCCCGACATCCGCGCCGGAGCCGCCCTGGTCCTCGCCGGGTTGGTGGCGGAAGGCGAGACGGTGGTGGCCGACGCCGCCCACGTCCAGCGCGGTTACGAGGACTTCGCCGGCAAGTTCCGTTCGCTGGGCGCCGACGTCTCCGTGCTCTGAGGGCCATGGCGCCCCCCTCCGACGCCCACCCGGGCACGAGCTCCCCCGAACAGCTGTTGTCGGCCGCCGCCGACGGAGACCGGCGTTCCCTGGCCCGCCTGCTCTCCCTGGTGGAGCGGGGAGGACCCCCCAGCCGCCAGGTGGCGGCGCTCGCCTACCGCAGCGGCCGGGAGGCCGCCACCGTGGGCATCACCGGCGCTCCGGGCGCAGGCAAGTCGACGCTCGTCGACCGCCTGATCTCCGCCGTCCGGGCCCAGGGCGGGCCCGTGGGGGTGCTGGCCGTCGACCCCACCTCGCCCTTCTCGGGCGGCGCCATCCTGGGCGACCGGGTGCGCATGCAGGAGCACGCCCTCGACGCCGAGGTCTTCATCCGCTCCATGGCCACCCGCGGGCACCTGGGGGGGCTGGCGCTGGCCGTCCCCGAGGCACTGCGGGTGTTGGCGGCCGCTGGTCTGCCTCTCGTGCTGGTGGAGACGGTGGGCGTGGGACAGGTGGAGGTGGAGGTGGCCTCGGCCACCGACACCACGGTGGTGGTGGTGAACCCTCGCTGGGGCGACGCCATACAGGCCAACAAGGCCGGGCTGCTCGAGACGGCGGACGTGTTCGTGATCAACAAGGCCGACAACCCCGGGGCGCGTGAGACCCGGCGCGACCTCGAGCAGATGCTCGACCTGAGCGCAGCCGGGGCGTGGCGGCCCCCCGTGGTGGAGACGGTGGCCACCGTCGACCGGGGGGTGGACCATCTGTGGCAGGAGATCCTCCGCCATCAGGAGCACCTGGCGGCTGACGGTGCTCTGGCGCGCAAGCGCCGGTCCAGACTCCAGCGCGAGTTCCGCTCCGTGCTGGCTGCCCGCGTCGAGAGGGACGTCGAGGCCCTGCTCTCCTCGAGCGAGCTGGGCGGCCTCGTCGACGACGTCGTGGAGCACCGGCTCGACCCCTACGAGGCGACCGACCGCCTGCTCGTCGCCATCGGCCACCGACCGCCGTCGCCGCCCTGATGTCCCGCCCGCCCCGACCCGTGCGCAACCGGCGCGGCCAGCGCATCCCGCCCGCCCGC
>JBJKRZ010000315.1:0-9860 GCA_046704365.1 Acidimicrobiales bacterium | reverse complement strand
CTCGAGGCGTCACCAGGGCCCGACGTCGCCCGCCGGCCCTTGCTGCGGGGCTGGCTGCACGTGGGCGCCGCCCTGGCCATGGCTGTGGGGGGCCCGCTGCTGGCGGCGCAGGCACCGGGGCCCTGGTCGGCGGCGGCGCTGAGCATCTACAGCCTCACCATGGTGGGCCTCTTCGGTGTGAGCGCCGCCTTCCACCGTGTCCGCTGGAGCCCGGTGGCCCGCAGGCGGATGCGCCGCGCCGACCACGCCACGATCTTCCTCGGCATCGCCGGCACCTACACGGCCGTGGCCGCCCTGGCGCTCTCCGGGTGGCCCCAGGTGGTCGTGCTGTGCCTGGTGTGGGGGGGTGCGGCAGCGGGCATCGCCGTCCGCCAGGTGTGGCTGGAGCTGCCCAAGTGGGCGGTGGCCCTGCCCTACGTGGTGGTGGGCTGGTCCGCCCTGAGCGTGCTCCCCCAGCTGCTGGCCGGTCTCGGGGCAGGAGGGTTCGCACTGCTCGTGGCGGGCGGCGCCGCGTACAGCACGGGGGCGCTGGTCTACGCCCGCCGCCGTCCCGACCCGCTACCGGGCGTGTTCGGCTACCACGAGGTCTTCCACGCCTGCACGGTGGTGGGAGCCGCCCTCCACTTCTGTGCCCTGTCGGCCTTCGCCCTGCCCTCGCGCTGACAGGCGCCGGGCCGGCGGTCTGGGCCCGCAGCAGACCCCGGCGCCAAACCTGACACGCGTGTCGGAGAACGGCGGCGGCGCGCTATCGTCGGCGCCTCGGCGGCGAGGTGTTGGAGGAGGAGGTTGGCGGTGGATCCCGAGCTGCGCTGGCTGGCCGAACGGACGAGGATCCGCGAGCTCACCGCCCGCTACAACCGGAGCTTCGACGACGGCGACGCCGAGGGTTTCGCCGCCACCTTCACCGAGGACGGGGTCATGGAGGTGGGGGGCCGGGTGATGGCCCAGGGGCGGGACGGGCTGGTGGCCCTGTGCCGCAGCGTGCCCTATGGGATCGTGCACGTCACGGTCGACGCCACCGTGGAGGTGGACGGCGACCGGGCCGTACAGGACGTGACGATCGTCACCTTGAAGCGCCCCGGGCCAGACGCCGGTCCCGACGAGCGGCGCACCCATCTCGACCGCAGCGGTCGCTACCACGACGAGCTCGTGCGCACCGACGGAGGCTGGCGGTTCGCCCGCCGTTGCGTGACCCTCGACGGCGGTACCTGAGGTGACGCTGCTCACCGACCACCTGCGGGCCATGGCGGCCGACTTCTCCGACCAGGTGGCCTACCTGGTGGTCGACGGGGGCCAGATGACCTTCGGCCAGTGGGAGTCGGAGTCCAACCGCCTGGCCCGGTCCCTCGTCGACGCCGGGCTGGAAAAAGGCGAGCGCGTCTCGCTGTACCTCGAGGCCACCGACGCTCTGCGGTTCATGGTGGCCTACTCGGCGGTGCACAAGGCCGGGGCCGTGGCGGTCCCCACCAACACCCGGCTGTCGGAGGACGAGCTCACGCGCCTCTTCGGCCATGCCGAGGTGGCGGTGATCCTCTCGGACCAGAGCCGCGCCCCCAGCGCACACCAGCTGGAGATCTCGGTCCCTTCCGTGCGGCGAGTGCTCGTCGCTCCCGCATCCGAGGAGACCGGCGAGCCGGCCTGGTCGTGGGGCGACGCAGCCGCCTCAAAGGACCCGGCGCCGCTCCAGGTCCCCCTGGACGAAGAGGACCTGGCCGACATCCTCTACACCTCGGGCACCACCGGCACTCCCAAGGGAGTGGCCATCCGGCATCGCAACGCCGCGCTCATACCGGGACCGCCCAACCCCCACCTGAACGGAGGGTGCTGGATGCACGCCAGCCCCCTGTTCACCTTCGCCGGCATCGGCTTCGTCTACAACCCCATGCAGCTGGGCCTCTACGGCATCTACCAGCCGCGCTTCGACGCCGGCCGCTGGCTGGAGGTGGTGGAGGACCGCCGACCGCAGTTCGTGTTCCTCGTCCCCTCCATGGCCCAGCTGCTCGTTGCCCACCCCCGATTCGCCGAGGTCGACCTCTCCTCCATCGAGCTGTGCGCCATCGGCAGTGCACCCCTGGCACCCGCCACCCTGCGCGTCATGCAGGAGCGCATGCCCGAGGCAGCCGTGTCCAACAGCTACGGCATGACCGAGGCCGGCGCCGCCTTCTGCGCCATGCCCAAGGGTGAGTCGCTCAAGCGCATCGGCTCGGTGGGTAAGCCGATGCCGCCCCTCGAGGTCGGCTTCGTCGACGAGGACGGCGCCGAGGTCGCCCGGGGCGAGGTGGGCGAGGTCATCATGCGCATGGCGGGACGCCAGCGGGAGTACTACCGGGACCCCGAGGCCACGGCCAGCACCTGGAAGGACGGCTGGCTGCACACCGGGGACCTGGGGCGGATGGACGACGAGGGGTATCTCTACATCGTCGGGCGCAAGAAGGACGTCATCATCCGCGGCGGGAACAACATCCACGCCGTCGACGTCGAAGCGGTACTGCTGGACCACCCGGACGTCCTGGAGGCGGCCGTGGTCGGCGTGCCGCACGCTGTGCTCGGTGAGGACGTCGCCGCCGTCGTGGTGCTCGTCCCCGGCGCCGGGGCCACACCCGAGGAGCTGCGCGAGCACTGCGCCGAGCACCTGGCCCACAACAAGGCACCCAGTCCCATCGAGGTCCCCGACGAGCTCCCCCGCAACGCCACGGGGAAGGTGCTCAAGGCCGAAGTTCGCAAGACCCTGGTGGGCGAGCCCGTCCCCTGACCCGCTGCTGCCCGTAACCTGTGGCCCGGTGACGGAGAGAGCTTCCCTGACGCAACCGGTGACGGAGGGCACCTTGCTGTGGGAGCCCTCCCTGGCCAGGATCGGGCAGGC
This sequence comes from Acidimicrobiales bacterium, assembly GCA_046704365.1. Classification (GTDB taxonomy): domain Bacteria; phylum Actinomycetota; class Acidimicrobiia; order Acidimicrobiales; family UBA8190; genus UBA8190. Next base: position 6,997 of record JBJKRZ010000315.1, on the reverse strand, counting down.
CAAGGTGACCACCTTCCTCCGCTGGCTGGACGAGCACGAGGGGTTCGCCTTCACCGGTTACGCCGATCTGTGGCGGTGGTCGGTGGACCACCTGTCGGAGTTCTGGTCGGCGGTGCTCTCGTACTTCCAGGTGCCCTTCGAGGGCAGCCGCTCCACGGTGCTGCGCTGGGGCGACGGCGCCGAGGGCGCCTCGTGGTTCCCCGACCTCGAGCTCAACTACGTGGAGCAGGTCACCCGCCACGACAGTGCTGGCGAAGCGCTCGTGGCTGTGACCGAGGGGGGCGGACGCCGCAGCTTCACCTACGGCCAGCTCCTGGACCAGGCGGGGGCGGCGGCCGAGGGACTGCGCCGTCTCGGCGTGCAGCGGGGCGACAGGGTCGCTGCCGTCCTCGGCAACGGCGCCGAGGCGGTGGTCGCCTTCCTCGCCACAGCTTCGCTGGGAGCAGTGTGGTCGAGCTGCGCTCCCGAGTTCGGCGCCCCCAGCATGGCCGACCGCTTCCGCCAGATCGAGCCCAAGGTGCTCTTGTGCGCCGAGGCCTACCGCTACGGGGGCCGGCGCTACGAGCTGGGCGAGAAGCTCGCACACCTGGAGGCCTCCCTGCCTGGCCTCGAGGCCAGCGTCGTGGTGCCGGCGCCAGACGACGAAGGGCGGGCATCCTCCTCACCGGAGTTGCGGGGCGGCCGCGTTCGGCGACTCGGCTGGGACGAGCTCGTGTCCGAGCCGGCAATGATCGATCCACGGCGCGTGCCCTTCGGGCACCCCCTGTGGATCCTGTACTCGTCGGGGACGACGGGGCTGCCCAAGGCCATCGTGCACGGTCACGGGGGCATCGTGCTCGAGCACCTGAAGGCCCTGGCCCTGCACAGCGACCTGGGCCCCGGTGAGCGTTTCTTCTGGTTCACCACCACCGGCTGGATGATGTGGAACTTCCTCGTGGGCGGGCTGCTCGTGGGTGCCACCATCGTCTGCTACGACGGCGATCCCTTCTGGCCGGGCCCCGAGCGCCTGTGGCAGCTGGCGGCCGACGAGTCCATCGGCTACTTCGGCACCAGCGCCCCCTTCCTCGAGGCATGCCGCCGCGCCGGTGTGTCGCCGCGCCGCGACCACCGGCTGGCCGTGCGCAGCATCGGGTCCACGGGGGCACCGCTGTCGCCCGAGGGCTTCGCCTGGGCCACCGAGGAGGTGGGCGACGACGTGCTCGTGGGCTCGGTGTCGGGAGGCACCGACGTGTGCAGCGCCTTCCTGGCCTCCTGCCCCTTGCTCCCCGTGCGGGCCGGCGAGCTGCAGTGCCGGGCCCTGGGCGCCTCGGTGGCCGCCTTCGACCCCGAGGGCCGCCCGGTGGTGGGCAAGGTGGGCGAGCTGGTGGTCACCGCCCCCATGCCGTCCATGCCCGTGGCCCTGTGGGGCGACGAGGACGGCCGGCGGCTGCACGACAGCTACTTCGCCCATTTCCCCGGCGTCTGGCGACACGGCGACTGGGTGAAGATCACCTCCGAGGGCTCGGCCGTGGTGTACGGGCGCTCGGACGCCACCTTGAACCGGGGCGGCGTGCGCATGGGCACCGCCGAGTTCTACCGGGTCGTGGAGTCGCTGCCCGACGTGAGCGACGCCCTGGTGGTGGACACGAGCGAGCTGGGACGCCGGGGCGAGCTCGTCCTGCTCGTCGTCCCGACCACGAGGGGAGACGGTGTCGGTGTCGGCGCCGTGGCCCTCGCCTCGGGGCTCGAGGAGCGCATCCGCTCGCACATCCGCCAGGAGCTCTCGCCCCGCCACGTGCCGGACCGCATCGTGGGCGTGGGAGCCCTGCCCAGGACGCTCAACGGCAAGAAGGTGGAGGTGCCCATCCGCCGCATCCTGCTCGGGGCCCGCCCCGAGGAGGCCATGTCGGTCGACGCCTTGACCGACCCCGGTGCCCTCCAGGGCGTGCTCGAGGCCCTCGCCGACGCCGGGCTCCGGTGAGGCGCTCGCCCCCCAGCCGGTGCCGCCGGCCGTGACAGGCGGATTGCCCTCGGGCGTGCGCATCCGCGAGGTCGGCCCCCGAGACGGCCTGCAGGCGGAGGCACCGCTCGAGCCCGGGCAAAGGGCCGCTCTGGTGGCCGCCCTCGTCGCCGCCGGGCTCCGGTGGATCGAGGCGGTGAGCTTCGTCTCCCCCAGGGCCGTCCCCGCCATGGCGCAGCCCGAGGAGGTTCTCGCCGCCATGGCGCCTTCCGACGTCCTGACGGTGACGGCCCTGGTGCCCAACGTGCGCGGCGCCGAGATGGCGCTCGAGGCGGGGGTGGACGAGCTCACCGTCACCATCGCCGCCTCGGCGCAGTACAACGAGCGCAACGTGCACATGACCATCGACCAGTCGCTCGAGGCCATCGCCGGGATCAGCGCCCTGGCATCCTCGGCCGGCGTGCCCGTCGACGCCGTGGTGTCGTGCGCCTTCGGCTCTCCCTACGAGGGCGACATCGCTGCCTCCGACGTGGACTCGCTGGGCCAGCGCCTCTTCCAGGCGGGCGCCTCGGCACTGACCCTGGCCGACACCACCGGCATGGCCACTCCCCGGGTCCTCGAAGAGGTGCTGGCCGCCACGGGCAACGACGTGGGCCTGCACCTGCACGAGACGCGCGGCACGGGCTTGCTCAACGCCTACGCCGCCATGCAGCTCGGCGTGCGCCGCTTCGACACCTCGGTGGGCGGCCTGGGCGGCTCGCCCTTCGCCGCCGGGGCAGCGGGCAACCTCGCCACCGAGGACTTCGTGGCCCTCCTCGACGACCTGGGGATCGACAGCGGGATCGCCCTCGACCGCCTGACCGATGCCAGCGCCCTGGCGGAGCAGCTGCTCGGCCATCCCGTTCCCAGCCGCGTGGCCCACGTGGGCCCACGCCTGGCCATCAGCTGAAGCCCAGTCAGTCCAGGAGCAGGCAGGCCAACCGACGGCGCTGGTAGCCCTGGGAACCGAACAGGACGTCGTCCTGCTTGGCACGCCGGTAGAGCAGGTGGCAGTCCACGTCCCAGGTAAAGCCCACGCCCCCGTGAATCTGGATGGCCTCGGCGGTCACAGCCACAGCCGCTTCGCCGGCGTAGCCCTTGGCCATGGCGGCGGCGCGCTGGCGATCGGGGCTGTCGGTGTCCGACGCCCAGGCGGCGTAGTGGGTGCCGACGCGCGCCAGCTCGAGGTGGTGGAGCATGTCCGCCGCCTTGTGCTTGATGGCCTGGAAGGTGGCGATGGGCCGGTCGAACTGCACCCGCACCTTGGCGTACTCCACGGCCAGCTCGAGGGCCCGCTCGGCGGTGCCCACCATCTCGGCGCACAAGGCCACGTCGACGTCGTCGACCACCCGTGCCCACAGGGCGCGCTGGTCCCCCGGCGGGCCCACCCGCCTGGCCCGGCGCCCCTCGAGCGACAGGCGCGCCACCTTGCGGGTCACGTCGAGGCCCGGCACCGGCTCGCCGGCAGGATCCTCCACCAGGAACGTGGCCAGGCCCTCGCCCTCGTCGGCCACCACCAGCGCCCAGTCGGCTCCCGCCCCGTCGAGCACCACCGGCTTGGTCCCGCTGAGCAACCAGCTCCCCCCGTCGGCCTTGGCCGTGGTGCGCACGCCGTCGAGGGGGTCGCCGGCGCCGCCCTCCTCCACCGCCACCGTGCCCCGCCGTCTCCCGGCGGCCAGGTCGGCGAGCAGGTCGTGCGCGCCCAGGCGCAGGGCGGCGAGGGTGGCGCACACCGCCGAGGAGGTGAAGGGCCCGGGGAAGGGGAGCTTGCCCAGCTCCTCTTGGAGCACCACCACGTCGAGCAGGCCCAGGCCGAGCCCGCCCGCCGACTCCGGCACCAGCACACCCAGCCAGCCCAGCTCGGCCATGGTCGACCACAGCGCGGGCGTGACGCCGACCGGGTCGTCGATCATGGACCGCACATAGGCCGACGGCGCCTCGGCCGCCAAGGCGCTGCGCACCGCCTGGCGGAGGTCCTCCTGCTCGGGGCTGAAGGTGAAGTCCACGGCCGTCGGGTGCGGAGCCTGCTAGGCCAGGCGCTCGATGACGGTGGCGTTGGCCTGCCCGCCGCCCTCGCACATGGTCTGGAACCCGTAGCGGCCGCCGGTCGACTCCAGCTGGTTGAGCAGGGTCGTCATGATGCGCACGCCGCTCGCTCCCAGGGGGTGGCCGATGGCGATGGCCCCGCCCCGGGGGTTGAACACGTCGGGATCGGGGGAGAAGGCCCGCGCCCACATGAGGGCGATGGAGGCGAAGGCCTCGTTGCACTCGACGGCGTCGAAGTCGTCGACCTTCATCTTGGTGCGCTCCAGGAGCTTGCGGGTGGCCGGCACAGGGGCGGAGAGCATGATCGCGGCGTCCTCCCCGGCCACGGCGAAGCCGGCGAAGCGGGCCCGCGCCGCCAGGCCCAGCTTCTCGGCCACGGAGCGCTCGGCCAGCAACATGGCGGCCGCCCCGTCGGTCGTCTGCGAGGAGTTGCCGGCCGTGATGTCGGGAGCGGTGTCGGGCTCCCACCCCTGGGCCGGGGGGAGGGCGGCCAGCTTCTCCATGGTCGTGTCGCGCCGGATGCCCTCGTCGGCCTCAAGCACCGCCCCGGTCAGGTTGCCGTCCTCGTCCTTGACGGGCACGGCGATGGCCTCCTTGGCGAAATGCCCGCTGTCGGTGGACAGCGCGGCGCGGCGGTGGCTCTCGAGCGCGTAGGCGTCCATCTCCTCGCGGGTGATCTTCCAGCGATCGGCCAGGACCTGGGCCACTCGGAACTGCATCCACAGGCGGTTGTCGATCACGTCCAGGAACGACGGGGGGAAGGGCCCCACGCCGCCCTTGGCGTTGGAGGCCAGAGGGGCCCGGGACATGGACTCCACCCCGCAGGCGACGACCAGGTCGTAGTGACCGGCCACGATGCCGGCGGCGGCGAAGTGCACGGCCTGCTGGGAGGAGCCGCACTGACGGTCGACGGTGGTGCCCGGCACCGACTGGGGCAGCCCGGCGGCCACCCAGGCGTTGCGGGTGACGTTGGCACCCTGCTCGCCCACCTGGGTGATGCAGCCCCCGATCACGTCGTCCACCCGCTCGGGGTCGACGCCGGTGCGCTGCACCAGGTCGGTGAGGCTGTGGGCCAGGAGGTCCGCCGGGTGCCAGTTGGCCAGGGCCCCGCCACGCCTGCCGAAGAAGGTGCGCCGGGCGTCGACGACCACCGCTTCACGAAGACCCACCGCTCAGCCTCCCTTGCGCCGCAGGGCGCCCGGCTCGTCGGCCAGGTTCTGGAGCCAGTGAGCGAAGTGCTGGCTCGAAGTAGTACTCCTTGCAGAAGCGTCGCAGGTGCTCCTCCGACAGCGAGCCGTCGGCGACCGCCTCCCACGCATGTTCTCGGCCGTGCAGATCTCGCTTTGCAAGGTGGAGAGCTCGGCCATGAACTCCTCCACTTCTTTGGCCACGACGGCGCGGCCCTGGCGACGGATGTCGTGGAACTCCCGGGTCACGCGCCCACCTCCTTGTCTCGTGCCCGCTCGTCTCGTGTCCGCGTCGGCCTGGGGCCAGGCGGAGCAGGCGCACCACTGTAGTAACTTTCCTGACGGTGATGTCAGGGAACGATGATGCCAGGGAGGCCCCGGGCGAGGCCATTCCGCTCCACGACGACGAGGACCGCGCCGCCCTGCGCAAGCTGGCGCGCGACGTGGCCGAGCGCGACATCGCCCCTCACGCCGCGCACTGGGACGAGACCGAGGAGTTCGCCGAGGAGTCCCTAGCCGCCCTGCGCAAGGCCGAGCTGTTCACGGTGACCGTGGGCGAGGCCTACGGGGGCATGGGCATGGGCGACGTGGAGGGGGCCATCGTGCTCGAGGAGCTGGCCCGGGCCGACGTCTCGAGCGCCATCTTGTGCCAGCTGGTCTTCAACGGCCCGCCCCGGGCCATCGAGCACCTGGGATCGGAGGACCTGCGTCGGCGGTGGCTGCCCCAGGCCGCCTCGGGCGAGCTGTTCTGCATCGGCATCACCGAGCCCGACGCCGGCTCGGCGGCGACCGCCATGCGGGCCCATCTCGTCCCCGAGGGCGACGGCTGGCGGCTCGAGGCCTACAAGAACTACGTGACGGGCGGTCACAAAGCCGTGGCCTGCCTGGTGTGGTGCCGGTTCCCGGGATCGGAGCCCGGCACCGGCAAGGGCATCGGGGCCGTGGTGGTCGACCTGTCGAAGAAGGGCGTGTCGGTGGCGGGCACCCACCGCAAGATGGGCCTGCGGGGATGTACCGAGGCCGAGCTGGCCTTCGACGGCGTGCGCATCGACCCCGGCGACGTGCTGGTGGCCGGCCACCCGGCCGACAACTCGGGGCTCAAGACGCTCTTGGCCCACATCAACCACGAGCGCTGCGGGAACGCGGCGATGTGCCTGGGGGCGGCCCAGGGGGCGCTCGAGTACGCCATGGGCTACATGCACGAGCGCTCGTCGGGGACCACGCCCCTCGCCAAGTTGCAGGGGCTGCAGTGGAAGATCGCCGACATGGCCGTGTCGCTCGAGAGCGCCCGCCTGCTGCTCCAACGTGCTCTGGTGCTGGCCGGCGGGGCCGGCACCCCGCCGCCGCTCGAGTCGGCCATGGCCAAGATCGCCTGCAACCTGGCGGCCAAGTACGTGTGCGACGAGGCGCTGCAACTGCTGGGGGGCTACGGCTACTCGCGCGAGTACCCGGTGGAGCGGGCCTATCGCGACGTGCGCGGCCTGTGCATCGGGGCGGGCACGGTGGAGATCCAACGCAACTTCGTGGGCGGCGCCCTTCTCGGTGGCCGCACCCCGGCGGGGTCGGGCTGGAAGCAGGTGCCCCGATGACCCGGTCCCCCGGCGGCGTCTCGCTGCGACCGGTGGGCGTCCTCGGGGTGGGCGTGGCCGCCCCCGGCCTGCGCTTGTCGCGGGCCGAGGTGTCGAGCGCCTGGAGCGCCGGCTCGGGGCGGGGATCGGTGGCGGTGTGCGACGCCGACGAAGACACCTTGACCCTGGCCTGGGAGGCATCGTGCCGGGCCCTGGCC
>JBJKRZ010000314.1:0-3077 GCA_046704365.1 Acidimicrobiales bacterium | reverse complement strand
CGCTCTCGGGGGGCTGCGCGCCGGCGCCGCGGCGTTCGCGGGGCGACGGGGGCGGGTGTCGGTGGCGTCCTCGTCGACGATAGCGGCCCGGTGCCCGGCACCAGCCGGGGGCTCGGGCCGGGGGCTCGGGCCGGGGCAGGCAGGCTCGGCCCGGGGCAGGCTCGGCCGGGGGCAGGCTCGGCCCGGGGCAGGCAGCTCAGCCGGCGCGCCGGTAGGCCCGCACAGCCAGGGGAACGAACACCGCCACGATCCCGGCCAGCCACAGCGCGCTCTGCCAGGCGTGCAGCACCAGGGGCCCGCCCAGGGCGAGCGAGCGCATCTCGTCGATCACGATCGTCACCGGCTGGTTCTTGGCGAAGGCCTGCAACCAGCCCGGCATGGAGCCGACGGTGACGAAGGCAGAGCTCACGAAGGTGAGCGGGAACAGCCATACCAGCCCGAAGGAGCCCACCGACTCCTCGTCCTTGATGGCCAGGCCCACGAAGGCGCTGATGGTGCAGATGGTGACGCCGAAGGCGACGCTCAAAAGCACCATGAGGACAGCGGGCTCGGCCCCGTTCTGGAACCGGAACCCCACGGCGTAGCCGACGGCCAGGATCACGAGGACCGTCACGACGATGCGCAGGGTGTCGGCCACGAGGCGCCCCAGCAGCGGGGCCGAGCGCGCCATGGGCATGGCCCGGTACCGGTCGATCACCCCCTTCTGCAGCTGGCGGGCCAGGGAGATGGCCGTGCCGAAGGAGGCGAAAGCGGCCGATTGGGCAATGGCCCCGGGCATGAGGAAGTTCACGTACCCACCGGGGACCTTCACGGGGATGGCGCCACCGAAGACGTAGCGGAACAGCAGGACGAACATCACCGGCTGGACGAAGGTGAAGAACACGAAGGCGGGATTGCGGAACCAGATGAGCAGCTCGCGGCGCGTGAGGGTGGCCGTGTCGGCCACGGCGCGCTGGAAACGCTCGGCGGCCGGCGGGCTGGGCACCTCCAGGGCGACAGGCGAGGACACAGCGGTGCTCGTCACGCTCGCTCCGATCCGCGCTGGCGCCCCGCCTTGCGCCGGGCGTGCGCCGGCGCCTGGGGGGACTGCTCGGTGCCGTGGCCGGTGAGGGCCAGGAACACGTCGTCGAGCGAGGGCCGGCGGATGGCGAGCCCTTCGGTGTGGATGCCGAGAGCGTCGAGGCGCCGCACCGTCTCCACCAGGGCGCTCGAGCCGCTCTCGCCCACGGGCAGGCTGACCCGGGCGGCCTCGGAGTCGACGGCGGGCTCGGCGTCCGACAGCGGGCCCACCGCCTCGGTCGCCTCGCCCAGGCGGTGACGCTCGGCCACGACGAACTCGAGGATGTCGCCGCCGATGCGGTTCTTGAGCTCCCGGGCGGTACCGGCGGCGATCACCAGGCCATGGACGATGACCACGATCTCGTCGGCCAACTCGTCGGCCTCTTCGAGGTACTGGGTGGTGAGCAACAGCGTCGTGCCCGTCGAGACGAGCTCACGGATGACGTCCCACATGCCGAGGCGGCTGCGGGGGTCGAGTCCCGTCGTGGGCTCGTCGAGGAACAGCACCTGGGGGCGGGCCACCAGGCTGAGGGCGAGGTCGAGGCGGCGCTGCATGCCCCCCGAGTACCCCTTGGTGGGCCGGTCGGCCGCCTCGAGGAGCTCGAAGCGCTCGAGCAGGTCCTCGGCGCGCTCCCGTCGGGTGGCGGGGTCGAGGTGGTACAGCCGCCCCATGATCTCGAGGTTCTCTCTGCCCGTGAGCTCCTCCTGGATGGCGGCCGACTGGCCGGCCAGGCCGATGATCTCGCGCACGGCTGCCGGCGAGCGCACGACGTCGCGGCCCTCGACGAGGGCTCGTCCCCCGTCAGGTGCCAGCAACGTGGTGAGGATCTTGACGGCGGTGGTCTTGCCGGCCCCGTTGGGCCCGAGCAGGCCGAGCACCTTGCCCCGTTCGACGACGAGGTCGATGCCGCGCAGCGCCTCCACGGAGCCGAAGGACTTGGCGAGGTCCTCCACGAAGATGGACGGCCCGCCCCACTCGCCGGTCGGCCCGGCACCGGGGGCTCTCACGAGGCCGCCGCCGCGTCGGCGACTCCGGCCAGGGCCGGCGAGGTACGGACGCCCAGTACCCGGGCCACCGGCGACGGCAGCCACCAGTTCCACCGCCCGAGCAGTGACACGAGGGCGGGGACGAGCAGTGCACGCACCACGGTGGCGTCGAGGAGGATCCCCGCCCCGAGGCCCGTGGCCAGCACCTTGACGTCGGTGATCGGAGCCGAGGCCAGCGAGGCGAAGGCCAGGAACAAGATGAGCGCGGCGCTCGTCACGAGCCGACCGGTGCGGCCCAACCCCTCCACCACGGCCCCTGCCGTGTCGCCCCGACGGTCGTACTCCTCGCGCACGCGGGTGAGGATGAACACCTCGTAGTCCATGGACAGCCCGAAGAGGAAGGCGAAGACCATGAGGGGCACCCAAAAGGTGATGGCACCGGTGGCCGGGATGCCGAAGACGGCGGACGAGCCGTGTCCCTCCTGCCAGAACCAGGTGAGGAGCCCGAAGGTGGCGGCCATGGACAGCAAGTTGAGCACCACCGCCTTTGCGGCGAGCACCAGCGACCGGAAAGCGCGGGCGAGCAGCAAGAAGGTGACGATGGCGATGAGGCTGAACATGAGGGGGAAGTGGCCGAACACGGCGTGGCTGTAGTCCTGCTGGATGGGCCCGATCCCGGCCACGCCGATCACCCCCGGCTCGCTCCTGGTGACGGCCTGCACGGCGCGCACGGGGGCGAGGGTGGCGTTGTTCACGGTCTCCACCTCGGGGATGACCACGACGTCGGAGGTCCCGCCCCGGTTGCCCGACGGGCCTCGGGGCACCACGGCGCTGTGGATGCCGGGCACGGCGGCCAGCTGGGCGGCGACGGCCTGGCCGACGGCCGCCGAGGTCAGCACGTCCATGGGGGTGAGCACCCCGGCGGGCACGCCGCCGCGCCGGAGCAGCTGGTAGCTGGCGTACGCCGGCCCGGTCTTGGCCTCGGCGGAGGCGGCCGTCTGGCCCACCTTGAGGCCGAAGACGGGCAGGAC
>JBJKRZ010000313.1:0-8088 GCA_046704365.1 Acidimicrobiales bacterium | reverse complement strand
GCAGGGCGGGGGTGGTGCCGTACAGCACCGGCTGCCCCGGGCCCGGTGCCTGGCCCACGGGCGTGAAGAAGCCGCGCTGGTGCAGCAGGCGCACCACAGGGTGGCCCACCGCCTCGCACATGCGGCGCACCTGGCGGTTGCGTCCTTCGTGGACGACCAGGCGCAGCACGCCCGGCGACAGCACGGTGACCTTGGCCGGGGCCGTGGGGCCGTCCTCCAGCTCCACCCCGCGGCGCAGGGCGCGCAGGGCGGCGGCACCGGGCTCGCCGCGCACCTCGGCCAGGTACTCCTTGTCCACGCCGAAGGAGGGGTGGCTGAGGCGCTGGGCGAGCTCCCCGTCGTTGGTGAGCACGAGCAGGCCTTCGGTGTCGGCGTCGAGGCGGCCCACGGGGAACACGCGCGGCGCCAGCGGCACCAGGCCCAGCACGGTGGGCCGGCCCTCGGGATCGGTGGCCGAGGTGATCACGCCGAGGGGCTTGTTGACCAGGTAGTGCACGAGCCCGGGCAGGACCGAGACCGGCGCCCCGTCCACCGCCACCTCGTCGGCGCCCGGGTCGACCCGTCGCCCCAGTAGGGCCCGCTCGCCGTTGACGGTGACGCGCCCGGCGGCGATCAGCTCCTCGCACGCCCGGCGGCTGCCGTAGCCGGCCCGGGCCAGGATCTTCTGGAGGCGCTCGCCTTCCTCAGGCATCCTGCCCGGGGCGCAGGCGCTCCTCGAGCCGGTCCATGACCTCGGCGCCGGGGATCAGCTCCTCCACGGGCGGCAGGTCGGCGAGCGATCCCAGGCCCAGCTTCTCGAGCAGGGCGGGGGTGGTGCCGTACAGCACCGGCTGCCCCGGGCCCGGTGCCTGGCCCACGGGCGTGATGTAGCCGCGCTGGTGCAGCAGGCGCACCACCCCGTCGACGTTCACCCCACGCAGCGCGGCGATCTGTCCGCGCGACACGGGCTGCTTGTAGGCGACGATGGCCAGCGTCTCCAGGGCGGCGGCGGAGAGGCGGGCCGAGACCCCCTCCATGGCGAAGCGCTCCACGAAGGGCGCCATGTCCGGGTGCGTCTGCAGCCGCCAGCCGCCGGCCACGTAGGCCAGCACGAAGCCGCGGCCCTCGGCCTCGTAGAGGGCGGCGAGCTCCCGGCAGGCGGTGCTCACCTTGTCGACGGGCAGCTCGAGCAGCTCGGCGAGCAGCCCCTCGGGGACCGGCTCCACGGCCGACATGACCACCGCCTCGATGGCCCGTTGCTCCTCGGGCAGGGTCACAGACGGCTCATCCCTCGTACTCCTCCACTCCGGGCTCGGCGTCCTGCGCCCGGTCGCCGGCCGGTGCCCCCGTCCAGGTCACGACCAGGTCGCCGAAGGTGGTGCCCTGGTCGAGGCTGACCCACCCCCGCTTGCACAGCTCGAGCAGGGCCAGGAACCGAACGATCACCTGCATACGGGTGCTGCAGTGGCCAGTCAGCTCCCGGAAGCTGACGGTGCCCTCCTCGGGGAGGCGCTCGCACAGCTCGGCCACGGCCTCCGACACGGTGACGGCTTCCACCGTGACGTGCGACAGATCGAGGGCGGGTGGTGCCTGGGTCTGCACCGAGAGCAGGTAGGCGGCGGCCAGCTGCTCGGGGGTGACCCCCGCCAGCAGGTCGGGTGCCAGGTCCCGAAACGCCTCGTCCAACCCGGCGCTACGGGGGACGCTGCGGGCGGCGCCGTCGATGAGCAGGGCGAAGGCGTCGGCCGCCGAGGCATAGGCGGCCAGCTCGTAGAGGCGGGCCAACAGGCGGTCGCGCTCGTCGAAGCCTGCCAGCTCCTCGTCGTCCTCGATCTCGCCGGGTCCCGGGAGCAGGGCCCGGGACTTGAGCTCCACGAGGACGGCGGCGATGACGAGGAACTCGCTGCAGCGCTCGAGGTCCATGTGCTCGAGCCCCGACAGCTCGGCCACAAAGGCGTCGACCACCTCGCCGAGGGGGATCTCGTAGATGTCGAGCTTGTGCTCGGAGACGAGCTGGAGCAGCAGGTCGAAGGGGCCGTCGAACACCGGGGTGCGGACGTGGGCGGCCACGCCACGACCCTACCGGAGCGCTCTCGGCCGGCCGCGTATGGCCGGGCCTGTGCGCCGGGGGCCGGCGACGGCGCCGTACCATGACCGGCCATGGCCAGAGTGCTGTCGGGGATCAAGTCCAGCGGCGAGGCGCACGTCGGCAACTACCTCGGTGCCTTTCGGACCTGGGTCACCGACCAGGACCGCCACGACGCCTTCTTCTTCATCGCCGACCTGCACGCCATGACCGAGGAGTTCGACCCGGCGGCGCTCAGGCGCGCCACCTTCGACCTGGCCGTGGAGCTGCTGGCCGCCGGGCTCGACCCGGCCCGCTGCACCTTGTTCGTCCAGAGCCACGTGCCCGAGCACCCCCGGCTGGCCTGGCTCATGGAGTGCACGGTCACCTTCGGCGAGCTGCGTCGCATGACCCAGTTCAAGGACAAAGCCGGCGAGAACGAGACGGTGCGGGCCGGGCTCTTCACCTATCCGGCGCTCATGGCCGCCGACGTCCTGCTCTACGACGCCGAGCGGGTGCCGGTGGGCGACGACCAGCGCCAGCACCTGGAGCTCACCCGCGACGCCGCCATCCGGTTCAACAACCGCTTCGGGGAGACTTTCGTGGTTCCCGAGGCAGCCGTGCCCGCCCACGGGGCACGGGTGATGGACCTGCAGGTCCCCACCCGCAAGATGTCGAAGTCGGAGACCTCGCCGCTCGGCACCGTGCTCATGCTCGACCCTCCCGAGGAGATCGACCGCAAGGTGCGCAAGGCGGTCACCGACACCGAGACCGAGGTCCGCTACGACCCTGGCACCAAGCCCGGCGTGTCCAACCTGCTCGAGCTGCTGGCGGCCGCCACCGGGGGCGATCCGGTGCAGCTGGCGGGCGGCTTCAGGAACTACGGCTCGCTCAAGAAGTCTGTCGCCGAAGCGCTCGTGGAGGCCCTGGCCCCGGTGCGCGAGCGGGCGCGGGAGCTGCGAGGCGATCCGGGACACGTGACCGAGGCCTTGGCCATGGGCGCTGCCAAGGCCCGCACCGTGGCCGGCGCCACCCTGGACCGGGCCATGGGCGCCGCCGGCCTGCTCGCCCCCCCGGGAGGCTTCTGCGCCTAGGCCACGACGGTCCCCGCAGGCGCAGGCGCAGCGGGCGCGCAGCGGGCGCGCAGCGGCGGTGGCTTCAGACGAGAAGGTGCGACCACCAGTTGATGGCCGGGTCGAACAGGTGCGACAGGGCGCTGGGGAACAGCGCCACGACGATGAGGGGCAGGAACATGGTGAAGGGCCGGATGCGGTAGTACCCGGGGAGCAGCTGCGGGGGGAGCACACGCTCCACCACCGCCGAGCCGTCGAGGGGCGGGAGCGGGATCAGGTTGAACACCGCCAGGATGACGTTGACGTACCCGGCTGCGAACACGAGCTGCACCCAGGTGGCCTGCGCCAGCACCGGCACGACCTTGTCGGCCGCCGGCACGAGGAACCGGTAGGCAAGGGCGAAGGCCACGGCCAGGGCCACGTTGACCGCCGGTCCCACCAGCGCCACGGCCACGTTCTCGTTGCGGGGGTGCCGCAGGCGGTTCACGTTCACGGGCACGGGCTTGGCCCACCCGAAGGCGAAGCCCACGCTCAGCGCCATGAGCGCCGGCAGGATGATGCTGCCGAAGGGGTCGATGTGGGGAACGGGGTTGAGCGTGAGCCGCCCCGCTCGTTTGGCCGTGTCGTCGCCGAAGGCGAGGGCCACCACTCCGTGGGACACCTCGTGGAGGATGACGGAGGGGATCATGGCGGCGAACAGCAGCACGTAGAAGACCTCCACGTGGTGCAGGCGCACGAGGACCGCCACCAGCGCCAGGGCGGCGACCACCCACAGCGCGGTGTTGCTCTGGCGCTGGGGTCGACGGGGTGGGGGCGGGGGCGCCCAGTCGCCGCTCACCGAGCGCTCGGCATGGGGCGATGCTCCGCGCTTGCGGCGCCGGCCGCGCTGCTCAGTGCTTGGAGGCGCAGTTGATGCAGTAACGGGTAGCCGGCATCGCCTCCAGCCGGACCGGGTCGATGGGCTGGCCGCAGGACTCGCAAGTGCCGTAGCTGCCCTTGGCCAGCTTCTCCAGGGCCTCGAGGACGTCGTCGAGGGCGTCGCGCAGCTTCGCCGCCAGGGCCTCCACCTCGCCGCGCTCGGCCGTCACCTGGCTGGAGTCGGCGAAGTTGGGGTCGTAGGTCAGGCCAGCACCACCCAGGCCAAGCTCCTCGAGCTTGGACTCCAGGTTCTGCTTCTCCTCCTCCAGCAGGGCGCGGTAGTCCACAGGCGGGGCGTCGTTCGCCATGAGCAGCGAGATTAGTGCCCAGGTGCCGTCCGGGCGCGCGGATGGGCGGCCTCGTAGGCGTTGCGCAGGTGCTCGGCCCCGACCCGGGTGTAGCCCTGGGTGGTGGCGATGGACACGTGGCCGAGCAGCTCCTGGACCACGCGGATGTCGGCCCCGTGGGCCAGCATGTGGGTGGCGCAGCTGTGGCGCAGCACATGCGGGTGCACCTTGGCCTCGAGTCCCACGGTGCGGGCCCGTTTCTTGAGCAGGACCCACGCCCCCTGGCGGGACAGGCGCCCGCCCCGGCTGTTCAGGAACAGGGCGTCGGCGTCGTGGCGCCGCGCCCAGCGCTCCGGGGCCATGTCGGGTCGGCCCCCCGGGGCGAGCCACCGGGCCAGGGCTTGGGCGGCCAGGCGCCCCAGCGGCACGAGGCGCTCCTTGCCACCCTTGCCGAGCACCCGCACCAGCCCCGTGTCGGAGCCCAGGTCCCCCATTGACAAGCCGACCAGCTCCGAGACCCGGATGCCAGTGGCGTAGAGGACCTCGAGCACCGCCCTGTCGCGCCGGGAGACCGGGTCGTCGCCCCAGGCGGACTCCACCAGCGAGCGCGCCTCGTCCTCGGAGAGGGCCTTGGGCAGGCGCCGGGGCAAGGGCGGCGACAGCAGCTGGGCGGTGGGGTCCTCAGGTGCCAGGCCTTCCTCCACGCAGAAGCGGTGCAGGCCCCGGATGGCCGCCGTGGCCCGCGACAGCGAGGCGGCACTGGCGCCGTCGGCCCGGCGACGGGCCAGGTGCTCCTCGACGTCGGCCAGGCGGGCATCGCCCACCTGGCGTCCGTGATGGGCCAGGTCACCCTCGTAGGCCACCAGGTCGCGCCGGTAGGCAGCCAGGGTGTTGCGCGCCCTGCCCTGCTCGACGGCCAGCCAGCTCAGGTACTCCTCGGCGGACCGACTGAGCTGAGGGCGCCGGGTCCCGACCGTCACGGCGCCACCCGGCGGGCCAACAGCAGTCCCAGGATGGTCTGGGCATCGGTCAGCCGGCCCGACGCCACCATGGCGTCGAGGTCCTCCAGGGCCAGCTCCACAACTTCGATGTGCTGCTCCTCGTGGCCGTGGCGGGAGGCCGGGACCGCCGACAGGTCGGTGGCGAGGTAGAGCTCGGTCTGCTCGTCGCAGAAGCCTGGGCTGTTGTGGATGGTGGCGAGGTGCTCGAGGTGGCCGGCGCGTCGGCCCAGCTCCTCCTCGAGCTCGCGCCGTGCCGTCGCCTCGGGCGCCTCGCCGTCGACGTCGCGGGTGCCGGCGGGGATCTCGAGCAGCCACCGGTCGAGGGGACCTCGGTACTGGCGCACGAGCAGGACGCTGCCACGCCCCGTCAGCGGTACGACGGCCACGGCCCCCGGGTGCCGGACGATGTCGCGGTGAAAGACCTCGCCACCGGGAGCCTGGAAGCTGGCGTCCACCACATTGATGCGCCAGCCTCGCAGGCGCTCCTCGTCGCCCAGGTGGACGAAGCCCGGCTGGTCTTGGCGCCGGCGGCCGGCCTCAGGCGGCACCGACGTCGGCGTCGATGTCGAGCAGGCGCGGCAGGCGGCCCTCGGCCCGCGCCAAGGCGGCGCCCAGCAGCTCCCTGAACAGCGGGTGGGGCCGGTCGGGCCGGCTCTT
This sequence comes from Acidimicrobiales bacterium, assembly GCA_046704365.1. Taxonomy (GTDB): domain Bacteria; phylum Actinomycetota; class Acidimicrobiia; order Acidimicrobiales; family UBA8190; genus UBA8190. The sequence continues at coordinate 2,108 of JBJKRZ010000313.1, read as the reverse complement.
GAACTCGGGGTGGGCCTGGGTGCCCACCCACCACGGGTGCCCGGGCAGCTCCACGAACTCCACCAGCCGGCCGTCGGGCGACGAGCCCGAGCACACGAGGCCGCCCTCCTCCAGGCGCGACCGGAAGCGGGGGTTCACCTCGTAGCGGTGGCGGTGGCGCTCGGAGACCACCTGGGCACCGTAGGCCTCGGCCACCACCGAACCGGGCACCAGCTGCGCCACGTAGGCGCCCAGGCGCATGGTGCCCCCCTTGTCCACCACGTTCTGCTGGTCGTCCATCAAGTCGATCACCGGGTAGGGCGTGAGCGTGTCGAACTCCCGGGAGTTGGCCCGCTCCAGGGCGGCCAGGTGGCGCGCCGCGTCGATCACCATGACCTGCAGCCCCAGGCACAGCCCGAGGCAGGGGACGTCGTGGTGGCGGGCGAAGCCGGCGGCGGCCACCTTGCCCTCGATGCCGCGCTCGCCGAAGCCGCCGGGGATGACCATGCCGTCGAGCAGGTGCAGCCGCTCGCCGCGCACGAGGTCGGGGACCTCCTCGGCCTGGATCCAGTCGATCTCCACCTTGGCGCCGTGGTGGAAACCGGCGTGGCGCAAGGCCTCCACGACCGACAGGTAGGCGTCGGGCAGGTTGATGTACTTGCCCACCACTCCGATGCGCACCGGCCGCTCCGAGGAGCTCACCTGCGACACCACACCCACCCAATTGGACAGGTCCACGGGGTGGCGTGCCTCGTCGATGGCCAGCATCCGGCACACCATGGAGTCCAAGCCCTCTTCGTGGAGCGCCAGAGGGATCTCGTAGATGCTGGGGGCGTCCACGGCCGAGATGACGCCCTCGACGGGGACGTCGCACAACAGCGAGACCTTGCGCTTCAGACCGTCGGAGATGGGCTGGTCCGAGCGGCACACGATGACGTCGGGTTGGATGCCCCGGCCCCGCAGCTCGGTGACCGAGTGCTGAGTGGGCTTGGTCTTCTGCTCGCCCGAGGGAGCCAGATAGGGGACCAGGGTGAGGTGGACGTAACACACGTTGTCACGGCCCACGTCGTGGCGGAACTGGCGGACCGCTTCGAGGAAGGGGACGATCTCGATGTCGCCAACCGTGCCGCCGATCTCCACGATGACGACGTCCACCTGTTCGTCGGCCACGCGGCGGATGCGCTCTTTGATCTCGTCGGTCACGTGGGGGATGACCTGCACGGTCTTGCCCAGGTAGTCGCCCGCCCGCTCCTTGCGGATGACCTCGCGGTAGATGGACCCCGTCGTGGCGTTGGACTTGCGGCTCAGGTTCTCGTCGATGAAGCGCTCGTAGTGCCCCAGATCGAGGTCGGTCTCGCCGCCGTCCTCGGTGACGAAGACCTCTCCGTGCTCGAAGGGGTTCATGGTCCCGGGGTCCACGTTGATGTACGGGTCGAGCTTGATCATGGTGACCCGCAAGCCGCGGCACTTGAGGAGGCGGCCCAACGACGAGGCGGTGAGGCCCTTGCCCAGGGAGGAGGAGACCCCGCCGGTGACGAAAACGAACTTCGTCACGTCCGGCACCGTCCGGGCATCGTCCGACGGTACACCACGCCTCGAGGCTAGCGGTGGAGCGCCCCTGCCTCGGCGGTGCGCAGGAGCTCGGCGGCGTGGCGCCGGGCGCTGTCGGAGCCCGGGCGCCCCGAGAGCATGCGCGCCAGCTCCACCACGCGCCCCTCGCCGTCGACCGGCGTGACCGTGGCGACGGTACGGCCGCCACGGTTCTCCTTGCGAACGACCAATTGACGGTCGGCGAAGGCGGCCACCTGCGCCAGGTGGGTCACCACGAGCACCTGGTGCCCCCGGGCCAGCTCGGCCAGGGCCTGGCCCACCGACAGCGCCGCCTCGCCTCCCACCCCGGCGTCCACCTCGTCGAAGACCATGGTGGGCGGGGCCTCCGACAGCACCAGGCGCAGCGCCAGCATGGCCCGAGCCAGCTCGCCGCCCGAGGCCACCTTGGCGAGCGGCAGCGGTGGCTCGCCCACGTTGGCACCGAGAAGGAAGCTCACCTCGTCGCCTGGGTCCTCCTCCCCCACCGCCACCTCCAGGCGGGCCCCGGCCATGGCCAGGGTGGCCAGGCGCTGCTGGAC
>JBJKRZ010000312.1:0-6820 GCA_046704365.1 Acidimicrobiales bacterium | reverse complement strand
ACGCAGCTCGGGCGCCTTCGACGGGGTTCTCGACCTGGCGCCAGCGGTGGCCGACGTGTATGACGGCGCCTGCACCCCCACCATCATGTTCCCCCTCTACGACTCAGGCGACCACCTGCATCCCGACGCCGCCGGGCAGACCGCCATGGCCAATGCCGTGGACCCCTCGGTGCTGCAGCTGCCCCCCATGCCCGAGGTGGCGCCCCTCGTCCCGGTGACGCCCACACCGGGATGCAACGCCTCCACTGCCGCATGAACGGCCCCGTGCCCCCTCACCGCATGCCCCGTCATCCAGCGTCCCGGCAACCGGTGCCCCGTCAACCCGCGCCGGGCGCCGGCTGCTCAGCTCGGGGCGCCGGGGCAGCTGCTCGGCGGGAGGGGCGCCGAGGCGCCCTGGCTCAGCTGGGTGAGCCCGGCCACGTCACCGTCGCCGGCCATGGCCCCGATGCCGGCGGCCCGGCCGGCCAGCTCGGCCTCGAAGAAGTCGGTGGTCACCTTGGCGATCACCTCCTGGTAGCTCCCGGCGTCGATGTAGGGCGGGGCGTGCCCGGCCCCCACGAGGTCGAGGTAGTACTTGGGCGCGGCGGCGGCGTCGTAGATCTGGACGCTGCAGCCAGGAGGGTTGATGGTGTCGGCGGTGCCTTGGACCACCAGCAGCGGGACCTGGCGGCCCGAGAAGTACGTGCCGCCGAAGGCGGCCAACTCGGCTCCCGACAGCACGGCCAGAGCCTTCACGCGCGAATCCTGGCAGCACGAGCTGTCGGCCACCGCCAGGCTCACGTCGCCGCCGTCGGAGTGCCCGACCACCCCGATCTCGGCAGCGTCGACCATCCCCGACAGCGCCGCCCCCGACTGGGCCGTCCCCGACTGGGCCGACACGCCGAGCACGCTCGAGATCACGAAGCGCAGGTCGGCCGGATGGTTGACGATGTCGCTCTCGTTCAGTGCGGCGGGGTCCGAGGGATCGGTGTGGGGGTAGGTGGGGCCAGCCACCACGAACCCGGCCGAGGCCCAGTCGGTGAGGAGGACCTCGAAGGCCGAGACGGAGATGTCGTAGCCCTGGGAGAACACGAGCAGCGGGTAAGGCCCCTGTGCCCGGTCGGGGGCCAGGCTCCCCCCGGCCCGGGTGGCCGGGTACCACACCGTGGTGGGGAGGGACCGACTAGCGCCCGAGGACACGGGCTCGCTCAACGCCAGCTCGGTGCTGGCAACGGCGAAGGTGCCGATGGGGCGCAGGGCGGGCGCCGGCGCCGTGGTGGTGGAGGTGGTGGGGACCGAGCCGGTGCTCGACGTCGAGGTCGACGCCCCCGAACCGGCGTGGGGGCTGCCGACGCTCGCCAGGACCCCGAGGGCCACACCGAGCAGGCCGACCAGGCCGACGACCGTCCAGCCCCTCGCCGTGACGCGCGAGCGGCGTCGGTGGCGGGGCGGGCTCACCGGGCGAAGCGTACCGGTCGCCATCGGCGCCTCCGGGGCAGCCGGCACACGGGGCAGCGCCCTCGATGACCCTCACCACGCGCCCGCTCGGTCCGTCGGACACGTCGGTGACGAGCGCCCTGCACCGTGACGTGCTGTCCATGGAGTTCCTGGCCCGCTGCGGCGTGGGCTTCCTGCGCCGCTACCACCGCGCCTGGATCGACTCGCCCGACGCCCTGGCGCTGGCGGCGGTGGAGGAGGACGGGACGGTGGTGGGAGTCCTTCTCGGCTCGCTGGACCCCGCAGCCCACTACCGCACCATGGTGCGCCGACACGGCGTCACCCTGGCGTCGTGGCTGGCCATCGGGGCGCTGACCCATCCCCGTGCCGCCCGTGAGTTGTTGTCCACGAGGCTCCTGCGCTATCTGCGGGGGTTGACCGCGATGGTCACCGGAGCGGGGCGCGCCCTTCTCGGGCGGCTCCCCCGTGGGCGCCGCACCGCCGGTTCCCAGGGGACAACCGGTTCCCAGGGGACGGCCGGGGACGCCGGCGCCGGTGCGCCGGGCACGGCCGAGGGACGGGGCCCCGAGGCGCCGGAGCCGGACGGGAGGACGGGAAAGGTGGGCGAGGTGACCCATGTGATGGTGCGCTCCGACGTCCAGTCGCAAGGCGCGGGACGAGCACTGCTCGAAGAGGCCCGCCGGAGGGGCGAGGCCGCCGGGCTGGCGGAGCTCGTGCTCGTCACGCCCCCCGACCTCGACGCCCGCCACTTCTACGAGCACCTGGGCTGGGAGATGGCGGGTGAGCTCACCAGTCGCAGCGGTGAGCCCTTCCTCCGTTACCGGCTGGTGCTGAGCCGCTGAACGAGGAGGTCGACATGCCCGGGGCACGACGCCCTGACCCGGCCCAAGGCCGATTTCGGACCCGCTTCATGCCGGCGTCAGGCAGAAAGGAGCACCATGGCCCCATGGCCTTCTCGCCGGCACGCCTGCAACGCCGTGTGTGGGACCGGAGGGCGAGCACGTGGGACCACGGCGGGGCACCGGGCCTCGAGCGGGTGGTCGACGCCGTGGTGCAGGCGGCTGCTCCGCGCCCGGGCACGGCGGCGGTGGACCTGGGCTGCGGCACGGGACAGGTGAGCTTGGTGCTGGCGCGCCAAGGCACCGAGGTCACGGCGGTGGACGTGAGCTCGGAGATGATCGAGCTCCTGCGCGCCAAGGCGGAGGACGAGGGCGTGGCGGGCGTGACGGGCGTGGTGGCGCCCATCGAGGAATTCACCCTGGCCCCGAGGAGCGTCGACCTGGTGGTCTCCAATTACGCGCTGCACCACCTGCGCGACTCCGACAAGGCCCAGCTGGTGCACTCCGCCGCCTCGTGGCTGCGCCCCGGCGGCAGGTTCGTGGTGGGCGACATGATGTTCGGGCGCGGGCGCACGGCGCAGGACCGGGAGATCATCACCTCCAAGGTCCTGGCCCTGGCCCGCCGCGGCCCGGCGGGATGGTGGCGGGTGGCCAAGAACCTCGCCCGTTTCGGTCTCCGCATCCAAGAGCGCCCCGTGTCCATCGAGCGCTGGAGGCAGTACTTCGAAGAGGCGGGGCTGTCGGAGGTGACAGTGATCCCGGTGGTGGCGGAGGCCACCGTGGTGGTGGGCACGAAACCTGCATGACGGCGATCTTCAATCCCACCACGACCTCGCCCGGTCGCAAGGCCCGGCGCCAGAGCGTCCCGCCCCGCCCCGCCCCGCCGCCGCACCCGGCGCTGGGGCGCCTGGCGGTGGGCGTGGTCCTGGCCGGCCTGGTGGCGGTGGTGGTGCTCGGCATCGCCACCGAGACCACCAGCGAGCTGTCGCTGCCGGGTGGGGTGTCCACCTTCGTGGGGAGCATGACGGGCCTGGTGGGGATGTACCTGGCCCTCGTCATGGTGCTGATCGTGGCGCGCATCCCGGTGTTGGAGCGCATCATCGGCCAGGACGGCATGCTGCGCTGGCACCGCCGGCTCAGCCCGTGGCCCATCAGCGTGCTCGTGGCCCATGCCCTGTTCATCACGATCGGCTATGCCCAGGCGGCGCGCACGGGACCTTTGCACGAGCTATGGGCGCTCATCGACTCCTACCCCGACATGCTGGCCGCCACCGTGGGCCTGGCGCTCATGGTGGGAATCGGCATCATCTCCATCGGCGCCATCCGCAACCGCCTGCGCCGCGAGACGTGGTGGGTGATCCACCTCTACATGTACCTAGCGCTGGCGCTGTCCTTCGCCCATGTGATCGCCCTGGGTCCCGCTTTCGTGGGCCACCCGCTCACCCGTGCACTGTGGTCGCTTCTGTGGGCAGCCACGGCAGGAACCGTGATCGTCTACCGCTTCGGCATGCCGCTGGTGCGCAGCCTGCGCCATCGCCTGCGGGTGGCGAGCGTGCACCGCGAGGGCCCCGGCGTGGTGTCGGTCATCCTCACCGGTCGCCACCTGGACCGCCTGGCCGTGTCGGGAGGCCAGTTCTTCGCCTGGCGCTTCCTCACCCGCGGGCTGTGGTGGCAGGCGCACCCCTACTCGCTGTCGGCTCTCCCCCGCCCTCCCTACCTGCGGCTCACCGTCAGGCAGGTGGGCGACCACTCCGCCTCGCTGTCGCGCCTGCGCCGGGGCACGCCGGTGGCCATCGAAGGGCCCTACGGGGCGGTGACAGCAGCAGCACGCACCAACGCCAAGGTGGCTTTGGTGGCAGGGGGCATAGGGATCACGGCGCTGCGCTCGCTCCTCGAGGACCTGCCACGCAACTCCCAGCCGGTGGTGGTGCGGCGGGCGTCCACCGAGGACCAGCTCGTGCTGCGCGAGGAGGTGGCCGAGCTGGTGCGGCACCGCAAGGGCACCCTGCACGAGGTCGTCGGCTCGCGCGCCGAGATCAAGATGACGAGCCGGAGGCTCAAGCAGCTCGTGCCCGACGTGGCCGAGCGCGACGTCTACGTGTGCGGCCCGCCGGGCATGGTGGAGGACGTCGTGGCGGCCGCCAGCGCCCTGGGCGTGCCACACCACGCCATCCATCACGAGGTCTACAGCTGGTAGTGGGAGAGACGTCACCGTGAAGCGCTACCCATTCGTGATCGGAGCCACCGCCGTCGGCCTGGCCGGCGTGCTCAGCTTCCACACCCGGGCCACCCATGGCCTGTCCGGGTCGTCGCTGGCCGTCACCGCCCGGGGCACCACCGCCCCCTCCAAGTCGTCGCCCACCACCACCCAGCCGCCGGCGGCGGGTGGAACGGGAGCGGGAACGGGCGGGAGCTCGGCCGCCTCCAGCGCCACCGGGTCGGCCGAGCAGTACGGCTACGGCGTGCTGTCGGTGAAGGTCACCGTCTCGGGGTCGCGGATCACCGACGTGCAGACCGTCGAGCTACAGACTGCCGAGTCCTATTCACAGCAGATCGCCCAGCAGGCCATCCCCTATCTGCGCCAGCAGGTCCTGTCACTGCAGAGCTCGCGCATCGACGGCATCTCGGGCGCCACCTACACCAGCGAGGCCTACGCCCTGTCGGTCCAGTCCGCCCTCGACAAGCTGCATTTCTCATGAGCAGTGGCGACGGACCGCCGGAGCGGCCCGTCGTGCACGTCGAGCCGGTGATGGGGACCATGGTGTCCTTCACCGTCCACCGGGGGTCGCTCCCCGAAGCGATCGTCGAAGCTGCGCTGCAAGAGGCGTGCCTGCTCCTGCACCACCACGACGAGACCTTCAGCACCTGGAAGCCCCACAGCCCCGTGAGCCGGTTGCGCCGCGGTGAGATCTCCCTGGACGAGGCGCCCGCCGAGGTGCGGCGCGTGCTCGAGCTGTGCGCGCAGGCCCGCGAGATGTCGGGCGGCTGGTTCGACCCGTGGGCCATGCCCGGCGGCGTGGACCCCACCGGGCTGGTGAAGGGCTGGGCGCTGGAGGAGGCGCTCGGGGTGCTGGGCGCCGCCGGGATCGACGCCGCCCTCGTCAACGGGGGCGGGGACCTGGCTTCGCTGGGAAGGCCCCGGCCGGAGGAGCCCTGGCGCGTCGGCATCCGTCACCCGTGGAATCCCGACGCCCTGGCCTGCATCGTGGAGCTCGAGGGGGCCGTCGCCACCTCGGGCACCTACGAGCGCGGACCGCACCTCATCGACCCGCACACGGGCCGCCCGGCGCCGGCGGCCGCCTCGGCCACCGTCAGCGGGCCCAGCCTCGCCATGGCCGATGCCCTGGCCACGGCCCTGGCGGTGGGCAGGGACGAGGTCCTGGCCCGCATCGAGGGCCTGGACGGCTACGACGGCTACCTCATCGGCGCCGACGCCAGCGAGGCCGCCACCGCCACCATGGCCTTCACCTCGTGACGATCCTCGACCAGCGCAGCCCGGTCGCCTGGGGGGCGCCGCCAGCGCCGCTCACAGCCAACACCAAGGCCACTGTCATTGACTGATCAGGTTCGGCGCCCCCGATAGGAGGCCGACCGAGGGAGACTGGCGCAGGGCCGATGAGCACATACACCCCGAGCAGCTACGGCGACCCGCGCCCCGCCGCTTTCGCGCGGGTACGCCGTGTCTTCGGCTGGACCACGGCAGCGGCCGTGGCTGCCGTGGGGACGATCGTGGTCGTGGTGGCCCACGAGATCCCGGGCCGAACCTCCCCCCCGGCGGGCGTGGCGGGGAGCGGCGCCAGCGCCTCTGCGGGTGCGGCCAACCCCTCCACGGGCGTGTCCTCCCCGGGCATCTCGGGCTCGAGCGGGACCGGCACGTCCCTCTCGCCGTCGGCCACCGTCCCCGCTCCCGTCAACCAGAGGCCCACCGTGGTGTCCGGTGGCAGCGGCTTCTGACGCCGTGCGCAGGTGATCGCCACCTCGTCGCAGCTGCTGTGGTACACGACCCGGGCCACGGGCGTGGTGGCCCTGGTGCTGCTCACGGTCGCCGTGGTGCTCGGGGTGCTGACCTCGGTGCGCTACGACACAGCGCGCTGGCCGCGCTTCGCCCTCCAGGACCTGCACAAGCGGGTGTCGTTGTTGGCCATGGCCTTCATCGGCCTGCACATCCTCACCACGGTGACCGACACCTACGCCCCCATCGGCTGGGTGTCGGTGTTCGTCCCTTTCACATCCTCCTACCGGCGCCTGTGGCTGGGGCTGGGGACCGTCGCCTTCGACCTGCTGTTGGCCGTGGCCGTCTCGAGCATGCTGCGCCGCCGCGTGCCGGCGCAGTTGTGGCGGGCGCTGCACTGGCTCACCTACGCCAGTTGGCCCCTCGCCCTCGTGCACGGCCTGGGCTCGGGCACCGACCCGCGGCTGGGCTGGATGGTGCTGCTCAGCATCGGTTGCGTGAGCGCCGTGCTGGCCGCCGTGGGGTGGCGCCTGGTGTCGGGATGGCCCTCGCGCCGCCCCGCCCGGCTGTTGGCCGGGGGCGGGAGCGTGGC
>JBJKRZ010000311.1:0-7646 GCA_046704365.1 Acidimicrobiales bacterium | reverse complement strand
GGGCAGGACCCACTCGTCGCCCGCCGCCCCAGGCTCCAGATGGGCCAGGGCGCCGATGGCCGTGCCCCGGACGAGCGGCCCGAGCCAGCGCCGGCGCAGGGCGTCGGTAGCGCCCCAGGCGAGCGGGAGCGCCACCAGGACGGCAGATTGCACGAGCGGACAGCTGACCGCCGAACGCCCGAGCTGCTCGGCCACGAGAGCGAGCTCGAGCACACCTCGGCCCGATCCGCCGTCCTCCTCGGCCAGCGCCAGCCCGGGCCAGCCCAGGTCGCACAGGCGCGCCCAGTCGCCCGCGTCGAAGCCTTCGGGCGCTGACTCGAGCTCGCGGACGTGGGCGCGGGGCCAGCGCTCGTCCAGGAACCGGCGCGCCGAGCCCACGAGCATCTGCTGCTCGTCGCTCAGGGTCAGGTCCACCGGTGCTCCTCAGGCCGAGCGGGGCAGGCCGAGGGCACGGCACACGATGTTCTTCTGCGTCTCGAGGGTCCCCGCCGCCACCGTGGTGGGGATGTTGCGCACCCACTGGCGCCACCCCAAGCCCCCGAGCGGCGCGCCGGCGTCGTCGTGGGTGAGCTGGCCGGCCGGGCCCAGCAGCTCGAGGGCCAGGTGACCGGCCTGCTGCTCGAGCACCGTGTTGTGCATGCGGGCCACGGCCGCCTCGGCCAGCGGCACCTGGCCGGCCGCCTGCAGGGCGATGGCGTGGTAACTCACCAGGCGGGCGGCCTCGCAGCGCACTCGCAGGTCGGCCAGCTTGGCCCGCACCAGGGGGTCCTCGCCGAGGCGCCGTCCGGCCACCACGGTGCGACGTGCGTAATCCACCAGGGCGTCGAGGACGTAACCGGCTCGGGCGTAGCGCGCTACACCTACGCGCTCGAAGGCCAGGCCGGTGCGCACGATCTCCCAACCCTGTTCCCGGCGGCCGAGCAGGCAGTCACCGGGGACCACCACGTCGTCGAAGAACACCTCGTTGAGCTCGTGCGGGCCGGCCAGGGTGGGGATGGGCCGCACCGTGATGCCGGGGCTCGCCATGTCCACGAGGAGCACCGAGATCCCCCGGGGCCCCGGAGCATCGGGGTCGGTGCGCACCAGGGCCAGGCACCACTGCGCCGGGGCGTCGGCGTAGCTGGTCCAGATCTTCTGCCCGCTGACCACAAAAGAGCCGTCGCGCTCGACGGCCCGGGTGCGTAGTGATCCCAGGTCGCTGCCGGCGTCGGGCTCGGAGAAACCCTGGCACCAGATCACCTCGCCACGGGCCATGGGCGGGAGGAAGCGCCGGCGCTGCTCGTCGGTGCCGAAGCGGATGACGAGGGGGCCGATGTAGTTCAGGTTCATGTACTGCGGGCCGCGTGGCTCGTCGTGCGCCCACATCTCCTCGCGCAGCACGGTCTGCTTCCACACGCTGGCACCCGACCCGCCGTGCTCGGGCGGCCACGCCATGGTGAGCCAGCCCCGCCCGGCCATCTCCTGGCACAGGGCCCGGGTGAACCCCATGACGTCGGGGTCCTCGACGAACATCCCCCTCCACGACGCCGGCAGGCGCTCGGCCAGAAAGGCCCGCAGCTCGCGCCGGAAGGCCTGCTCGTCCTCGGTGAGAGAGAAGTCCACCTGCCCGTCGCTCGCTGTGCGGCCTACCCTCGTCGGTGGCGGATGTCGCCGGCCGTCAAATAGTATACGAAATGGCCGCCGGGGCACGACGAGCCAGGGGCACGACGAGCCAGGATCCCGACGCGGCGGAGAGGAACGCGGGTGGTCGAAGCTCTCGACTTGCAGCGCGAGCAGCTGGAGAACCTCCGCTACGAGCGCCATGGGCACGTTGCCGTGGTCACCCTGGACCGACCAGAGCGGGGCAACGCCGTCACGGCGCGCATGCATGCCGGGCTCCGGGCGGTGTGGGAGGACATCGCCTCGCACCCCGAGCTGCGGGTGGTGGTGGTGACGGGGGCGGGAGAGAAGCACTTCTGCACGGGGGCGGACGTGGAGGCCCTGGCCGAGAAGGGCACGGTGGCGGCGGGCTCGGGCCCTCTTCACGAGGAGCTCTTCTACACGGCACGCAACAACCGGGTGTGGAAGCCGGTGATCTGCGCCGTGAACGGGCTGGCGGCGGCAGCGGGGCTGCACTTCGTGGGCGACGCCGACATCGTGGTCGCCTCCACCGGCGCCGCCTTCACCGACACCCATGTGAACGTGGGGATGATCGGGGCGGTGGAGAACATCGGGCTGCTGCATCGGCTCCCCCTGGGCGCCGTGCTGCGCCTCACCCTGGTGGGGCGCTCGTACCGGATGACTGCGCAGCGCGGCTACGAGCTGGGCCTGGTGGACGAGCTGGTCGAGCCCGGCGAGCTCATGACAACCGCCATGGACATGGCGCGCTCCATCGCCGCCAACTCCCCCACCGCCGTGTCACAGTCGCTCGAGGCCATATGGGGGGCGTTCGAGCTCCCCTACAGCGAGGCCCTCGAACGCGGCTGGGGGATGGTGAAGCGTCACCGCGGCCACCCTGACGCCGTGGAGGGCCCCCGAGCTTTTGTGGAGAAGCGCCCGCCGCGCTGGGTGGCCCCGGGGGCCGGGACGGAGGGCGGCGGCGAGCGGACGGACGGCGGGGACAAGCGAGTGAGCGACGAGCGGTGAGCAGCCGGCATTCCCTCATCGGGCAGACCGACGACCGCATCGAGGGCGTGCGCTCCGTGATCGAAGGGCGCCCGCCGCGCTTCACGGGGACCTGAGCGGTGGACCTCGGGCTCGCCGGACGCGCCGCTGTCGTCACCGGGGCCAGCCAGGGCATCGGCTTGGCCGTGGCCCGGGCGCTGGCCGCCGAAGGAACCTCGCTCGTGATCTGCGCCAGGGGAACCGAGAAGCTCGAGAAGGCGGCGGCCGAGCTGCGCGAGACGGGGGCCGAGACCGTCGCCGTGACGGCCGACGTCACCGCCGCCGACACCCCTTCCCGGCTCAAAGAGACGAGCCTCGAGCGCTTCGGGCGTCTCGACATCCTGGTCAACAACGCCGGCAAGGGAGCCCCCACCCCACTCGCCCGCCAGAGCGCCGAGCTGTGGCGGCAGTCCTTCGAGCTCAACTTGTTCAGCGCCGTGCGCCTGTCGCTGGCCTGCGCCCCGCACATGCAGGAGGCGGGCTGGGGCCGCATCGTGAACATCGGCTCGCGGGTGGGCCGTGAGCCCGACCCCTACTTCGCCCACTACGCGGCGGCCAAGGCGGCGCTCATGAACTTCACCAAGAGCCTGTCGGACGCCTTCGCCGCCCACGGCGTCACCGCCACTTGCGTGATCCCCGGGCTCATCCGCTCCGAGGCCGTGACCCAGGCGGCCGAGCGAAGCGCGGCAGCGGTGAACACGACGGCGCCGGAGGTGATGGCCGAGATGCTCCGCCGGCGTCCCATCCCCGCCGGGCGGCTGGGCGAGCCACAGGACGTGGCGGGGTTGGTGGCCTATCTGTGCTCGGAGGCCGCCGGGTGGACGACGGGGGCGTCCTTCACGGTCGACGGCGGCATCAGCCGCAGCCCCCTGTAGCGGATCTGCTCTCGGACCGGGCGCCCACCAGGGGGCCGGGCCGGGCCGGGCCGGGCGTAACCTAGTGGGTCATATAGTGGGTATGGTAGTGGGTCGGTGCTGAGTAGGATCGTGGTGTGGCCTACGTGGTGCGCCGGCGTGGCAACCGATTCGAGATCCGCGAGTCGATCCACACCGCCGACGGGCCCCGGGCCCGGACGCTCGCCAATTTCAGCCGTCTGACGGCGCAAGTCCTGGCGCGCGCCGAGATCCGCTCGAAGCGGCCTTTCGCCAGCCGGGCCGTCGTCAGCTCCGCCCGCCGGGCGGGGGCTCCCGTCGAACGAGGGGTGGGCGCACCCGATCGGAACAAGGACCCGGGCAGAGGCACCGAGCCCTACCGACAGTTCGTCGAGTCATCACGGCGAATGGCGCTCGCCGTCGACGAGAAGTCCCCGCAACGAGGCGACCTCGATCCCGGCGAAGCACTGATCGACCTGCTCGGCTTCGCAGAGCAGGTGCGCCGCTCCCACCCGCCCCAGGCCCACGAGCCACTGCGCTTCCCTCCCATGGCGCGGCTCGTCGAGCGAAGGCGGAGGCGAGTCCACCCCTCCCCTCGATGACCCAAGCGGATCAGCTCGGAGGCCTGGCGTCGAAGATCGTGGCCGTGCACGAGATGCTCGACTCGATGGGCGTCCCCCATCAATTCGGTGGTGCCATCGCCCTGGCCTGGTACCGCAATCCCCGGGCCACCTTGGACATCGACCTGAACGTCACCGTGGCGCCCGCCGAGGCGGGGCCGGTTCTCGGGGCGCTGGCCCATCTCGGGGTGACCATCGGTGAATCCGACCGGCGCACCATCGAAAGAGACGGCCAGGCCCGGCTCGACTGGAGAGGCTCGTATCTCGACGTGTTCTTCGCCACCCTCGACCTGCATCACGACATGGCTCGCCGGGCGCGCCACGTCCGGTTCGGACCGGTGGAGATCCCGATCCTGGCACCCGAGCACCTCGTGGTCTGCAAGGTCGTCTTCGACCGGCCCAAGGACTGGGTGGACATCGAGGCCATGGTCGCCTGGGGCACGGAGCTGGACGCCGACGAGGTACTGCGATGGGTGTCCACCATCCTGGGCCGGAAGGCGCCTCAGTACGAACGCCTGCTCAAGGTTGTCGGCCCTCCCGGCGAATCGCCCGCCAGCCGGCCATGACCTGCGCAGGTCCCGCCCCGAGCGCTACGACCGAGCCGGACTCTGGCTCCTCCAGGCCGACACCAGGGTGTCGACGTCGGTGACGGTGGCCACCATCTCCATGGTGTGCTCGAGCACCGCCTCGGCATACTCGGGAGGCGTACCCGCCACGGCGTCACGGGGGATCACGATCTGGTAGCCGGAGTTCACGGCGTCGAAAGCCAGATTCACGATGGCCACGTTGAGCGACACGCCCACCCCCACCACGGTGCGCACACCCAGGTTGCGCAGGATGGCGTCGAGCTCGGTGCCGTGCATGGGCGACAGCCCGTGCAGGCGCGTCACCACGATGTCGCTCGGCTCGGGGCCGAGCTCGGGCACCAAGCGCGCCTGCTCGCTTCCCTCGACCAGCCTGGTGGGTGAGCGCTCGGCGGCGATGAAGAGCCGGGCGTTGCGGTTCGACCCGCGGTTGTCCTGGCGCCGCCCCACCACGCAGTGGACGACCGTCACCCCCGCGTCGCGGGCCGCCCTTACCAGGGCTGCGACCCGCGGCACCAAGTTGCGTTGCCGCGCGGCGTCGGCCAGCGCCGGGAAGATGTTCCCGTCACCGAGCACGGCCAACTGGCATTCCTGGGTGACGAGGGCGGTGTGCGACGGTCGCACCAACTCGTCGAGGTCGAGCGGCACAAGGGCGAATCGTATACTATTGGGCACCTTGGTCTGGCTCCCCGTAGACCGCAAGCTGAAGCTGGCCGAGCAGGTGGCGGCCCAGATCGAGCGGCAGATCGTCGAGCGGGGGTGGCCGGTGGGGCGGGTGCTGGGGTCCGAGGCCAGCCTGGCCGAGGAGCACGGGGTGAGCCGGGCCGTGATGCGCGAGGCCACCCGCATCCTCGAGCACCACCTGGTGGTGTCCTCGCGGCGCGGCACGGGCGGCGGCCTGGTGGTGGTGGAGCCCGACATGGAGGCGGTGCTCCCGCCCATGGCCCTGTTCCTCGACTACCAGGGGGTCTCACCCGCCCAGCTCTTCGAGTCGCGCTCGGCCATCGAGCTGGCGGCCATCGAGCTGGCGGCCGAGCGGATCACCGAGGAGGGCACCGACCGCCTGCGCCAGGCGCTCAAGAGCGAGGAGGCCGAGCTCACCGACCCCCACAAGTACCTGCTCAGCCACGAGCTGCACGTGCTCATCGCCGAGCTGTCGGGCAACCCCACCTTGCGCCTGTTCGTGGCGGCGCTCACCAAGCTGTCGAGCTCGCACGCCCAGGCCAAGTTCGCCACGGTGAAGCGCGCCAGGGCGCTCGAGATCGGCAAGGAGATCGGACGGGCACATCGGCGCGTCGTGGAGGCCGTGGTGAGCGGCGACGCCGCGCTCGCCCGCAAGCGCATGCTGTCGCATCTGGGAGCCATCACCCCGTGGCTCACGTGAGCGTCCAGGCGGGCGACCGGAGCTACGAGACACCCGGCGCCCGATCATCGGCCGGCGCCGACAGGGAGGGGGACCGAACCATGACCAGGAGCTACGAGATCGTCTCCGCCGACGCCCACGTCCTGGAGCCCCCCGACATCTGGGAGCGGTGGCTACCCGACGGGTACCACGAGCGCGCCCCCAAACTGGTGAAGGACCACCAGGGCGGCGACGCCTGGCTGTTCGCCGGCTTCTCAGAACCCGACCCCATCGGTCTGGTGGCCACGCCCGGACTGGCATACGACGAGTTCCGCTGGACGGGCTCTGGCAATGCCGTGCGCATCTTCGGCCTGAAATGACCCTCGTCGCCGTCGAGCCCGACCTGCGCCGCATGCGGCGCCAACGGGCGGCCAAGGTGGCCCTGGCCTTTGCCGGCGAGGACGCCGAGGCGCTCGTGCTCTTGGGGCAGGCCAACGTGGCCTACGCCACGGGCGCCCCGGTGCTCCAGGCCGACGCCGCCCGGGGGGCCCTCGAGCGGGTGGCTGCGGTGCTGGTGGCAGGCGACAGCCGCCCCCATGTGTTCAGCCCCTGGCCCGGGGACCTCGCCGGAGAGTTCCCTGCCGACCACCTGCACGGGGCGCTGTACCCCGAGGCGCCGTGGGGGGCGGAGGAGACCGTCGACGTCCTGCGCCGCCTGGCGGGAGCGGCGCCGGGGAGGATCCTGGTCGACGAGATGCCCTCGGCGCTCTACGACGCCCTGCGGCGACGGTTGGCGGGGACCACGGTGGACGACGGGTCGAGGCTCCTGGCCCGGGCGCGCCTGTACAAGAGCGACGACGAGATCGCCTGCATCGAGCGCGCCCAGCGCATCAACGAGGCGGCCATGGACCACGTCCGCCCGCTGCTGCGCCCTGGGGCAGTCGCCGCCGAGCTGGCCTCGGCGTTCCTGGGCCGCAGCATGGAGCTAGGGGCCGAGGCGTGCGTGGTGGAGCCCATCTTCCAACCCGTCCCCCGCCCGAGCACCGAGGGCTTGCGCACGAGGGCGGGCGAGACCGCCTTCCCGCTCCCGGCCACCGACCGGCGCTATCAGCGGGGGGACGTGATCTGGATCGACAGCGGGGTGTCCTACGGCGGCTACCACTCCGACTTCGGCCGGACTTGGATCGTGGGAGAGGGCCCCTCCCCCGCCCAACAGGCCGTGTTCGGGCGCTGGCGACGGGTGCTCGACGCCTTGTCCGAGGAGATTCGCCCCGGAGCCAGTGCCGGACACCTCACCGAGGTGGCCCGGACGGCGGCAGGCGGGGAGCGCCCGTGGCTGGCCCATCTGTACCTGGGCCACGGCATAGGCATGAGCTCGGCCGAGACCCCGCTCGTGGGCACCGACCTCGGCCCCCTCTACGACGACCGGCTGGTGCTCGAAGCGGGCATGGTCCTCGTGCTCGAGCCGGTGGTCTTCGAAGAAGGCCCGGGAGGGTACCGGGCCGAGGAGATCTTCGCCGTCACCGAGGAGGGCTGCCGCCAGCTCACTTCCTACAGCTACGAGCCCTTCTCGTGAGCTCTGTCC
>JBJKRZ010000310.1:0-7334 GCA_046704365.1 Acidimicrobiales bacterium | reverse complement strand
CCACCACGGGGCCGGCGCCAAGCGCCCGGGCCCAGGCGGTGGTGGCCAGACCGATGGGTCGTGCCCCGAGCACGGCCAGCGCCTGTCCCGGGACGAGCCCGGCCCGCCGGAGCCCGTGGCGGGCCACGGCCACCGGGTCGACCAGCGCCTGCTCTGCTCCGGTGAGCGACGCCGGCAGGGCGAAGAGCTCGGCGGCGCTGAGCGCCACCAGCTCGGCGAAGCCGCCCGGTCGGGTGAAGCCGAGCAGCTGGAATTCGGCGCAGTGGTCGGGACGCCCCCGGCGGCAGTCGGCGCACCCTCCGCAGCTGGCGAAGGGCCGGGCGGTGACGGCCGTGCCAGGGGACCACCGGGCGTCCACGCCCTCGCCCACCTGCTCGACGACACCGGCGATCTCGTGTCCCATGACGGTGCCGGCCACGCCGTAGGCGGTGGCGATGTGCAGGTCGCTGCCGCAGATGCCGCATGCCGTGACCCTGGCCACGACCTGCCCGGGACCGGCAACGGGATCGTCGAGCTCGGCGGTCTCGAGGCGGCCGTCGGCCCCGGTGAGGACGGCGGCGCGCACCTAGGCCTCGATGACGACGACGGGCGGCTGGCCCATGGCGTGCTGGGACCGGCACATGGCCCGGTAGCCGGCGAGGACGGTCCCGGCGTCGACCACCGACTCCACCTCGCCCCCAGGGGTCAGGTTGAGAATGGCGCCGTGGATGACGAAGCGGACGTCGGTGTCGCCCTCGTTGTCGACGGGCACGTGGAGGGTGTGCATCGAGCCGGCCGGTTCGAAGAGGTACGAGCCCTCGGTGTTGAGCGCCTCGGGGCTCTCCCGGTAGTACCAGCGCCCCGACTGGGTGAAGGCGTGGACGTGGCCCGTGTGCTTGTGGGTCTGGACCGTGGTGCGCGGCGAGAACAACGACCTGATGACCCACACGCCGTTGGCCAGGTCCACCTGGAGGACCTGCATGCGGATGGAGTCGGGCAGGGTCACGAAGGGCAGGTCTGCCTGGCCGCGGTGGACGGCGGTGGGCGCCGCTGCGGATGTGCTGCTCATGAGCTCCCCCAATGTCTCGATACCAACGTATGGCGTCCCCGTGAGCTACGAAGCGGCGTTCCGTGGGCGCCGGCCCTGCCCAACGGCCTGCTCGACCAGGGAGATGGCCCAGCTCAGTGCCTCGATCGCCGTCGCCGGGTCGAGCTCCCAGTCGGCCACCATCCGCTCGTAGGCGCCGACGCTCCACAGCAGGTCCAGCACCGCCGCCGCCGTCGTGCGCTCGGTGTCGCTCCAGGCGGGTGTCTCGTCGGCCACGGCCCGGTACAGCGCCTCGTGCACGCGCCGGCGGGTCTCGCTCAAGGTGGGGTCGAGGGCGGGACGGGGCGCGGACGGGAAGCAGGCCACGTGGCGGAGGATCCGGGCGGCCAGCCGGCCGACGTCCTCGAGGCGCACGTGGCCGAGATCGATGCCGGCCTCCTGCTCCAGCTGGCGCATGACCGCATGGCGCAGGCCCCGCTCGTTCTCGAAGTGGCGGTACACGGTGCGCTCGTTGACGCCGGCCCGTTCGGCCACGGCCCGCACCGTCAGCCCGGCCCAGTCGCGCACCTCCGACTGGTGGAGCAGCTCGGAGCCCGCCGCCACGATGCGCCGGCGGGTAGCGGCGGCCTGTTGGCGGCGCAGGGTGTTGTCGTAGGAGCGCCGTGCTGCCCGGGTGGGGGGCGCCGGGGCAGGCCGGGCGCTCACGGGACGAGGACGGGGAGGGTCTGCCAGCCCCGCACCGTCGAGGTGGAGGACAGGCTCGCCCCCGAAAGATCCACGTCCCACTCGGGGAAGCGCCGGAGCAGCTCGTCGAGGACGACACGACCCTCGAGGCGGGCCAGCGCCGCTCCGAGGCAGAAGTGGATGCCCTGGCCGAAGGTGAGGGTCTGTCCCATGGCGCGGCGCACGTCGAAGCGGTCCCCCTCAATGTGACGGGCGTCGTCGCGGTTCGCCGACCCGATGAGCACGATGAGCACGCTCCCCTCGGGGAGGACCTGGCCGAGAATCTCCACGTCCCGGGCCGCCACGCGCGCCATGTGGTGGGCGGGAGGCTCGAAGCGCAGGATCTCCTCGATGGTGTTTGGGATGAGGGAACGGTCCTCCACCACCGCTTTGCGCTCCTGCGGGTGGTCGGCGAGGACCTTGGCCGTCCAGCCGATGAGGCGGTTGGTGGTCTCGTTGCCCGCCCCGGAGATGACCTCGAGATAGGTGAGGAGCTCCGGACGCTCCATCTTCCGCCTCGTGCCCGTCTCGTCGACGAACTCTGCTTGCAGCAGGTCGGTCATGAGGTCGTCGGCGGGGTGGGCGGCGCGCCAGTCGATGTAGTGGGCGAACACCTCTCCGCTCAAGAGGCCCTCGGCCGAGACCTTCATGGGCTGGCCCGCCTCGGTGCGCAGGTTGGCGTCGGCGTGGTCCCTGATGGCCTCCTGGTCGGAGTCGGGGATCCCGAGCAGCATGCTGATCGTCTTCATGGGCACCTGGGCGGCCAGCTCGGCGATGATGTCGAAGCCGCCCGTGCCCACGAGCGGGTCGAGGCACTGGGCGCAGAACCCCCGCACCTTGGCTTCGAGCTCGGCCACCCGCCGGGGCGAGAACACCCGGGACATGAGCCGGCGGTGGATGGTGTGGGCGGGCGGGTCCTCGAAGATGAACACGCCCGGCGGCAGCTCGATCCCCGAGCGGATGAGCTCGAGGATGCCCCCCTTACCTGAAACGAAGGTGCCGTTGTCGAGCAGGACGCGCTCCACCTCGATGTGGCGGCTCACGGCGTAGAAGTCGTGGGGGGCGTTGTAGTAGAGCGGCACCTCCTGGCGCAGGCGCCGGTACACCGGATAGGGGTCCTCGGCGATGCCCACGTCGTAGGGGTCCCAGTAGACGTCGCTGGTGCCGCTCGTCATGCCACCGCCTCCCGGCAGAATTTGGTGCCAGGAATATGACACTAATATCCGGGCAGCGTCAACCGTGTTGGCCGGCTGCAGCGGGCGGCGCGATATTCAGCCGTCGAAGCAATGTCGAAGCAAATGGCGAGCCACGTCGCCGAGCAGGGGAGGGGTGCGCTTTCGTGACCGGGCCCGAGACGACCAATTTCTTCCGTGACCGGTCCGTCCAGGACGACCCCTACCCCTACTACGACGCTCTGCGCGCCATGTCCCCGGTGTGGCAGGAGCCCCACTACGGGGTGTTCATGGTCACCGGCTACGAGGAGGCCATGGCCGTCTACAACGACGCCGTGCGCTTCTCGTCGTGCAACGCCGTGAGCGGGCCCTTCAAGAAGTTCTCGGTTCCCCTCCAAGGCGACGACGTGAGCGCCGTCATCGACCGCTGCCGGGACGAGTTGCCCTTCAGTGACCAGCTCCCCTCCTTCGATCCTCCCCGCCACAACGACCACCGGCGCCTGCTCATGCGACTCCTCACCCCGGCGCGCCTGCGCGAGAACGAGGAGTTCATGGGCCGCCTAGCGGACCGCCTGATGGACGAGTCGCTTCCGGGGGGGACCTTCGAATTCATCTCCAGCTACGCCGAACCCTTCACGATGCTCGTCATCGCCGACCTCGAGGGCGTGCCCGAGTCCGACCACTCCATGTTCAGAGAGCGCCTGTCGACGATGGCAGGCGAGCTCGAGCACAAGCCGCTCGAGTTCCTCTACGAGCAGTTCACCTCCTACATCGAGGACCGCCGCCGCTCGCCGCGCAGCGACATCATGACCGACATGGCCACCGCCACCTTCCCCGACGGCTCGGTCCCCGAGGTGAAGGACGTGGCCCTGCTGGCCGCCAACCTCTTCGCCGGCGGGCAGGAGACCACCGTCCGCCTGCTTTCGTTCGCGCTGCGGACCATCGCCGAACGTCCCGACATCCAGAAGGCCCTGCGCCAGGACCGGAGCAAGATCCCCAACTTCGTGGAGGAGATGCTGCGCTTCGAGAGCCCGCTGCGTGCTCAGTTCCGTATGGCCCGCACCAAGGTCACCGTGGCAGGCGTGGACATCCCCGCCGGCGCCACGGTGATGCTGCTGCCGGGAGCCGCCAACCGCGACCCGCGCACCTTCGCCGACCCCGGCGAGCTCGACGTGGAGCGGCCCAACGCCAAGTACCACATCGCCTTCGGCCACGGCATCCACCACTGCGCCGGGGCGCACCTGGCCCGCGCCGAGGGCCGGGTCACGCTCAACCGCATCCTCGACCGCACGGCCGACGTCGCCATCTCGGAGGAAGCGCACGGCCCGGCCGGCGACCGCCGGTACCGGTACCTCCCCACCTACTTCCTGCGCGGGCTCGAGAGCCTCACCCTCGACGTCACCCCCGCTTAGGGTTCTGGGCCGGGCCGCCGCCCCGGTCGCCGCCACCCCGGTCACTGTCGCCCCGGTCACTGTCGCCCCGGTCGCCGTCGCCCCGGTCGCCGTCGCCCTCCTCGACCTTCGCCGAGGACGCCAGCATGAGCTTGACCTGTGAGGCCGGGGGCCCCGCCGTGGTGCCGCCGTCGACGGGGAGCACGATGCCGGTGACCTGGGCCGAGCGGTCGCTCGCCAGGTACACCACGGCGTCGGCCACGTCGGCGGCGCGGCCCTGGCGGGGGAGGGGCTGGGTGAAGCGGGTGACGGCGTCCATGTCGTAGCTGGTCATGGCCGTCTGGATGTTGCCGGGGGCCACGGCGTTGACGCGGATCCTGTACTGAGCCAGGTCGACGGCGATGGAGCGGCTCAGGTGGATCACGGCCGCCTTGGCGGCCCGGTAAGTGGCCAGGCCCGTCCCGGCGTTGATCCCGGCGATGGAGGCGCAGTTGACGATGGAGCCGCCGCCGTGCTCCTTCATGTGGCGCGCCGCTCGCTGGCTGCCCAGCATGACCCCGAGCACGTTCACCCGCATGACCCGGTCGAAGTCGTCCATGTCGTCGTGGAGGAAGCGGACCATGGCACTGGCGACGCCGGCGTTGTTGAACATGACGTGCAGGGCGCCGAAGCGTTCCACGGTGAAGTCCACGAGGCCTTGGACCTGCTCGGCGTCGGCCACGTCGACCTGGCGGAAGGCGGCGACGTCGCCCAGCTCGCCGGCCAGGGCGGCGCCCGCCTCGGTGTCGAGGTCGCCGACGACCACGCGGGCGCCCTCTTCGACGAAGCGTTCCACCGTGGCCCGGCCGATGCCGCCTGCCCCGCCGGTCACGACGGCCACCTTGCCGGCAAGCTCCTCAGCCACGACGACCCCCTCCTTCCCTCACGGCCCCGACCCTGTCGGCGCCCGGCCGATCACCCCGTCGGCCTCCAGGGCCTCGATCTCGGCGTCGCTCAGGCCGAGGCCCGAGAGGATCTCGGCGTTGTGCTCGCCCAGCAGCGGGGCGTGGCGCCGGTGCAGGCGCTCGGGGCCCGCCGAGAAGCGCATGGGCAGCGTGCTGTAGCGCGCCGACCCGCTCACCGGGTGCTCGAGCGTCTCGAAGTACCCCCGGGCGCGCAGCTGCTCGAGCTCGCCCTGGTGGTGCGGCGCCATGACCTTGGCCACGGGGACGCCGGCGGGCCACAGCCGCTCGACGATGTCGTCGGCCTCGCGTCCCCGGCACCAGGCGGCCAGGTGCTCGTCGAGCAGGTCGTGGCGGGCGTGACGTCCCGCTGCGGTGGCCAGGGCGGGATCGGTGGCCCACGGTGGGCGGCCCAGGGCGTCGACGAGGGCAACCCACTGCTCGTCGCTCGCCACGGCGATGGCCACCCAGCTGTCGTCCGCTGCCCCCGCACCGTCGGGGGCGGTCCGGTACAGGTTCTGCGGAGCGGCTGCGGGCCCCCGGTTCCCGGCCCGCTCCAGCAGGGCGCCGTAGGCGGAGTACTCGATGACCTGCTCGGCGCTCACGTTGACGGCAGCCTCCACCATGGCCGCCTCCACCGCCACCCCCTGGCCGCTGCGCCGCCGGTGGGCCAGGGCAAGGAGGAGCCCGGCCACAGCGTGGATGCCGGCGTTGGGGTCCCCCAGGCAGTAGGGCTCGAGCGGATTGCCCTCGGGGTGGCCGGTCAGCCACGTGAGGCCCGAGGCGTCCTCGATGGTGTAGGCGAACGCGGCGTTGTCGCGCCAGGGCCCGTCGAGGCCGAAGCCGGGCATGCGGACCACGATGAGGTCCTGGCGGATGGCCCAAAGCGCCTCGAAACCGAGCCCCGCCTGCTCGAGCACCCGGGGCGTGTAGTTCTCGACCAGGACGTCGGCACTGGCGATGAGCCGCCGCAGCACGTCCGCGCCGCGCTCGGAGCCGAAGTCGACGGTGATGCCCTTCTTGTTGGTGTTGATGGCGGCGAAGATGGGCGACCGCTCCCACCACCGCTCCTCGGTCATGGCCACGCCCAGCATGCGGGTGCCGTCCACGTGGCGGGTGGACTCCAGGTGGATCACCTCGGCGCCCAGCATGGCGAGGACGTGCGTGCACGACGGGCCGGCCCAGAAGGCGGTCATGTCGAGGACTCGCAGGTCGCTGAAGGGCAGGTCGGTGGCCGGTGCTCGGGTACGGGGACGGGTGCGCCGGATCCCCCCTTCGGTCAGTACCTTGGCCGCTCCCAGGGCGGGGGCCGGCCCGGGGTCGCGCAGGCAGGCCGGTTGCATCCGGTAGGGGGGCCGGGGCTGGAGGAAGCCGCCGTCGGGGCTCGTCACGAAGGTCCCGCGGGCCTCGAAGTGGTCCAAGGTGGGGAGGTTGGCCCCGTTGGCGATGGGCGCGTAGGGCAGGCGGAAGGCCGAGGCCAAGTCGCGGATCTCCTCCACGGTGTGCTCGGCGAACCACTGGTCGATGACCGGCGCCAGATGCGACCGCTCCCGGAACAGCCTGCGGTCCTCCATCCACTCGGGATGGGCGACGAGCACGCAGAAGTCGAGCCACTGCTGGCCCGTCCCCACCCCCACGGCGATCATCCCGTCCTTGGCGTTGCCCACCCCCGGGGTGACGACGGAGCGGCCCTTGCGCAAGGGCCGTCCCAGGGCGTCGCAGTAGGTGACGGGGTAGTAGGTGAGGCACAGAGCCAGCGCCTCGAGCACGGACACGTCGACGATCTCGCCACCGGCGCCCACGTCGCCCCGAAGCCGCGACGCCATGGTGCCCACCGCCGCGTAGGCGCCGGCCAGCCACTCGCCCACCTGGCCGCCCACGAAGACCGGGGCGAGGGCGGGATCGCCGCGCCCCAGGCCGATGACGGCGCCCGACCACGCCTGCAGCGTGAACTCGGTGGCCGGCCTGTCGCGCCAGGGACCCTCGAGGCCAAAGGGCGTGACGGCGGTGACCGTGAGGTGCGGGTGGTCCCCGAGCAGAGCGCCCGGGCGCAGCCCGGCGCACTCGGCCAGGGGCGAGC
>JBJKRZ010000309.1:0-3622 GCA_046704365.1 Acidimicrobiales bacterium | reverse complement strand
CCCCCGGGCGGCGCACGTGGCGGGCCAGCACGGCGGCCCAGGCGTCGGCCATGGCGTCGAGGTCGGCGAAGCTGACCCGGCGGCCCTCGAAGACGACGGCCACGCGATCGGGCTGTGCCCTGGCGATGGCCGCCACCCCCCGGGTGCCGGGAGGCTCTCGTCCCTGGTGGGAACCTTCGGAGGCGGCCATGTCCGGCCAGTGTAGGAAGGGCCGGGCCCCCTGTGCCTGACACGGGCGTCAGGTATAGGATCGACCGCGTATGCAGGCGGAAGAGCTCATCCTGGTCAGCGTGGACGACCACGTCGTCGAGCCCCCCGACATGTTCGAGGGGCGGGTCCCGGCCAAGTGGAAGGGGCGCGAGCCCAGAGTGCTCCACAAGGACAACGGGACCGACGTGTGGAGCTACGAGGGCAACGAGATCCCCAACGTGGGGCTCAACGCCGTGGTGGGCCGGCCACCCGAGGAGTACGGCATCGAGCCCACCTCCTTCGAGGAGATGCGCCCGGGCTGCTACGACATCGACGAGCGCGTGCGGGACATGAACGCCAACGGCGTGCTGGGGTCAATGTGCTTCCCGTCCTTCGTCCAGTTCTGCGGCCAGCTCTTCGCCCGCACCGAGGACAAGGAGCTGGCCCTCGCCATGCTCCGTGCCTACAACGACTGGCACGTGGAGTCCTGGTGCGGCGCCCATCCGGGACGCTTCATCCCCCTCTCCATCCCGCCCATCTGGGACCCGGCCCTCATGGCCGAGGAGGTCCGGCGCATGGCGTCGGTGGGCTGCCACGCCGTCACCTTCTCGGAGAACCCCTCCAAGCTGGGATGGCCCAGCTTCCACTCCCCGCACTGGGACCACTTCTGGGCGGCCTGCGCCGAGGAGGGCACGGTGGTGTGCCTGCACATCGGGTCGTCTTCCCAGCTCGCCATCACCGCTCCCGACGCACCTTTCGACGTCCTCATCGCCCTGCAGCCGGTGAACATCATCCAGTGCGCTGCGGACCTGTTGTTCTCGCCGGTGCTGCGCAAGTTCCCCGCCCTCCGTATCGCCCTCTCCGAGGGTGGCATCGGGTGGATCCCCTACTTCTTGGAGCGCGTCGACTACGTGTACGCCCACCACAAGGCCTGGACGGGGCAGGACTTCGGCGACAAGCTCCCCAGCCAGGTGTTCAAGGAGCGCAACGTCACCTGCTTCATCGACGACGCCTTCGGTGTCGAGAACCGCCACCACCTGAACATGAACAACGTCACCTGGGAGTGCGACTACCCGCATTCGGACTCCACCTGGCCCAACGCGCCGGAGATCGCCATGAAGTACCTGGCCGGGGTGCCCGACAGCGAGGTGAACAAGATCACGCACGAGAACGCCATGCGGATCTTCCGCTACGACCCCTTCGCCGTCCGCCCTCGACAGCAGTGCACGGTGGCGGCGCTGCGGGGGGAGGCAGCCGATGTGGACGTCTCGCTGCGGCCCCGCAATCCCGCCGACAAGCCCGTGCGGGCGCTGGCCGTCGATCTGAGCAAGCTGGCCGGCGGCCAACGCTGAGCGGCCTGAAGCGGGGTGACTGAATCGCCTCCCCGGCGAGAGGGAGCTGACGGAGCGGCCCACTACGACCCCGAGACCGTGCGCGCCAAGTACCTGGCCGAGCGGGACCGACGGCTCGTTCCCGGGCGCAGCGACATCCGCGACCTGGGCGCCGACGACTTCTTCGCCCGCTACCGCCACGACCCCTTCACCGCTCCCGTCGAGCGTGCCCCGGTCGCCGACGACGTCGACGTGGTGATCGTGGGCGGGGGGATCGCCGGCGTGGTGGCCGGCGCCCATCTCCGCCGGGCGGGGGTGCAGCGCATCCGCATCGTCGACGAGGCGGGCGGCATCGGCGGCACCTGGTACTGGAACCGCTACCCCGGCGTGATGTGCGACGTGGAGTCCTACATCTACGTCCCCATGCTCGAGGAGCTCGGCTACGTCCCCAAGCACCGCTACGCCTTCGGCGAGGAGATCCTCGGTTGCCTCGAGGCCATCGCCGAGGGCCACGATCTCGTGGCCGACGCTCTCTTCCACACCCGGGTCACCGGCGCCAAGTGGGACGACGCCCAGGCGCGGTGGCGGGTGCGCACCGACAGGGGCGACGAGGTGACGACCCGCTTCTACGTGCTGGCCGTGGGCATCCTCAATCTCATGAAGCTCCCCGCCATCCCCGGGATGGAGGACTTCGCCGGGGCTTCGTTCCACACGGCCCGCTGGGACTACGCCTACACCGGGGGCGGACCGCACGAGCCGCTCACCGGCCTGGCCGACAAGGTGGTGGCACTGGTGGGCAACGGGGCGAGCGGCATCCAGTGCGTGCCCCCGCTGGCGGAGTCCGCCGAGCACCTCTACGTGTTCCAGCGCACGCCGTCGGCCGTGGGTGTACGGGGCAACCGGCCCACCGATCCCGACTTCCCCCGTTCGCTCCAACCGGGTTGGCAGAAGGCCCGCATGGACAATTTCCAGGCCATCATGTTGGGACGGGAGGTCGAGGCCGACCTGGTCGACGACGGCTGGACGCATCACTACGCCGCCGTGCACCATCCGCCCCGCCAGAAGGACATGACCCCGGCCCAGTATCTGCGCGCCGCCGAGGAGATCGACTACTCGATCATGGAGGAGCACCGCCGCCGGATCGAGGAGCTCGTGGCCGACCGGGCCAAGGCCGAGGTCCTCAAGCCCTATTACCGCTATCTGTGCAAGCGGCCCTGTTTCCACGACGAATACCTCTTGGCCTTCAACAACCCCGACGTCACGGTGATCGACTGCCCGGCCGGCATCGAGCGGGTCACCGACAAGGGCCCGGTCGTCGACGGGGAGCAGTACGAGGTCGACTGCATCATCTACGCCACGGGTTTCGAGCCCGAGCTCACCCCGCTCTACCGGCGCGCCGGCCACGAGATCGTGGGGCGCGGCGACGTCAGCCTGGCCCACAAATGGGCGGGCGGCGCCGCCAGCCTGTTCGGGATGATGAGCCGCGGGTTCCCCAACATGTTCGTGATGCCCGCCCCCGGGCAGCAGGCCGTGGTCACCGTCAACTACACCCAGCTGGCCGTGCTGGGAGGAGAGTTCGTGGGACGCGCCGTCGGACTGCTCGAAGCCCGGGGAGTGGAGGTGTTCGACGTGAGCGCCGAGGCGGAGGAGTCCTGGACGCAGGCCGTCCTCGACTCCTTCGTGGACGGCAGCGCCGTGATGTCGGCTTGCACGCCTTCTCGGATCAACAACGAGGGCCATCCCGAGTTGTTGAACCCCCGCAACGGCAACTACGGCCGGGGGTTCGGCGACTGGTTCGCCTACCGTGAGCGGCTCGAGCAGTGGCTCGAGGAAGGCAGGTTCGAGGGCCTGGAGCTGCGGGTCCGGTCCACGGCGTCGTGAAGGCAGTGGCGTGGAAGGCGGTGGCGTGGAAGGCGGTCGCGTTGCTGGCAGTGGCGTGACGGGCGCCGTGGAGGGGCGCCGGCCGGTGGCCGTCGTCACCGGCGGGGGGAGCGGGATCGGGGCGGCCATCGCGCATCGCGTCCGCGACATCACCGACGCGATGGCGGCGGCGGGGCGGCCGTGCGCGGAGCTGCGCGTGGACGGCGGGGTCTCGGCGATGG
>JBJKRZ010000308.1:0-9980 GCA_046704365.1 Acidimicrobiales bacterium | reverse complement strand
ACGGGCTCATGCCAGCGGGGCCGCTTGGGCGGCCTGGACGTAGGAGTGCTCGTGGGGGAACAGGCCGGCCATCGCCACCAGACCCGCCCACCATCCGGCGAATGGGGCGAGCACGCCGAGGGCGATGGCGAAGGCCCCCAGCCAGAACCACAGCGCGTAGCGGCCGTGGGTCATCTCCCGGGCGGCCAGGCGGGCGTTGGCAGTGGGATGGTGCGAGGTGGTCTCGGCCACCCGCAGCAGCAGGTGGGCGACGGCAGCGCTCGCCACGAGCACCTCCAGGGCGTGGACCGCCGAGCCTTGGAGCACGACGGCTGCCGGGAGCAGCGCACCCGCCCCCACGAGCAGGGCCTCGATGGCCAGGTGCGGCCCCAAGATGGGGCTCTGCCACAGGTCCCTGCCCCGCGCCTGGGCGAAGAGATAGGCGGTGTACACCGCCGCCATCAACGCGACGGGAATACCCATGCCCGCAAGCACCATGGGAGCGAAGCCCGATCCGCTCAAGCCGATGGCGAGCTGGGCGACGAGCACCGCCGCGTAGGCACCCAGCACCACCGCCCCGCGCACCAGCCAACTGCGCCACTGGTGCTTGGTGAGAAGGAGGTAGAAGCGCATGGGGTGCTTCAAGTCCGAGATGAGCAGGAAGGCGGTGACCCCCAGGAACCCGAGGCCGACGAGGGGGGCCACGTAGCGCAGCAGCACCGAGGACCAGGAGATGACACCGGCGACGGCGAGGAGGACCGGTACCAGGTAGGCCCCGGCCGCCAGCCCCTTGGTCCACGTGTAGAGGCTGACGCGCCAGCCCCAGGGCAGTTGGTGGGCGACGTCGTAGGAGACGATCGCCGCCGCCGAGGAGGTGGGCGGGCCGTGGTGCGCCGGGTGCCCGGTGTTGACCACGTGGGAGCCCGAGGGCATCTGGGCCCAGGCGAAGGTGCCGCCCTCGGGACGAGCGGCGGCCAGGGGGTCGAGGGTGGCCTGGTGGGCACCCTTGTAGAAGACGCCGGGGCGGGTGTGCTTCTCGGGGCGGCGGACGGCGACGGGCTGGCGCTGGACGATCTGCGCCACCGCCGAGGAGGGGTCGTTGAGGTCGCCCACCAAGATGGCCTCGGTGGGGCACACCACGACACAGGCCGGCTCGAGGCCCGTCTCGAGGCGATGGGCACAGAAGTTGCACTTCTCGGCCGAGTGGTCCTCGGGGTTGATGAAGATGGCGTCGTAGGGGCACGCCGCCATGCACGCCTTGCACCCGATGCAGATGCTCTTGTCGAAGTCGACGATCCCGTCGGCGCGCTGGTACATGGCGGCAGTGGGGCACGCCGCCACGCACGGCGGGTCCTCGCACTGATTGCACCTGGTCACCTGAAAGGCGCGCCGCACGTGGGGGAAGCGGCCCACGTCGACCGACTTCACGTAGGTGCGGCTCACCCCCACCGGCACCTCGTTCTCCGACTTGCAGGCGGTGGTGCAGGCGTGGCACCCGATGCAGCGGGTCTGGTCGAGGACCTTCACCCAGCGAGGAGGTGCCGACCGACCCACCGCCTGGCCAACTGTCTCGTCCAGAAGCGTGGTCATCGAACAATTCAGGTTACGGACCAGATTCCCGACAGTCCAAGGAATCGCTTATATTAGTATGATCGAAAGTTTGAATAGATCGGGTCTCACCTTCGAGCAGTTGCGGACCTTCGCCGCCGTGGCAGCCGAGGAACACGTCACCGAAGCGGCCAGGCACCTGGGGCTTTCCCAGCCCACCGTGAGCCACCAGCTCAAGGCCCTGCAGAGCGCCCTCGGGCTCGGCCTGCTCGAGCGGGTGGGGCGCCGGGTGCGGCTCACCGAGGACGGAAAGGCACTGCTGCCGGCCATCACGGGCACCCTGGCAGCCCTGCGCGGGGTGCAGGAGGCTGCGAACGCCCGCTGCGGGTTGATCGCCGGGCAGCTCGCCATAGCGGCGAGCAACACCGTCGGCATCTACCGCGTGCCCGCCTGGCTGGCCGGCTACCTCGAGCGCTACCCGGGGGTCGAGGTGCGTGTCGGTCTCGTCAACACCCTGGAGGCCATCACCCTGCTGCGCGGGGGCGAGGTGGACTGCGCCCTCGTGGAAGCGCCGGGGCCGACCGAGGGGCTCGAGGAGCTGGCGGTCGAGGTCGACGAGCTGGTGGCGGTGGTCTCGGCCCACCACCCGCTGGCCCGCCACGAGCACGTCGGCGCCGACGATCTCGCCGCCCACCGGTACCTGGCGCGCGAGACGGGGTCGGGGACCGAAGCGCTGGCCGCCGAGCTGCTCGGGCCTGCTTACCGCTCCGGGCAGGTGCTCGAGCTCGGACAAGTCGATGCCGTGCGTTCGGCGGTGATGGCGGGGCTCGGCTATGCGGTGCTCCCCTTGGCCGCCATCGCCGACTACCTCGACAGCGGCGAGCTGTGCCGGCTCAAGACGGGCCGGCCCGGTCTGAAACGCCTCCTCACGGCGCTTCGCCGCCCCAACAGCCATTCACCGTCGCTCGACGCTTTCTGGGGCCATCTGGCCACGGTGGCCGACCCTGAAGCTGATGGCAACATGGCGGCACATCTCGCACCCGCAGCCAAGGAGGACCTGTGAGCCCCAGCACAGCCCGCCAGTGGATCGAGCGCTACGCATCGGCGGCCGGCGTCGATCCGCCCACCGAAGCCCAGGTCGGAATGCTCTTGGACGTGGCGGCGGCCGCCGCCCATGGGTCGGAGCGCACGGGGGCGCCCGTCACCACTTGGATCGCAGCTCGAGCCGGGTTGTCGCCGGAGCAGGCGCTGGCGATCGCCACCGAGCTCCAAGGGGACCTGGGCGCGCCGGGCACCGACGGCGGTTCGTGACGTCAGGGACCCCCGAGGCCGACCCGCCGGGCTCGGCCCGGTGGCGATGGCGCCGGGCGCTGGCCGAGTGGGCGATCCCCGAAGCCATCCTGAGCGCCGCCCCGGAGTCTCCGTGGGCATTTCCCCCCGAGATCTTCGCCACGTTCGCCCGAGAGGCGCTGGACAGTCCCCTCACGCCCACCCACCTGCAGGTCGCCGAGGTGCTGCCCGACGACGGCGTGCTGCTCGACGTGGGGTCAGGGGCAGGGGCGGCCAGCCTCCCGGTGGCGCCCGCCGGGGGCCGCCTCGTGGCCGTGGACCAGGACCGCCACATGCTCCAGGCCATGGCCGACCTGGGCGGCGGCGCAGTGCCCTTGGTGGGGATCGAAGGACGATGGCCCGAGGTCGCCGAGCAGGTCAGGCAGGTCGGGCAGGTCGACGTGGCCGTGTGCGCCAACGTGGCCTACAACGTGGGCGACCTGGGGCCCTTCGTGGAGGCCCTCACGTCCGTGGCGAGCCGGCGCGTGGTGCTCGAGCTGAGCGCCACCCATCCCCAGTCCCCCCTCAACCCGCTGTGGCTCGAGTTCTGGGGCGTCGAACGGCCCTCAGGACCGACGGCCGACGACGCGGCGGCGCTCGTCACCGAGGTTCTCGACGTGGAACCGGGATCCGTCCGCTGGAAGCGCACGCGGTCCTTTTTGGGCGAGCGTGGACCGGGCACAGTCAGTTGGATCCGTCGGCGACTGTGCCTGACGCCCGATCGCGACGCCGAGGTGGCGGCCGCCCTGGAGCGCTTGGGTGACCTCGCCCCCCTCGAGGCCGTGACCTTGTGGTGGCCGGGACGGGCGCCCGAGGCGCTGTCCGGCGGTCCGTGAGGCTGCTCGGCTACCGGCGGTGCAAGACCTCTTCGAGCCGGCGGGTGATGTTCACGGCGTGGTCCCCCAGACGCTCGAAGTACCGTGCCACGAGCGCCATCTCGATGGCGACGGGCACGCTGACACCCGACGCGGCGAGCTCGGCGGTGAGGTTCACGTGCAGGTCGTCGATCTCGTCGTCTCTCGCCCGCAGCAAACGGGCGCCCGACGGGTCCCGACGTGCGTAGGCGTCGGCGGCAAGCTCCCACATCTCGGCGCCCAGTGCACCCATCTGCTTCACCAGATGCCGGGCACGAGGGGTGAGCCACGTCGCCAGTCCTTGCGCTGTGTGTGACGCAATGTGCTCGGCCAGATCGCCGCTTCGTTCCAGCTCCGGCAAGATGCGGAAGACGAGTAGCAGCCATGCCTGCCGGTCGCCGTCGGGACCGCCGGGACGTGCGAATTCCTCCACCACTGCCCTCTCGGTGCGGTCGTGCAGAGCGTCGATGAGCTGATCGCGTTGAATGACGGTGCGGGCGGCGATGCGATCGGAGGCCAGAAACACATCGGTGGCACGCTCCACGGCCTGATGGACGAGGGCGAAGATCTCCAGGACCTGTCCATCGATCGAGTCGTCCTCGCCTTCTTCATCTCCCGCCGGCGCTCCGGCGGTGGCCGTGCCGACGAGCCCTGTCACGAACCGACCTCGGCCCTTCGGCCCGACAGTGCCGTCCGCAGCGGGCCCGACCCTCGCATGCTCACCACCGCGCTCCTCTCCAGCTGGTGCCGTCCTGGTGCCGTCAGCATCGATTCTCCGCCACAACCCCGCAGGGGGAAAGAGGAAAAGCTGGGGACTTGGCTGGGGATCTGCATCTGACGCGAAGACGTCACCGACTGTTTTCTTTTCTGTAACCCAACCGGATCGCCACCGACGGCAGGCCGGTGGTGGGAACGAGCGGCCCTGTCACAATGTCCTGCGCATGCGCCTGATCGTCGTCCGCCACGGGGTCGCCACACCCAAACGCAGGTGGGCCGGGCCCGATGCACAACGCCCGCTCACGGCCGCCGGTGCCCGCCAGGCCGAGGCGATCGCCC
The DNA here is from genome assembly GCA_046704365.1 of Acidimicrobiales bacterium. Classification (GTDB taxonomy): domain Bacteria; phylum Actinomycetota; class Acidimicrobiia; order Acidimicrobiales; family UBA8190; genus UBA8190. Next base: position 5,214 of record JBJKRZ010000308.1, on the reverse strand, counting down.
GACGCCTGGCTCGCTACGGACCCGACGAGATCGTCTCCAGTCCCAGTCTCCGCTGCCGACAGACCGTCGAACTCCTTGCCACCAGGACGGCAGGAGCGGTGCGCAACGACGGACGGCTCGGACCCGACGCCGGGGCTCGCGCCCTCGACTTGGTCCACAAGCTGCTTACCAACCGTCCCTCCACCTCGACGGTCGTCGTGTGCACCCATCGCGAGGTGCTGGTCGAGGTCCTCCCCGGACTGGCCACCGAGTTCGGGGTGGCCCTCGGCCATCGACCGCCCGGCGCCAAGGGCAGCTACTGGGTGCTGCGCTTCCGAGAGGGGCGTCTGGCCAACGCCAAGTACTCGCATCCCAGCCCTCGGTCCCCGTGAATGAACCGACCTCACACTACGATCCTGCCCGGTGCCGACAAGGCCGAAGGTCCGCAAGTTCCTCCGGCAATGGAGAAGGCGCTACCCCTGCCCCTTCGACTGGGTCGACGACGCCGCCAACAAGCGCCTCCGGCGCAGCGAGGCTGCCTGGTTGGCGCCCTTCGCCGGGGCAACGTCGCTCAAGCGCACCGAGATCGTGGCGCTCGTCGATTGGCGATTCGCCGCTCAGGCGCAGCGCAAGCAGGAAGCGCTTGCCGGTATCGAGGGTCACATCGCCCTGGGGCACGCCAAGCGGTGCATCGCCCGAGCCTTGAAGCAGACCAGTGCCACCAAGGCCCTCGATCACCTGCTCGGCGAGTGCGGGGGGGTGCCGGGCTGGGAGCCCGCTATGGCGAGCGCCGTGCTGGCCGCCTGCCGGCCCACGACCTACAGCGTCGCCGACGAGAGAGCTTTATGGACGCTCTGCTCCATGGGGCTCTTCACCCCGCAATCGGCTGACATCTTCGTACGGGCCGACTGGCGGCCCTACCTCGCCGTGTGCCGTGACCTGGCCGCCGACCATCAGATGTCGTTGCGGGCGGTGGGCCAGGCGCTCTGGGCGGCGGCGGAGCATGCACCGGAGCTTCCAAAGATGAAACGGCATCGGCCCAGGCGCACGTGACACATCGCCGGGGGCCGCCCTGGTCTTGAAGCTTTCAGCGGCGTCGGGTGGGAGGCGTCGAGTGGAGCGCCGCCGGGTGTACACGCTCCCCGAAAGTGTTCCCACGACGATCGCCGGGAGCCCGTAGATTTCAGCGAGGTGGACATGATGCAGGAGGACGGCATAGGCCACGAAGAGCGCCACCACAGCAGCGAACTCCGGGGTGTCACCGACGAGAAACCGCCAGCTGGCGCGAGCCCCGACGACGAGCCAGCCCAACAGTTTCCTCACGACGACATTGCCGTGGATCGCCGGAGCCAGCCTACGAGCGCCACCGCCCACAGGGCGAACACGCCGATCAACACCGGGAGGGCAGCATCGGATCCCGGCCAGCGCGCACCGGCGCCTTCTCCGACCCAGAAGGTGCCGAAGCTGGTGAGCATGACCCCGACCACGAACTTCATGAGGTTCTCGGGCACTTCCGAGAACTGCCTGGCGACGATGACCCCCACGACCCCCACGACAACGACGGCGGCGCCGCCCGCAGCCGAGGCTGCGCCCAGCTGGTGCTGGCTGGCCCCGAGGCTGATGACGATGAGCACCAACTCGATGCCCTCGAGGAACACGCCTTTGAATGCCACGCCCACAGCTTCGGTGTAGCCCCGGCGCATGTCGGTACCGCCCGCCTCACCGGTCGGCCTGGCCGCCGGCCCTGTCAACGAGGCCACGGTCTCGGCGTAGATCTCGTCCTCGTCGTGCTGGGCCATGAGCCCCGCTGCCCGCAGGATGGCCTTGCGCAACCAGCTCAACCCGAGAAGCAGCAGCAGCGCCCCGACCGCTATGCGGAGGTCGTCGATCGGCGTGTAGCGCACGAGGGGCACGCCGCCGACGGCGACGAGAACGGCAAGCAGTCCCGCAGCCGAACCGGCTCCCTGCAACGCCGGACGCCACCCCCGCGTGACCCCGACGGCGACCACGATGGTGAGGGCCTCCACCATCTCGACGGCGCTCGCTCCGAAGACGGCCAGGACCAGCACGACAAGTGACGACGTCCCAGACGTCGAGGCGAGCAGATGCACCTGGCCGAGCACGGCCCCGCTCACGAGCCCGCTTCGTCGTGCATCTCGTGCCTTGGTGTGGTGGCACGAACCAGGTCGTGGTGCTCGGCGGCGTCCCGCGGATCCCGCAGCTCCGGTCCGGACCCGGCCCGCCCGGCGGGCCCGTCGAATCCGGTGCCGGCAGGCAGGCCCTCGGCCAGGTCCTCTGCGTCGTCGACCAGCAGGCAGCCGCCGGGTTCGAGCACCACCCCCACCGGGGATCCTCGGTCGAAGCGTGTCGTGGAGAACACGCGGGTCAGCAGGGAACCGTTCGTCATGGCCAAGGCATGCTCATAGCCACGGCCACAAAAGGCGACATCGCACACCAGTGCCTCGAGGTGCGCTCCCCGCGACGACGGGACGATGGAAGCCCCGTTGGGCCGGACGAAGACTCGGGGCCGTCTCGGGCTGGCGGACCCCGTGATTCGGACGTCGACTTCGGCGCCTCCGAGGTACTCCGGCAACTGGGCGCGGGCCGTGGCACCGTGGGCCGAGGGCCGCACGTCACGCACCTCGACCTCCCCCGCCACCCCGGTGAACCGAGCCACAAAGGCGTCGCTGGGGCGGTGGAACACCTCTTCGGGCGTCCCCTGTTGGACCACCCGGCCGGAACGGAGCACGACGATCCGGTCGGCGAGGGCGAACGCCTCACCCTGGTCGTGGGTGATGTAGACGGCGGTGGCGCCACTGGCGCGCACGAGCGTGGCGATCTCGAGGCGGAGCTGTTCTCGGAGATCGGCGTCCAGGTTGGACAGGGGCTCGTCGAAGAGCACGAGGCCCATGCCTGCCACCAAGGCCCGGGCCAGCGCCACCCGCTGCTGCTCGCCGCCGGAGAGCTCGTTGGGGTAGCGCCGCCGCCAAGGCCGCCAGGCCCAAGCGCTCGAGCATGTGGTCGGCCCGGCGTCTCGCCTCCGCTTTGGCGAGTGAAAGACGTCGCAGGGCGAAGACCACGTTGGCCCGGGCGTCGAGGTGTGGCCACAGGGCGTAGTCCTGGAAGACCATGGCGAGGCTCCGTCGTTCCGGAGGGAGCCGCACCCCGTCACCGGCCACCACCTGGCCGTCGATCGAGACCCGCCCGCTGGAGGGGAAGTCGATGCCGGCGATGCAGCGAAGCAGGGTCGTCTTGCCTGACCCAGAAGGCCCGAGCAGCACCGTGAAAGACCCGCGCTCGATCGTGGTGGTCACACCGTCGAGGGCGGCCTTGTCCCCGTACCGCCTCGCCAGGCCCTCGAGCGCCACGGCACGGGCCTGTCCGGTCACCGCCTCAGAGGCCATCGTTCTCATGGCTGGCTCCTTCCGGTGGCGCCGATCCGCTGCCAGCCCTGTGGCGCCAACAGCCGGAAGGCACCGAGGACGAGGAGGATCACGCCCAGCATCTCCACCACCGACACCACGGTCATGGCGGTGGCGATGTCGTAGTGATAGTTGGAGAGCAGGTCGGCGATCCCCGCCGAGATCGGTTCGTGGCCCGGGGGATAGAGGATCTGGGAGACGGGCAGCTCCAGGAGGGTCTTGGCAAAGGTGTAGAGCCATGCCCATACCAGTGTCCGCGACAGCACAGGACCCACGGCTCGGCGCCAACCGTCGAGGGCACTGCTGCCATGGATGCGCGCCGCGTCGACGAGCGAGCTCTGGATCTGCGCCATGGGGCCCACGAGCAGCCGGGACTGGCTGGGAAGGGCGGTGGCGATGTACCCCATGACGAGAAGGGGCATCGTCTCGTAGAGGTCGAGCCCGATCTTGCTCGCCGCCGGCAGGTTGAAGGCGAAGAGGTACCCGGCGGCGAGCACGATGCCGGGCAGGGCCATGGAGCCCAACAGCGCGAAGTCGGCGAGCTTGGCGGAGATTCCGGCACGACGCGAGGTGATGAGACGCGCCATGACCAGAGCGATGGCGACGGTCACGAGGGCGGTGATGGCGGCGAGCTTGGAGGAGAGGATCATCGGCCCGATGTAGTCGGGTCCGAAGACCTGTCGATAGCTCGAGAAGGTCAAGCCGTGGGCGAAGAGGTTTCCGTTGACTCCGAAATCGGGGAGCATGGAGGCGACCAGGGCGCCGAAAAGCGGGATGCCGATGCCGACGGCGAAGAGGGCCACGGTCCCCGCCGTGAGCGTCGTCTTGGCGGGGCGAGAGAGCCTCCGGAGGGTCGGCTGCCGGCTGCGGCCCGACAACACAGCGTAGCTGCGTCCCCTCATGGCACGGGACTGGATCCAGATCGGTATCACCGCCGATGCCACCAGCAGCATGCCCAGTGTGGCGGCCACTCCGAAGTCGGTGGGATTGGTGTCGATGGCGGAGAAGAGCCCGAAGGTCGCCATGGGAAAATGCGCGTAGTAGGCGAGGGTGGAGGACACGCCGAAGTCGCTCATGGATTCGGCAAAGACGATGGCGACCGCCGACAGCATGGCCGGCATGAGGACGGGCACAACCGTGCGGATGGTCTCCCCGACGCGCCCCCCGTGGACCCTGACGGCGTCCTCGAGCTCCTGGCCCAGCCCGGCCATCGCCGCCGACATCACGAAGTAGGCGAAGGGGAGCCCGGCCAGGGTGAGAACGAGGATCACCCCGCCCGGACCGAAGATGAAGTGGTAGAGGAGGCTGTCGGGGATCCCGAGCCTCTGGAGCACCCCCGCAGGCTGCAGGAGGTACTCCCAGCCGTCACCCATGAGGAAGGTGGGCATGAGCAGGAGCGCCCACATGCCGAGGTTCCAAGCCCGCCGGCCGGGCAGGTCGGTCCTGTGGGTCAGCCAGGCCAGAGCGGTGGAGATGCAGAGGGCGAGGGCGGCGGTCGAGGTGGACACGAAGAGCGAGTCGGCGAAGCCGCGCAGGTTCCTGCCGGTGAACGTGCGCTCGATGGCGCTCAAGGTGAACCAGGAGCTTCCCTGGTCGAAGAGCCGCGGAGAGACCGCATTGAGGAGGAACGCCCCCACCGGAAGGATGATGAGGACGAAGAGGAAGACCCAGACGACGGTGGCCGGGGACAGTCGCTGAGCGAGGCGCCCGGCCAGGCGGCTCCGGGGGGCGGGTGGGGGGGCCGGCCCCCGCGCCCCCCGGGGCCCCAAGGCCGGGGCGGAGGGGGGGCGGCCCCCCAAAGCGCCCCAAACCC
>JBJKRZ010000307.1:0-6139 GCA_046704365.1 Acidimicrobiales bacterium | reverse complement strand
TGCCCGGGGTCGTCGTGCTGCACGCTGGCACCGGGCGCGACGAGCAGGGCCGGCTGGTGAGCGCCGGGGGCCGGGTCCTCGGGGTCCGGGCCGTGGACGTCGACCTGGCCGGCGCCAGGCGCCACGCTTACGAGGCGGTGTCGCGCATCGACTGGCCCTCGATGTGCTTTCGTAGCGACATCGCCGCCGCCGCCGCCGCCCGTGCTCAAGCAGACGCCGCCCCGGTCCCGGCCCGCCCGCCGGCCGTGGAGGGGACCCGGTGATCCCCCGTTACTCGCTGCCCGAGATGGCGTCGCTGTTCACCGACGAGGCCCGCCTGGCCATGTGGCTCGAGGTGGAGCTGCTGGCCGTGGAGGGCTGGGCCAAGGTGGGCGAGATCCCCTCCGCCGCCGCCACCGCCCTGCGTACGAGGGCGCCGGCCGTGACGCCCGAGCTCGTGGCGGCGGTGGCCGAGCGCGAGAAGGTGACGGACCACGACGTGGCCGCCTTCGTCGACGTCGTCCAGGAGGCCGTGGGCCAGCCCGAGGGGTCGTGGGTCCACTACGGGCTCACTTCCTCCGACGTGGTGGACACGGCGCTGTGCGCCACCCTGGTGCGGGCCACGGAATTGCTGCTCGACGCCTCGGGCCGGCTGGTGAGCGTGCTCAAGCGCCGGGCGGCGGAGTTCGTGGACACCCCCATGGCCGGTCGCACCCACGGCATGCAGGCCGAGCCCACCACCTTCGGCGCCAAGCTGGCCCTGTGGTGCCTGCAAGCAGACCGCGACCGCCAGCGCCTGCGCAACGCCCGGGCGCGGGTGGCCGTGGGCAAGCTGTCGGGGGCGGTGGGCACCTACTCCAACATCGACCCGCTGGTCGAGGGCTACGTGTGCCAGGCCCTGGGGCTCGTGCCGGTGCCGGCCACCCAGGTCATCGCCCGTGACCGCCACGCCGAGCTGCTCTATGCCTGCGCGGCGGTGGGGGCCACGGTGGAGACGATCGGCACCGAGATCCGCCACCTGGCGCGCAGCGAGGTGGCCGAGGTGGAGGAGGCCTTCGGCCCCGGTCAGAAGGGCTCTTCGGCCATGCCTCACAAGCGCAACCCCATCCTTTCCGAGCGCCTGGCGGGCCTGGCCCGGGTGCTGCGGGGGTACCTGCAGCCGGGGCTCGAGGACGTCGCCCTGTGGCACGAGCGCGACATCTCCCACAGCTCGGTGGAGCGGGTCATCCTCCCCGACGCCTGCCTGCTCGCCTACTACGTGCTCACCAGGTGTGCCCAGCTGGTCGACGGTCTCGTGGTGCACGCCGGGCGTATGCGGGCCAATCTCGTGGAAGGGTCGCTGGGGCTGGTGTTCAGCCAGTCGGTGCTCTTGGCGCTGGTCTCGTCAGGGATGACCCGCGACGCCGCCTACCGGGTGGTCCAGCGCGACGCCCGGGCGGCCTGGGAGGGGGGCCGCTCCCTGCGCTCGGTGCTCGAGGACGACCCCGAGGTCGCCCTGGGCGACGAGGCGCTGGACGAGGCGTTCAGCATGAAGCGGTCCCTGCGCCACGTGTATCGGTTCATAGAGGCACTCCAGGAGGTGGAAGGGTGAGCTTGACCCCGATCTACAGCGGCAAGGTCCGCGACATCTACGAGGTGGGCGACGACCTGCTGCTCATGGTGACATCGGACCGGATCTCGGCCTTCGACGTCATCCTGGGCGAGCCCATCCCGCACAAAGGCCGGGTGCTCACCGCCATGACCGTGCACTGGCTGGATGCCTTGTCCGACCTGGCCCCCAGCCACCTCGTGACCGCCGAGCCGACCGGGCTGCCGCCGGGCGCTGAGGACATCGAGGACGTGGCGGGACGGGCCATGCTCGTGCGCCGGGCGCAGATGCTCCCCATCGAGTGCATCGTGCGCGGATACCTGGCCGGGTCGGGCTGGAAGGAGTACCAGTCCTCGGGGACCCTGCACGGCACGCCGCTCCCCGCCGGCCTGCGCCAGGCCGACCGGCTGCCCGAGCCCATGTTCACCCCCTCCACCAAGGCCAGCGAGGGCCACGACCTCAACATCTCCTTCGACGAGTCCGTGGAGCTGGTGGGCAAGGAGACGGCAGCGGCGGCCCGTGATCTGTGCGTGGAGGCCTACCGCCGCGCCCACGGGGCGGCCGAGGCGCAGGGCATCATCGTGGCCGACACCAAGTTCGAGCTGGGCTTCATCGACGGCCGCCTGGCCATCTGCGACGAAGTGCTCACGCCCGACTCGTCGCGCTTCTGGCCGGCTGCCCAGTGGGAGCCGGGCGCCAACCCCCCTTCCTACGACAAGCAGCCGGTGCGCGACTGGTTGGAGTCCAGCGGCTGGGACAAGACCCCGCCGCCGCCGGCGCTGCCCGCCGAGGTGGTGAGCGCCACCAGCGAGCGCTACGTCACCGCTTACGAGCGCATCTGCGGGCGCCGCCTTGCCGACTGGTACGGAGTGGGGGGATGAAATTCTCGGTGCTGGTCGAGGTGCGCCTTCGCCCGGGCGTGGCCGACCCCCAGGGCGCCACCATCGAGCGCGCTCTGCCCGCCCTCGGGTTCAGCGGGGTGGAGGACGTGCGGGTGGGCAAGGCCATCCGCTTCGCCATGGAGGCCGACGACGAGCAGGCGGCGCGCGCTTCGGCACAGGCCATGGCGGAGCGCCTGCTCGCCAACCCGGTCATCGAGGAGGCCGAGGTGAGCGTGGACGGCCAGGTCCCCGCCGGGGCGGGGGGAGGGCGGTGAGCGCCCGCATCGGCGTGGTCGTGTTCCCCGGGAGCAACTGCGAGCACGACGTGGTGCGCGCCGTGGCGCTGGTGGGTGCCGGGGAGGCGCAGGCGGAGCTCGTGTTCCACGACCGCAGCGAGCTGTCGGGCTTCGACGCCGTGGTGCTCCCCGGCGGTTTCGCCCACGGCGACTACCTGCGCCCTGGCGCCCTCGCCCGCTTCTCACCCGTCATGGAGGCGCTGGCCCGCTTCGCCGCCGAGGGAGGACCGGTGGTGGGCATCTGCAACGGCTTCCAGGTGCTCACCGAGGCGGGGCTCCTGCCCGGGGCGCTGCAGAAGAACGCCGGGTTGCGCTTCGTGTGCACCACCGTGCCCGTGGTGGTGGCCTCGGAGCGAAGCGTGCTCACCTCGTCGCTCGAAGTGGGTTCCACCCTAGCGCTTCCCATCAATCACTTCGAGGGGAATTACACCTGTGACCGGGCCACGTTGGACATGTTGCGCGCCGAGGGGCGGGTGGTGTTGCGCTATGTCGAGAACCCCAACGGCTCGGTCGACGACATCGCCGGGATCGCCAACGCCTCGGGGAACGTGGTGGGGCTCATGCCCCATCCCGAGCGGGCTTGCGACCCGCTCACCGGCAACATCGACGGGCGCGGGCTGATGTCGTCGCTCGTGGCGAGCGCCGCTCAGTCGGCGCGGGAGATGCCTGCCTTGGCCAGCACGCTGGCCGGGACCCCCGCCGCCCGCCAGGCGCTGTAGGCGATGCCCTTGCGCGCCGCGTAGCCCTTGGCCACTTTCACGAAGGCCTTCTCCAGCGAGGCCAGGTCGGCCGAGGCGCTCATGCGGGCCAGCTCGCTCTGGAGGTCGGCTTGCTCCTGGAGCAGGTGGAGGCGGGCCAGGGCGTCGGCGCCGGGCAGCTCGGCCCCCACCTGCGCCAGGCGGCGACGGATGGACTCGGGCGTCCGCTTGCGACCGCGTCGCGGGCGCTGCAGCTCGATGGCTTCCAGGTAGCGGCGCACCGCCCGGCCTTCGTCGCGCCCCCGGGCCAGCGCCTCTTTGTGCTCGTCGGACATGGGTGGGCGCCGAGGGGGCTTGGCGGTGGGCACAGGCCGAAGAGTACCTGCTCGCTTCGCCCGTCATGTGATGCAAAAGAGGCGCTCCTATTGAGCCAATTCGCCGGGCCGCTTTTGCCGATGGGCGGCGGGGTGCGGGCGCCCGACGGCGCCGGGGACAGCGCTGGCACCGGCTGCGCGAGAGCGGCGGTACCGTGCCGGACGTGGAGGAGGAGCAGCTGCACAGGGCGCTGGGGCTGAGCGACGACGAGGCGGCCCGCATCGAGCACATCCTGGGCAGGGCTCCCAACCACCTCGAGCTGGCCATGTACGGCGTCATGTGGAGCGAGCACTGCTCGTACAAGTCCTCGCGCCTTCACCTGCGCCGGCTGCCCACCGACGCCCCGCAGGTGCTGGTGGGCCCCGGTGAGAACGCCGGCGTGGTGGAGGTGGGCGACGGGATCGCCGTGGCGCTGCGCATCGAGAGCCACAACCACCCCTCGGCCGTGGAGCCCTACCAGGGCGCCGCCACGGGCGTGGGGGGCATCCTGCGCGACATCTTCACCATGGGGGCGCGCCCGGTGTGCCTCATGGACCCGCTGTTCTTCGGGCCCCCCGACGACGCCCGGGGACGCTGGCTCGTGGAAGGGGTGGTGGCCGGCATCTCGGGCTACGGGAACTCTGTGGGAGTCCCCACCGTGGGCGGTGAGCTCACTTTCGCCCCCTGCTATGCCCGCAACCCCCTCGTCAACGTGCTGTGCCTGGGCGTGATGCCGGTGGACCGTCTCGTGCTGGGGCGGGCCAGTGGGGCGGGGAACCTGGCGGTGCTGCTCGGGTCCACCACCGGGCGCGACGGCATCGGCGGGGTGAGCGTGCTGGCCTCGGCGGGTTTCGCCGACGAGGGCGCAGCGGCCAAGCGCCCGAGCGTGCAGGTGGGCGATCCCTTCGAGGAGAAGCGGCTCATCGAGGCCTGCCTGGAGCTCTTGGACCGGCACCTGGTGGTGGGCATCCAGGACCTGGGCGGCGCCGGCCTGTCCTGTGCCAGCTCCGAGACGGCGTCGCGGGCGGGCATGGGCATGGACGTCGACGTGTCGGTCGTGCCCCGGCGCGAGCCGGGCATGGAGCCCTTCGAGGTCATGACCTCCGAGAGCCAGGAGCGCATGCTCGCCATCGTGGCGCCTGGCGACCTCGAGGCGCTCACCGAGGTGTGCCGGCGCTGGGAGGTGCGCGCCACGGTGGTGGGGACGGTCACCGAGCCCGAGGACGACGGTCGGGGGCGCCTGCGCATCCTCGACGGACGCGCCGGAGCAGTGCTGGCCGACGTCCCGGCTGCCTCGCTCTCCGACGACGCCCCCCTCTATCGCCGCCCCATGGCGCCGCCCCCCGATCTCGACGCCCGGCGCGCCGACGACCCCGGACGCCGGGGGGCCCCCGCCGACTGCGGGGCCGAGCTCTTGGCCATGGTGTCCGACACCTCCTGGGTGTACCGCCAGTACGACCACATGCTGTTCCTCAACACGGTGGTGGGCCCCGGCCAGGGCGACGCCGCCGTGTTGCGCCTGGGCGCCCCCGGGCTCCCCGACAGCCAACGGGGGCTGGCCATCTCCACCGACTCCAACCCCTCGTGGTGCGCCGTGGACCCCCGCCGGGGGACCGCTGCCACCGTGGCCGAGTCGGCTCTGAACGTGGCGTGCACCGGGGCGCGGCCCGTGGCGCTCGTGAACTGTCTCAACTTCGGCAACCCCGAGCACCCCGAGGTGATGTGGCAGCTGTCGGAGTCGGTCGACGGCATGGCCGAGGCGTGCCGGGTGCTGGGCATCCCCGTGGTGGGCGGCAACGTGTCGCTCTACAACGAGAGCGGCGGCGCCGACATCGACCCCACGCCGGTGGTGGCGGTGCTCGGGGTCATCGAGCACTTGGAGCGCCGGCCCCCGTTGCCGGGGTTCGTGGAGGGAGAGGCGGTGGTCCTTCTCGGCACCACCGAGCCGGCGCTGGCGGGCAGCCGCTTCGCCGTCGAGCGACGGGGGCTTCGGGGCGGGACGCTCTTCGCCCTCGACCTCGAGCACCAGCGCCGCCTGCTCGAGTTGGTGGTCGCCCTGGTGGGCAGCGAGGGCCTCGTCGACGCCGTCCACGACGTCTCGGGCGGTGGCCTGGCGCTGGCCCTGGCCGAATGCGCCGTGCACAGCTCGCTGGGCGCCACGGTGTCGGGGATCGCCGACCACCGCCAGCTGTTCTCCGAGTCGGCCGGGCGTGTCGTGCTGTGCAGCCCCCGCCCCGAGGAGGTCCTGGCGCGCGCCGCCCGTGCTGGCGTGGCGGCCACGGTGATGGGCGCCGCCGGCGGGGGGCGCCTCGTGATCGAGGGGCTCGTGGACCTGGCCGTGGG
>JBJKRZ010000306.1:0-6145 GCA_046704365.1 Acidimicrobiales bacterium | reverse complement strand
GATCTGGCTCTCCTCGTAGGTCACGTGGTCGCGGATCTGGCTGGCGACGACGAAGATCGCCGTTGTGAAGTGCCCGTTGCCGGCCTTCATGTGGTCGAGCTCGTGGAGCAGGTCGCGCAGCGTCTGCTCCTGCTCCAGCCCGGCCAGGGCCAGCGGTGCCCCGCCCTCGATCTCGCGCACCGCCGGCCAGAGCCACTGCTCTTCGACGGCCTCGTGGCGGGAGCCGGCCATCACCAGGCGCTGCGCGGCGCGGTGCCGTTCCTTGGGCGTACCGGGAGGATCGCCGGCCGTCCCGGTGAGGGCATTCGACAGCTCGAGGAGCTCCTGGTGCTGGGCGGTCAGGACACCGACGGCGTTCACGACGTCCACCGTCCGTGCCCGTTCCCGGCGTGCTGGTCCACCGGCGGCCTCCCCGGGCGAGCTCCGGTGGGGACCCCTTGACGCCGATCCAGGCGTTGGCGCTGGGGGACCACGGTGTACCGCGGGTCCTCCGCCGAGGCCAGCCCGGCCTCGAAGATGGCGAACCGGGTGAACGCCGATCCGGCCACGAGGCAGGCGCCAGCCACGGCGCTGGCCGCCCGACGGCGCCCGCCGACCAGGGCACCGACGGCCCCGGCGCCCAGCAAGCCCTGGGCGAGCCGGTGGTAGCGCTTGGCCTTGCCCTCCGTGAACGCCCCTTCGGCGATCCCCATCCGCTTCTCCATCAGCTGCTCGGCGGCCAGCTCGGCCAACCCGGCCACGGCTCCCAGTCGGCGCACCGGAGCGGTCTCGGTCACCGGGGCGCTCAGCATGCCCAGACCGGCGGCCGAGCTGACGGCGGAGGCGGCGAAGACGAACGGCATCTCCCGGTGGCCGTCGTGCCAGGCGGGCACGGCGGTGTTGGACACGAGCGCAGCGGTGTAGGTCGCCAGGGCCGGACCGAGGGCCGCCGCACCGACGGTCGCCATCGTGCCGACGGGCCGGGCGACGCCGGTCACGTCGCTGACAGCGGCGGCGGTGGCGGCCGGGGCGTAGGCGGTGAGGATCCACGAGCCGACGCTCATCGGCGAGGTCACCTTGAACGTCCGCAACATGTTGAGGAACCGGCCCCGCCGTCCGAGGTCGTGGACCAGCGCCATCGTGGACAGCCCGCCCGACACCATGGCGCCGAGCTTCAGGGCCCGGGCCAGCTTGCGCCGCCCGGTCAGGTCGCTGGCGGCGGCGATCACCGACGCGGCGCCTCCCAGACCACCGAGGAAGAAGTAGCCCGGGATGTCGGGCGACTCCCACACCGGGCTGTTGAGGATGGGCTTGCCGTAGTACGAGCGGAACTCCGCCTCGGGGACCATCGGCTCTTCGCCGCCGCGCCGGCGCGGCTTCCGGGCGGTGGTGAAGCGACCCGGCGGCCCCTCGCCGGTGTGGACGCCGGTGAGGGCGTCCCGCCCCGGACGGACGTGCTCCAGTCCCTTCGTCGTGACCTCGGTCTCGTTCACGAATTGCTCCTTCCCCCGGCGAAGGCGACCCCGATCACTCCGACGATGGCCGCGGCGGCGATGCCCACCCGGCGCCACATCGCGGGCAGGTCCCGGGTGGTCACGACCGGATCGGGGGGTAGCCCGTAGACCTCCGGCTCGTCGAGGAGGAGGAAGAAGGCCCCGTCGCCGCCGACGCCGTCCTCGGGGTCCCGGCCGTACAGGCGGGCGTCGGCGACCCCACCGGCCTGCAGTTGGGTCAGGCGCCGGTCGGCCCGCTCCCTGAGCTCCTCGAGCTCGCCGAATTGGATCGAGTCGGTCGGGCAGGCCTTGGCACAGGCCGGTTCGGCACCCACGCTCAGGCGGTCGTAGCACAGGGTGCACTTCCAGGCCCGGCCGTCACCAGGGCGCTGGCCGATCACCCCGTACGGACAGGCCGCGATGCAGTACCCGCACCCGTTGCAGATGTCCACTTGGACCACCACCGTGCCGAACTCGGTGCGGAACAACGACCCCGTCGGGCAGACGTCGAGGCAGGCGGCGTGGGTGCAGTGCTTGCAGACGTCCGAGGCCATGAGCCACCGGACGCCCGTGTCGGCGCCGTCGGTGGCCGCTCCCCCCGTCACCTGGTGGGCGAGCGGCTTGTCCTGTTCGATGAAGGCGACGTGCCGCCACGTGTCGGCGCCCAGACCGACCGAATTGTCGTACGACATCCCGGTGAACCGGAGGCCGTCCTCGGGGACGCGGTTCCATTCCTTGCAGGCCACCTCGCACGCCTTGCACCCGATGCACACGGAGGTGTCGGTGAAGAACCCCATCCGGGGCGGGTGGTCCTCGTAGCCGCTGGCCGTCGCCGGATCGGTCGCCTCCAGCAGGTCTGCAAAGGGGTTAGCGACCACCGCGCACCTCCATGCCGGTCTCGGGCGTGAAGCCGGCCCGCTGGATGTACTCCGCGACCAGCTGGCCGGCGGCCGCGCCGCGCGGGCGCCGGCCCGGGCGGATGTCGGCGCTGAACGCCTTCACCTCTTGGATGTGGGAGTTGGGGTCGAGGGAGAGATTGGCCAGCTCGTTGGCCGAGTCGCCCTGGGTGTAGCCGTTGCGACCCCAGTGGTACGGGAGACCGATCTGGTGCAGCAGCCGGCCCTGGACCCGAAGCGGGGCGACCCGGTCGGTGGCCATCACCCGCCCCTCGGTCACCCCGCGTGCCGTGACGACGTGGGCCCACCCGCCGTGCTCGAGGCCCCGCTCGGCCGCCAGCTCCGGCGACACCTCGATGAACATCTCCGGCTGGAGCTCGGACAGGTAGCTCAGCCAGCGGGACATGCCGCCGGCCGTGTGGTGCTCGGTGAGCCGGTAGGTGGTCGCCATGTACGGGAACACCTCGGCGCCACCCTGGCTCGGGCTGGGGTGGTACCGGTTGTGCTCCCGGGAGAAGGTCTGGCGCACCGGGTTCCGTTGCTGGCCGTAGAGCAGGTTCGGGAACGGGGAGTCCTGGGGCTCGTAATGACTGGGCAACGGCCCGTCGGTCAGCCCCGCCGGGGCGTAGAGCCACGCCTTGCCGTCGGCCTGCATGACGAACGCGTCCACTCCCGACAGCGCCTCGGCGCCCGTGGCTCCGGCCGGTGGCCGGTGCCACGGCGACTTGGTGGGGGAGAAGTCCGGGATGTCATGGCCCGTCCACTTGCCCTCCTCGTCGTCCCACCAGATGTAGGCCTTGCGTTCGCTCCAGGGCTTCCCGTTCTGGTCGGCCGAGGCGCGGTTGTAGATGATCCGACGGTTGGCCGGCCACGCCCACGCCCATTCCGGGGCCACCCAGGTCTGCTGGCGTGAGGGCTTGCGCCGAGCGGCCTGGTTGACCCCTGTGGCGTAGACGCCGCAGTAGATCCAGCACCCGCAGGCCGTCGACCCGTCCTCGTTGAGCTGCTCGTAGGAGGCGAGGGGGGTGCCCTCGGCGTCCCACCCGTTGACCTCGGCCAGCACCGCTTCGGCACTGGGCTCGGCGATGCCGCCCTCGGTCGGGTAGCTCCACTGGAGGTCCAGGATGGGCCGGTCACGCTCGTCCGTCGACCCGGCCAGCTTCTCCCGGACGATGCGGCCCAGGTGGTAGTAGAACCACAGGTCGCTCCGGGCGTGCCCGGCCGGCTCGACGGCGGCGTGGTGCCATTGGAGCAGGCGCTGGGTGTTGGTGAAGCTGCCGTTCTTCTCGGTGTGGGCGGCGGCCGGGAAGAAGAACACCTCGGTGGCGATGTCTTCCGTGTCGAGCTCGCCCGACTCGATCTCGGGCCCGTCCTTCCACCAGGTGGCGCTCTCGATGAGGGAGAAGTCCCGCACCACCAGCCAGTCCAAATTGGCCATCCCCAGGCGCTGCATCTTGGCGTTGGCCGAGCCGACGGCCGGGTTCTCGCCGACGAGGAAGTAGCCCTTGCACTCGCCGTCGATCTGGGCCATCACCGTCTCGTAGGTGCTGTGGCTGCCCGTCAGCCTGGGCAGGTAGTCGAAGCAGAAGTCGTTCTCCTCGGTGGCGTGGGGCCCCCACCACGCCTTGAGCAGGCTCACCATGTACGACTTCATCTCCGCCCAGTAGCCCTTGTCGGTCGAGGAGCCCTCCAGGAACTGCCCGAGGTCCTCGTCCTGGTGGGCATGGGGCATGGGGATGTAGCCCGGCAGCAGGTTGTACAAGGTCGGGATGTCGGTCGACCCTTGGATGCTGGCGTGGCCCCGCAGGGCCATGATCCCGCCGCCAGGCCGGCCGATGTTGCCCAACAGCAACTGGAGGATGGCGCCCGTTCGGATGTACTGCACGCCGACGCTGTGCTGCGTCCAGCCCACGGCGTAGGCGAAGGCGCTCGTGCGGTCCCGCCCGGAGTTGACCGCCAGGGTCCGGCACACCCGAAGGAACAGCTCCTTGGGGACGCCGCACACCTGCTCGACCACTTCGGGCGTGTAGCGCGAGTAGTGGCGCTTCAGGATCTGGAACACGCAGCGGGGATGCTGCATGGTCTCGTCCCGCGGGGGTTCGGCGGCCGTCATGGCGCCGCCCGAGCCGTGCGACTCCCCCCGGCCGGCCCGGGCCACCGACGGCTGGTGGCCGCTGCCGTCGCCGGAACCGTCCTGGCTGCCTCGTCCCTGCTCCTGACGGCCCCCGCCCTCGCGCTCTTCGAGCTTCTTCTCGTACTGCTGCTCGCGCTGGCCGGAGGCAGCCTGGACCTCCGTTCCCGCGTACATCCAGCTGCGCGGGTCGTAGCTGCGCTGGTCCACTGTGAGCCCTGAGAAGACGCCGTCGAGATCCTCGGTGTCGGAGAAGTCCTCGCTCACGATGGTGGGCCCGTTGGTGAAGGTGGCCACGTACTCGTGGAAGTAGGCGTCGTTCTGGAGGACGTAGTTCACGATCCCGCCGAGGAAGGCGATGTCGGTGCCTGCCCGCAAGGGGACGTGGATGTCGGCAAGGGCGCTCGTGCGCGTGTAGCGGGGATCCACGTGGATGAGGGTCGCCCCCCGGGCCTTCGCTTCCATCACCCATTGGAAGGCGACCGGGTGGCACTCGGCCATGTTGGAGCCCTCGATGACGATGCAGTCGGAATTCTGGAAGTCTCCCGGGAAGGTGGTGGCGCCGCCCCTACCGAACGAGGTCCCCAAACTGGGGACCGTGGAGGAGTGTCATATACGGGCCTGGTTCTCGACCTGGATGATGCCCAACGCGGTGTAGAGCTTCTTCATCAGGTAGTTCTCTTCGTTGTCGAGCGTGGCGCCGCCGAGGCTGGCGATCCCCATGGTGCGCCGCACCCGCTTGCCCTCCTGATCCCACTGCCAGTACCGCCGGCGGGTCTCGATCACGCGGTCGGCCACCATCTCCATCGCCTCGTCGAGCTCGATCGCCTTCCACTCGGCGGCGTGGGGGGCGCGGTAGAGGACCTCGAACCGACGGGCCTCGCCGGTGGTGAGCTGCAGGCTGGCCGCCCCCTTCGGGCAGAGGCGGCCCCGGCTCACCGGCGAGTCCGGATCGCCCTCGATGTGCACCACGCGCTCGTCCTTGACGTAGACGTTCTGGCCGCAGCCCACGGCACAGTACGGACAGACGGACTTGACGACCTTGTCGGCGCCGGCGATCCGGGGGTCGAGGTGCATCGACCGGGCCGACTTGGCCGCCGCCCCGCGGCCGGAGCGGTCCTTTCCCTGGAACTGGCGCAGGACCGGCCAGGTGGAGATGTCGATGTCCGCGATGCCCATGGGGGTGGCTCCTCCCTCTGCTCCTCGACGGACCCGGCGGTGGCGGCGGGACCCGGTCCCGACCGTTCCGGGGGCCTCCTACGCCTCGTCGTGCTCCTCGGTCTCCTGCTCGGCCTTGCCATGCCGATCGGCCGGGCGCTCACCGATGGCGTCGCGCGCCTTGTCCATGGCGGCGGCGGTGGCGCCGGCCACCTTCACGACGCCGGCCGGCTTCTCGGGGGCATGGGGGTGCGGCCGGGTCGGCGCCCGCCCCTCGGCGGAGCGGAACCGCTCGCCCAGCTGCCGGCGCTCGTCGAGTGGCATGTCGCGGCGGAGCGCGAGGAGGACCACGTCCTCGAAGGCCACGTGCTTGCTGGCCGCCTTCTCGAGCTCGGTGGCCAGCTCGTCGAAGCGCTCGTCGCTCGCCGGGGTCTCCCCCAGCACCTGGAGGAGGTGCTTCCCCTCCTGCTCCTGCTCGAGGGCCTGGT
>JBJKRZ010000305.1:0-4574 GCA_046704365.1 Acidimicrobiales bacterium | reverse complement strand
GTACGGTGGGACCGTGGGCTCGCCACCGAGACGGGAGGAGCCACCCGCCGACCCCGAGGAGTGGACCGACGAGCAGTGGCTCGCCTGGCTGGCCGACACCGATCCCGCCACCGGCACCGGCGGGGCTGACGACGAGCACGTCCGCGTGGTGGCCCGGTGGCGCGAACGCCCCAGCGCCAGCCTGCTCGGAGCCGCCATGCTGGGGTTGCGCGATGCCATCTACGGACGACCCGAGGACGAGGTGGTGATCGTGGCCGACGCCTCGGGTGACCCGCCCGACGACGACTCGCCCGTCGTCCGCCTCGACCCCGACCGCCCCGAGCGTTCCGAGGTCAAGGTGCGCGGCGCGCCGGGCACTCGCCGCCGGCGCCGTGGTTGAACCCGGTCCCGGGCCCCGGTCCCGGGATGGGCGGGCGCCGAGCGCGCCGAACCCCATGTTCGTCTACGACGAGGCGCTCACGGAGCTGGTCTTCGACTACTGCCGCCGGCGGCTCAGCCTCGATCCGGTGCCCCTCGACTTCGGCGGTGCCACCACCGAGTCGCTCGAGGAGACCTTGCAGGGCCTCGTCACCGAGCGGGGTCGGGACCCGGCCGAGGTGCTCGAGCTGTTCTCGTCGCATCTGGCCAGAGCCGTCGTCTCCTGCGACAGCCCGCGCTTTCTCTCCTTCATCCCGGCAGCTCCCACCAAGGCCGCCCTGCTGTTCGACATGGTGGTGTCGTGCTCGTCGTTGCAGGCCACCACCTGGCTGGAGGCGGCAGGAGCGGTGGCGGCGGAGAACCAGGCACTGCGGGTCCTGGCCGACCTGGTGGGGCTCCCCGACGAGGCGGGAGGCTGCTTCGTGTCGGGTGGCACGGCCGCCAACCTCTCGGCCCTGGTGGTGGCCCGTGACAGCTCGTCCTGGGCGCGCTCGGGGGACCCCCGACCCCCCAGAGTGGCGCTCAGCACGGAGTCGCACTCCTCGGTGGCCAGGGCCCTGTCGGTGATCGGCGCTCGTCCCCTCGTGGTCCCCGCCGCCGATCACCGCATGACCGGCGACGCTCTGGCCCGTGCGCTGGCAGCGGAGGAGGACACCGGCGACGTCGTGGCGGTGGTGGCCACCGCCGGCACCACCAACGCCGGCATCGTGGACGACCTGGCCGGTCTGGCCGACGTGGCTCGGGCACGGGGTCTGTGGTTCCACGTCGATGCCGCCTACGGAGGCGCCGCCTTGTTCGCGCCGTCGGCTCGGGGCCGCTTCACCGGGATCGAGGCGTCGGACTCGGTGGTGATCGACCCCCACAAGTGGCTCTTCGCCCCTTTCGACTGTGCCGGGCTGCTGTACCGCCATCCCGCCCGGGCCAAGGCCGTCCACGCCCAGAAGGCCGGCTACCTGGAGGTGGTGCACGAGGACACGGGTCCCGAGGTGTGGAACCCGGCCGACTACGCCCTGCACCTCACCCGCCGGGCGCGCGGGCTGCCGTTGTGGTTCTCCCTGGCCGTGCACGGGACCGACGCCTACCGCCAGGCCGTGGAGGCCGTGCTCGAGCTGTCCAGCGAGGCGGCACGGCTGGTCGACGAGGCGCGCCACGTCGAGCTGGTGCGCTGGCCCGAGCTGTCGGTTGTGCTCGTGCGCCGTCCGGGTTGGTCGGCGGCCGACTACCACGCCTGGTCGACGCAGCTGCTCACCGACCAGACCGCATTCGTGACACCCACCGTCTGGGAAGGGGCGACCGTGGCCCGCATGGCCTTCCTCCACCCCCACACCAACCTCTCCATGGTGGAGGAGATCGTCTCGTCCATGGCATGAGGCCCCGGTTCGGGGCGCCGTACGCTCCGCCCGCTCAGCTGCCGCGGCCCTCGAGCAGGGGCCCGACGGGCGACCGGCGCTCCCCCGGCGGGAGGCGTCGCCATGCCACCCCGGCCAGCGCCTCCAGCACCACGCGGTTGGCCAGGTAGGCGGTGACCTCGGCGTGGTCGTAAGGGGGGGAGAGCTCGACGATGTCCATGCCGACGAGCGGTAGCTCAGCGCCCACCCTGCGCACGGCGTCGAGCAGCTGGCGCGGACTGAGCCCGCCCGGCTCGGGTGTTCCCGTTCCCGGAGCCGAGCCCGGGTCGACGACGTCGACGTCCACCGACAGGAACACGGCGTCGCACTCGTCGACGGCGAGAGCGAAGGCTTCGTCCAGGCAGGCGTCGAGCCCGCGGTCACCGATCTCTGTCATGTGGTAGCTGCGCATGCGCTGGTCGGCCATCCAGGCCAGCGTCTCGGGCCCGGGCCAGTAGCCGCGCAACCCGATCTGGAGGAACCGGTCGCCGCGTACCGCTCCCGACTCGATGAGCCTGCGCATGGGCGTGCCGTGGCCGTAGAGGGACCCGAACTGGGTGTCGGCGGTGTCGGCGTGGGCGTCGAAGTGGACCACGGACACCCGGCCTCGTCCCACGTGCGCCGCCACGGCGGTGGCGTCGGGCAGGGCGATGGTGTGGTCGCCGCCCAGCACCACCGCCAGGGCTCCTGTGGCCGCCACCTGCTCCACCGCCAGCCGCAGGCGCTCGAGCGACCCCTCGATCTCCCCCGGCACCATCGTCACGTCGCCCACGTCGACCACGCCCAGCGCCGTCAGGGGGTCCACCCCCAGCGCCAGGTGCGGCCGGCTGCCGTCGTGGGGCAGGTAGTCGACGGCTCGTATGGCGGCGGGCCCGAAGCGGCAGCCGGGCCGGTGCGAGGTACCGCCGTCGAAAGGGGCGCCGATCACCACGGCACCGGCACCCGAGAAGCTGGCCGGCTCCTCGAGGTGGGCGGCCGGCACCCCCAAGAACGTGGTGGGAGGCCCGTACATGGCGTGCGCCATGAGTGTCATTCTCCCCGCACCGAGCCGGTGGCGCCGGCCATGGCGACCCCTTCAGCCCTCGATGGTGTAGCGGTACACGTTGGTTTCGCGCCGGGCGAAGCCCAGTTGCTGGTAGAGCCGGTTGGCGTCTTCTCGCGACGGTCTCGAGGTGAGATCGACGTTGCGGCACCCAGCGCGTCCGGCGCGCGCCACGGCGTCGTTCACCAGGGCCGAACCCACACCCCTGCCCCGCACCGAGTCGTCCACCACCACGTCCTCGATCCACGCCCGAGCTCCGGTGGGAATGCGGAACACCACCAGCGTGAGCGAGCCCACGACCGGTCCTCCCTCACCGAGACGGGCAACGAGCAGGACGGTGGCAGGCGAGGCGACCATGGCCTCGATCTCCTGTGCCGAGGGCGGCGGGGCCGACGACGACAGCTGGGGGACGAGCGCCGCCAAAGAGCCGACCAGTTCGCTCGACGCCGACGTCGCTTCCTCCACGACGATCTCGGCTTCCGTCGAAGAGACGGCCACGGCGGCAGTGTAGCGACGTCAGTGGGTGTCGGCGTCGGGGAAGTGATGGTCCAGGGACTGGTGAAATCGTCCTCCGTCCCCCTCTGAAGGGCTGGTGTGGATGACGGCCCGGGCGAGGCGCGGCACCTGGTGGAGGAGCCGGTGATGGGCTTCGGCAGCGATGGCATGTGCCGCCACCAGGCTGAGGTTGCTGTCGGACACCACGTCGACCTCGGCTCGGAGCTCGTGTCCCACCCAGCGGATGCGCACGTCGCTCACGTCCTCGATTCCCGGTGACGAGCGCAGCACGGCCTCCACGTCATCGACCAGGGCGGGGTCCACGCTGTCCATGAGGCGCCGGTACACCTGGCGGACGGCACCGGCGAGCACCACGATGATCACGACGGTGATGGCCAGGGCCACGACGGGATCGGCGTCGGGCGCACCGGCTGCCACGGCGATGGCGCCGATCACGACGGCGAGAGAGGTGAGCCCGTCGGTGCGGGCATGCTGGCCGTCGGCCTCCAGTGCGGCGGATCCGATCCGGCGTCCCACCCGTATCCGGTACAGCGCCACGAGCTCGTTGCCGGCGAAGCCCACCAGGCCCGCCGCCGCCACCCAGGCGGTCCCGTGCAGCGCCGCCGGGTGCTCGAGCCTCGTGACCGCCTCGTAGGCGGCCAGCGCCGTGGAGGCCGCCATCAGCCCCACGATGCAGAGCCCGGCCAGGTCCTCGGCGCGTCCGAAGCCGTACGTGTAGCGGCGCGTGGCCGGGCGCCGGCCCATGTGGAAGGCCAGCGCCAGCGGGACGGCGGTGAGCGCGTCGGCGAAGTTGTGCACGGTGTCGGCGAGCAGCGCCACCGATCCGCTTAGCACGCTCACCACCAGCTCGACGCCAGCCGTGGCGGCCAGGCCGGCCAGGGACACGAACACGGCCCGGGTCCCCGCCGCCGTCGTCTCCAGTGCCCGGTCGGTTCCCGGGGCGCCGTGGGCGTGGCCATGCAACAGCGACCGCACGGCGCCCAGGGGGCCGCTCCCGCCTTCGGGCCCGTGCCGGTGACCGTGGGGCTCAGCTTCCACGCCGACCTCCTGCCCGTTCGCTGCGCCACCCGAGCCTAGGGTTGGCGCCATGTTGCGTCCTGGAAACTGGACCAGACCAGCGGGTGCAAGTCCCGTCCGGGTAATCGCCGGAGAGCCCGGTAGCAGGCCCCGGTTCGCGGTCGAGAGGCCGCGGGCTGAGCGGGGCGTCGAAA
>JBJKRZ010000304.1:0-6290 GCA_046704365.1 Acidimicrobiales bacterium | reverse complement strand
TGACGGTGCGTCAGGTCCGGGGTAGCCTGCGGCACGGGCGGGCGCCCGGTACCGTGGCCGCCCGTCGCGAGACCGTGAGGAGGGGCGTGACGAGATGAGCCCGGCATCGGCACTGCGCGACGCCACCGCCATCGTCGGCATCGCCCAGACCCCCTTCGCCAAGCACCTGGAAGCCTCCGAGGCCGAGCTGGCGTGCCAGGTGATCGTCGACGCCTGCGCCGACGCCGGCATCGACCCGAGCGAGATCGGGGCCCTGTGCTCCTACACCATGGAGGCGACCGAAGAGGTCGACATCGTGCGCAACATCGGGTGCAAGGAGGTGACCTTCTTCTCCCAGATCGGCTACGGCGGCGGGGCGGGGTGCGCAGCGGTGGGCCAGGCCGCCATGGCGGTGGCCTGCGGGCAGGCCGAGGTGGCCGTGGCCTGGCGCTCACGCAAGCGCGGCTCGGGCCCGCGCCCGTGGACCAACACCTCGGTACAGCTGCGCGTCCCGGGCCAGTGGACCCGTCCCTTCGGGCTGCTGCGCCCCGTGGACGAGATCGCCGTGCTGACGCGGCGCTACATGCACGACTACGGCGCCACCCGGGAGCACCTGGCCAACGTGGCCGTGGCGGTGCGCAAGCACGCCAACCGCAACCCCGAGGCGGTCATGTACGCCAAGCCCATGACGCACCAGGACTACCTGGCCAGCCGCTGGATATCCGAGCCGCTGTGCCTCTTCGACAACTGCCTCGAGACCGACGGGGCGCTGGCCTGCGTGATCGTGTCCGCCGAGCGGGCCAAGGACCTGCGTCATCCCCCCGTGTACCTGCACGCCTTCGCCCAGGGCCTACCCGCCGAGCACCAGACCATGGTCAACTACTTCAACGACGACCCTCTCACCGGACCGGCGTGGGCATGTGCCCGGAGGCTGTGGGCCAATGCCTCCTTCGGGCCCGGGGACATCGACGTGGCCCAGATCTACGACGCCTTCACCCCCCTCATCCTGCTGTCGCTCGAGGGATACGGCTTCTGCAAGCGCGGCGAGGCCCCCGGCTTCACCGAGGACGGCAACCTGGAGTGGGGCAGGGGCAGCCTGCCGGTCAACACCTCGGGGGGCGGGCTGTCGGAGGCCTACGTCCACGGGTTCAACTTGGTCAACGAGGGCGTGAAGCAGCTGCGGGGCACCTCCACCTCCCAGGTGGATGGGGCAGAGACGTGCCTGGTCACCTCGGGCGAGGGCGTGCCCACCAGCGCCATGCTGCTGCGCCGGTAGGCCGGCGGAGAGGAAGGATCCAACACGATGAGCAACGCGGCGGCATTCTCCGGTGCCGACGTGCCCAACCTGGGCCCCTCGGCCGAGGGCTTCCTGCTGCCGGCGGCGGACGAGGAAGCACTGGGGTTCTGGGAGGCGGCGCGCCGCGGCGAGCTCGTCGTCCAGGCCTGTCGGTCCTGCGGGCGCCTCCGGCACCCGCCCCGGCCCATGTGCCCGGCCTGCCGCTCCACCGAACGTGAGTGGCGCGCCGTGCCCGGGACGGGGACCGTGTGGTCCTTCGCCGTGCCCCATCCCCCGCTGCTCGAGCCCTACTCGAGCCTGGCCCCCTACAACGTGGTCGTGGTGGAGCTCGACGTGGACCCCCGCATCCGCTTCGTGGGCAACCTGCTCGACGGTGCCGATGCCCCCCTCGACAGCGTCGACCCCTCCACCATCCGCATCGGCGAGCCTGTCGAGGTGGTGTTCAAGTCCTTCGGCCGCACGGACGGGACGAGCGAGACGCTGCCGTTCTGGGTGCGGCGCCCGAGCTGAGGCCTGCGGTGGGCGCCTCCTCCTCCGCGGTCCCGGTCCAGGAGCTGGACCTGCCCGACATCGACATCGCCGGTGTCGAGCGGGATGAGGCGCTGACGCAGGTCGCCGCCGCCCGGCGCCGGCACTGGCTGGCCCGCACCCCCCTGGGCTTCGCCGTCACCACCTACGAGGACGCCGTGTCGGTGCTGCGCGACAAGCGCTTCCACTCGGCGCTGTCGCTGCTGCCCCAGCAGGCCGGGGTGGAGAACGACCCCTACTTCGAGCGCCGCCGCCAGTCGATCCTGTCCCTCGAGGGCGAGGAGCATGCCCGCCTGCGCCGCCTGGTGGCCCCCGCCTTCACCCCCGCCTCGGCAGAGCGCCTGCGCCCCGTGATGGCCGAGGTGATGGGCACCCTGGTGGAGGCCGTGGCCGGGGCGGGGCACGGCGAACTGGTGGCGGAGATCTGCGAGCCCTATCCGGTGCCGGTCATCTGCGAGCTGCTCGGGGCCCCCAAATCCGACTGGAAGCTGTTCAGCGCCTGGGCCACCGAGATCTTCCGCATCTTCAACCAGGACCTGGCCAACGACCTGCCCCGCATCAGAGCGGCCAGTGACGAGCTCGACGCCTACGTGCGGGCCATGGTCGAACGAAGGCGGAGCGAGCCGGGCGACGACCTGTTGTCGGACCTCATCGCCATGGAGGAGTCCGGGGACCGCTTGTCCACCGACGAGCTGGTGACGCTGGCCGAGACCGTGCTCATGGCCGGCACCGACACCACCCGCAACCAGTTGGCCTGCGCCCTGGCGCTGCTGGCCGGGCACCCCGAGCAGTGGGCGCAACTGGCAGAGGAACCGGCGCTGGCGCAACGGGCCGTGGAGGAGACCATGCGCTTTCTCGGTGCCGTGCGAGGCACGGCGCGCGTGGCTTCGGAGGACATCGTGTACCGCGGCGTGCTGTTCCCCGCCGGCACGCTGGTGGCCATCAGCCTGGCAGGAGCCAATCGCGATCCGTCGGTGTTCGAGGCACCTGACACCTTCGACGTCAGGGCCGAGCGCACCACCCAGCAGCTCACCTTCGGCTCGGGCATCCATCACTGCCTGGGCGCCGCCCTGGCCCGGGCCGAGCTGCAGGAGGCCCTGCCCATCCTGGCGCGGGCCATGCCCGGGCTCGCCGTCGAGGGGGCCGTGGAGTGGAAGCCGGCCACCTTCGGCATCTGGGGGCCGGCGCTGCTGCCGGCCCGCTGGGACCGCCGCTCCCGCTAGTGCTCGCTCACCTCGAAGATCTCGTCGGCAACGAGCCCGTGGGCCTCACGGTGCACGGTGTTGGCCGCCTCGGGATCGGGAGCTTCGACGAGGCAGAAGATCTTCCCCCTCTTCTCGTCGACCCAGTAGTGCTTGTAGTCGACGCCGTGCGATCCCTGGGTGGCCAGGTCGGCTTCGTGGGCCTTGGCCACATCCGCCGCAGACACCCCGCCTTCGATGTTGTGGACGTCCATGTACAGAGGCATCGCGTCTCCCTTCACCCTTGGGCGGTCCAACGGTAACGGAGCGTCGTCGGCGGCGCTCCCGGAGTCGGGGGTGCCGTGTGGACCTCCCGGCGTCGCCAATCATTTACGACTGCAAAAGTAGCTGGAGCTCCGCCGATGCGACGCGCCAGATGGTGCTCAGCTATAGCGTGCACAGCGCCACGCGTTCGCCGGCGCCGACGTGGAGGCCCACGCCGTCGACCGCCATCTCCTGGCGGTAGGCCTTGACCAGGCCTCGAGCGCGCAACACTGTTTCCACGCTCCAACGATGACAGCAGGGAGAACGAGCCCTTCATGTGCCGCAACATCACCACTCTGCGGGGCCTCGAGCCGCCGGCCACCGCCGAGGAGATCGAGGCGGCGGCTCGCCAATTCGTGCGCAAGGTGAGCGGGGTGACCGCCAGCTCGGCGCTGACCGACGACGCCGTGGAGCAGGCCGTCCGGGCCGTGGCCCGGGCCACGAGCGAGCTTCTCGGCTCCCTGCCCGCCCGCCGCCAACCCCCGCCGTCGCTCCCCCCGCTGCGCCGGGTGCGTCCCCTCAGCGCGCCGTAGAGCACCTCAGCCGGAGCCGCCGCCCACCAGGGGCATCACCGTCTCGGCGAAGGCCGCCATCTGGTCGCAGACCTCCGACGCCGAGCGGCCCGGGAAGCGCACCTGCACGTGGGAGACCCCGAGCTGGCGCCACCAGTCCAGGTGCTCGGCCACCGACTCGGGCGGCCCGCAGAAGGTGCCGCGGGGCAGCTCCCAGGTGGCTCGGCCCACGTGCAGCGCCCCGCCCAGGGCGCCGATGGCGATGGGCTGTCCCGGACGGAGCTGTTCGCGCAGCTCGAGCAGGCGGGGGACGAGCTCGGCCATGTCTTGGCGCCGCGGCGTCTGGGGGAGCCACCCCTCGCCGCGCCCCGCCGCCCGTCGCAGCGCCGCCGGGGACGAGCCGCCCACCCATATTGGTGGGCGCGGCTGCTGCAGAGGCCGGGGGGCCACGCCCAGCTCGCTGGCGGCGAAGGCAGGGCCGGCCAGGACGGGGAACTCCTCGCTCAGCGCAGCGGCGATGCCGTCGACTGCTTCGTCGAGCAGCGCACCGCGCCTGGCGAAGTCGGCACCGAGCATGTCGAACTCCTCGGCGACGTGCCCTGCCCCCACCCCGACGATGAGGCGCCCTCCCGAGAGCACGTCGAGGGTGGCCATCTCCTTGGCGGCACGAAGCGGGTGGCGCAGAGCGGCGACGTAGACGTGCGAGAGCAGCCGCACACTGCTGGTGAGGGCGGCCAGCCACCCCAAAGTGGCGGTGGTGTCGAACCACGTGGTGCCCATGGCGCCGGCCAGGCGGCGCGGGATGGCGGTGTGGTCGCACACCGCCACGTAGAAGAAGCCGCTCTGGTCCGCTTGTCGGGCCACAGCGGCCAGCTCCGGGGGGCCCGCCTCCTTCTCCCACTCGTCCACGTAGATGGTCGACTGGGACTGGATGGGCAGCTGGATCCCGAACACGAGACGCCCCTCGGGGACGATGGTGGCGCCCACGGTCGGGGAGGCGGGAGTCGTCACCGGCACTCCTCAGAACCGCTCGGCCACGGCGCAAGCCAGGTCACCGGGTGGCTCCAGGGACTGCGAGAGCACGGCGACGCGCTTCAAGTACAGGTGGGCGGGGACCTCCCAGGTGAAGCCCATGCCGCCGTGCACCTGGATGCACGCTTTGGCGTTGGCCAGCGCCGACTCCGCCGCCACCAGGGCGGCCCCGGCGACGGCACGGCGGGCGTCGCCCACCTCGGGCTGGTCCACGCTGAGCGCAGCGGCGTGCAGCGAGGCGCGGGCGGTCTCGGCCCGCACGAGCATGTCGGCGCACAGGTGCTTCACGGCCTGGAAGGAACCGATGGGCACACCGAACTGCCGGCGCCCCTGGGCGTACTCGACGGCCATGTCGCAGGTGGCCCGCGCCATCCCCACCAGCTGGGCGGCGACCAGCACGCTGCGGTCGCGCCACAGCCGGCGCGCCAGCGCCGCGTCCCCCAGGCGCTCGCCCGGGGGGAGTCGGCCCAGGCGCCACATGGGGGTGAGGGGGTCGAGGCCCTCGTGCACGGGCTCGGCCTCCACGGCGTCGGGGGCCAGGGCGCACACCCCCTCGTCGTCGACCACGAGCAACGAGCCCAACGAGCCGAGGTCGCCCACGAGCACGGGCAGGGCCCCCGGCCCAGGCAGGGGCCGGCGCACCAGCTCGAGCGCCACCTCCCCGGTGGCAGCCCCCTTCACCACCCCGGCCCCAGCCTCGGTCCCGGCCAGCGGCCCGGGCACGAGGGCGCGCCCCAGCTCCTCGAAGACGAGGGCGGCCGCCGCCAGGCCCAGCCCGGCTCCCTCCTCGGTGGCCAGCCGCAGGGAGAACACGCCCGCCTCGGCCAGGGCCGACCAGGCGCCACGATCGAGAACACGGCGCCCCTCGCCGGCGCGCACGGCGTCCATGGCGAAGCGCCCGGCGCACAGCCGGCGCATGCCCTCGGCCAGCTCCCGCTCCTCCTCGGAAGGCTCGAAGTCCACCGCTAGCCCTTGGGCAGGCCGAGGATGCGCTCGGCCACGATGTTGCGCTGGACCTGCGAGGTGCCCGCCGCGATGGTGCGGTTGAAGGCGTTGAGCCACAGCTCGGCCAGCTGCCCGTTGCCGAGGGGGCCGCTCGAGTCCGCCGCCTCCAGCTCGTCGAGGGCGAGGGCGGCCGGGCCGAGCAGGTCCACGCCCAGCTGTGTCACTCGCTGGCGCAGCTCGGAGAAAGCGAGCTTGAACACGCTCCCCCCCACCCCCGGGACGCCGCTGCGCGCCGCCTGCGACACGTTGCGCCGGGCCAGGGCCCACAGGGCATCGAGCTCGGCGCCCATGTGGCCGAGGCGCCGTCGCAGTCCGGGGTCGTCCCACGCGCCCAGACGCCCGGCCAGCGAGCGCAGCTGGCGGAGCAGCTCCATGGTCTCGAGCAGCTCCCCCACGAAGGCCGTGCCCCGCTCGAAGCTCAAGGTGACCATG
>JBJKRZ010000303.1:0-5722 GCA_046704365.1 Acidimicrobiales bacterium | reverse complement strand
GTGGCGAGGGGAGGCGAGCCAGTGGACCTCGTGACGTTGCTCTACGGTCACCAGGAGCGCAGCTGGCAAGCGCAGGCCAACTGCATGGGGGTGGACCCGGATCTGTTCTTCCCCGAGCGGGGCGCGTCCACCAGGGAGGCCAAGGAGGTGTGCCGGGGCTGCGTCGTGCGGGAGGACTGCCTGGAGTACGCCCTGGCCAACGGCGAGAAGTTCGGCATCTGGGGGGGCCTGTCCGAGCGCGAGCGTCGGCGTTTGCGCCGTGCCCGGGCCATGAGTCGCCGAACGGCGGCCTCGGCCTCCTGAGGTTGGCCTCCTGAGGTTGGCCTCCTGAGGGAGGCTGCTCAGCGGGCTGCGGCCCGCAGGCGGGCCTCCACGGTGCGCCCGGGGGAGAGGTCGAGGGTCTCCCACGCCTCGGGCGGCACCGCCTCGACCACGGCGGCGGGTGCCAGCCCCACCAGCTCGGCACCGGTCACCGCCACCCCCCTTTGCCCGGCCGACTCGGTCACGGCCCGGTAGGCCTGCTCGGGCCCCAGGCGATGGGGCGCCACCAGGTTGCACGACACCTGCACCCCTCCGGTCACCGCCAGTCCCAGGGTCCGCAGCTCGGGACGGCGCACCTCGGCTGCCACCGCCCGGGCCACGCTCAGGTCGTCGGTGCCGAGAAGGACGTTGTAGGCCACCAGCGCCGAACGTGCCCCCACGGCGCAGGCACCGGCGCTCGGATGCGGGTGGGGCGGCCCGGTGTCGGGTTCCAGGTCGACAAAGGCCCGCCGGCGCAGCTCGGGGAGGGTGCGTTCGGGTCCGTAGAAGAAGCAGGGCAGCGACAGCTCGTCGGCCGCCCATTCGCCGAAGCGCCGCCGTGCCTCGAGTGCCTCGGCGAGGTCCCCGTCGTCGCCCACGGGGGCACCGCTGTCATCGAGGGGCACGAAGGGCACGACATCGACGATCCCCAGGCGGGGATGCACTCCCCGGTGGGTCCGCAGGTCGAGGCGCGACAGCGCCTCCGCGGTGAGCCGGCGCACCGCCGGCTCCAGGTCCCCGCCAGCGAGCGTGT
This sequence comes from Acidimicrobiales bacterium, assembly GCA_046704365.1. Taxonomy (GTDB): domain Bacteria; phylum Actinomycetota; class Acidimicrobiia; order Acidimicrobiales; family UBA8190; genus UBA8190. The sequence continues at coordinate 4,668 of JBJKRZ010000303.1, read as the reverse complement.
ACACCGAGCGGTTGTGGTCGGCGTCGCTGTGGCGATCGAGGAGCGAGGGCGCCGCCGCCTGGTCGAGGGCGCCGAGCAGGGCTTGGTCGGCTCCTTCGCTCACGTTGACGACGCACTCGAGCACGGCGCGCCTGGGTCGCCGCTGTGCCGGCCGCCGTCAGTTGGCGCTGAGCTGCACCCGGGCCAGGCGGCGCTGGCGGAGGATCCGGCGTCGCTCGCGCTCGGAGGTGCCGCCCCACACGCCGTGGTCCACGCGGTTGGTCAATGCGTACTCGAGGCAGGGGGCCTTGACCGGGCATTCGGCGCAGATGCGCTGGGCCACCTGCACGCCGATCCCGTCGTTGGGGAAGAAGATGGAGGGATCCATGTTCCGGCACCTGCCGTTCTGCATCCATTCCGCTTCCACGGCGCCCACTCTACCAGCAGGCTTTCCGGCCTCGACTGGGCGAACAGGGCGTTTGCACACATTCACAGGTGCGTCACAGTAGGTGTTGTGCATTGCCAGACAGCCTGTAGCCAGACAGTTGCCGTTCCCCACGCCGGTGTGGCGTCGTGACCGGTAGGATCCCAGCGTGGCCGACGACGTCGAGGAACCTCAGGAGCAGCTGCCGCCACGCGGGCACGTCCGGGTGCTGTACCTGGGCCCGGTGGCGCCCCACTGGGAGGTGCAGGCCACCTGGGGGGAGGCCGAGGTGATCGACCCCTTCCGGGACCGCACGCTGGCCCGGCTCACGCTCCTGCCGCCTCACGACCCCCAGTTCCGGCGCAACCGCGAGCGCGTCGTGCGCGACGCCGAGCGCGAGCTGCTCGAGCTGCAGTGGGACCTCGGGGTGCCCGAGGAGGAAGAGGAGCTGTCGGCGGCTCCCTGAGCGCTGCTCGCTCGAGGAACCCCGGTCAGCTCAGCCCTGGGGTGTCTCGGGGACGTCCAGAGCGATGCGCTCCAACCACAGCCCCGGGGCGGCGAGCTCAGCCGGTGTGGGCAGCGTGACAGCCGACTCCCACAGTCTGGCCAGGCCGTCCTCACCGGCGCGCTCGAGCACACCGGTCACGAAGGCCACGCCTCGGTCGACCTCCGAGGGCCCCAGGTCCAGGCCGAAGAGCATCTCGGCCGTGCGCGACGAGGAGTCGCGCTCCACCTGGCGCCGGCGCCACGCCTCGGCCAGCGCCCCGCGGCCGCCGAGCAGCCGGGTGGCGGTGCGGTCGAGGACGTGCTCCACGTAACCGAGCAGCGCCGTGGTGAGGACCCCGAGCTCCTCCGAAGCGCGCTGGCGCTCGGGGCTCGGCTCGGTGCTCACCAGGCCCGTGGGGTCGCCCAGGAGCCGCTGGAGGGTGTCGGGATCGGTGGGGTCGAGGCGCTGCATCTGCTCGAGGATGCCGGCGGCCTCACCGGCGCTGCCCCGCACCACGTCGTTCACCAGCTGCGAGATGCGCCGGCGCACGTGGAGCCGGCTCAGCACGGCGTGCACAGTGGCCTCGCGCAAGCACACCCACAACCGCACGTCGTCGGCGGAAAGGCTCCACTCGTCGGCGAAGCGGGTGACGTTGCCGGGGACCACGAGCAGTCCGTGCGAGGGCCGCCAGATGGGGATCTCGTACTGGCCCAGGGTGGCGCGCGCCAGGTGCCCCACCGCCGACCCCAGCTGCAGGGCGGCGAACATGGGCGCCATCCCGGCCACGAAGCGGGCCAGGACGTCGGGCCCGCCGTCCGCCATGTCGTCGGGCAGACCCCCGGGCGAAAAGGGGGCCCCGGGCGAAGGGGGGGCCCCGGGCGAAGAAGGGGCCCCGGTGTCCCTGGGCGGGACCATGGCGTCGAGCACAAAGCCCCAGTCGTCGACCGTGCGCCGGGCCCAGGCCCCGGGCGGCACCGCCTCCACTGTCACCGCCACCCCCCCGGCCTCGGGGGACAGGCCGGTGAGCTCGGCCACGTGCAGCTCGGCCACTCGCAGCAGCTCCTCGAAGCGGATCCGCTCCACGGGATCGACGTTGGGCTCGGGGCTGCCCCCGGTGGCCACCCCGTAGGCCAGCTGCCGAGCCAGCTCCAGCCGGTCGGCCGGGGCGCCGCCCATGAGCGACATGAGGTCACCCAGCAGCTGGGTCAGGAACGACTCGCCCCCGGCCCCGGGGACCGGCGACGTCACGAGGGTCTGGCGGCCACAGTGACCTGCATGGTCCCGACGGTACCGGCACGCAGCACGGTGAGCTCCACCACCGTGCCAGGCGGGGTCACGTACAGGCGGGCCTGGAGGTCGGCCAGAGAGCTCACCTCGTGGGAGCCCACCGCCTCCACCACGTCGCCGGGAGCGATGCCCGCCGCCGCCGCCGGGCTGCCCGGCACGACAGAGGTCACCGCCGCCCCTGCGCCGTGGTCGTCGCGGCACACCACGCCCAGCCAGCCCCGTGCCACGGACTGGCTGTGGGCCAGCTCGTCGGCCACGGCCACGGCGAGTGAGGTGGGCACGAAGTAGCCGACGGTGTCCCCGGCCACGGTGCGCTCGCCGTCGAGGATGCCGATCACCGCACCGCCGTCGTCCAGCAACACGGTTCCGAGCGCCGAGCCCCCGAGGGGGACCTCGGCCTCGATGGCGTCGATGAGCGCCGGGCCTCCGCTGTCGACGGTATTCATGCCCTCGGTGCGGATCATCCCCAGTGCCCAGTCGGGGGTTTTGCCCGCTGCCGCGCCCGAGCCGCAGCGGCAGGCGGCAACGGCCAACTGCTGTGGCACCACCGACTTGTCCACGAACGAACCGGCCGAAAGCCTCTGGGGGAGCTGCACCACGGCCACGCCGGCCGTGTCGTCCACCCCGGTGACCGTGGCGCGCATGCGCTTGCCGGTGCTGCTCACCACGGTGAGGTGCTCGCCGTCCTCCACGGCGGCCGCCGCCGTCACGACGAGCTGTCCCCCGGGCAGCACCACGCCGGTGGCGTGGGCGCCCGAAACCTGGTCCGGGACGAGGGCGACAAGGCTCCCCGACACGGCGTCGACGACCTTCACCACGTCGGGGCCGATGGCCACCGAGGTGTCGGTGGCGTGGACCGGGAGCCGGCTTCCTCCGGTCATCACCACGGCGAGGGTCGTGACCGCCGCCACGCTGAGGGCACCGGCGGCGACAGCCCCCCAGCGCAGCCCGGGACGCGCTTGGGACGGGCCGGCAAAGGCCGCTGAGGCCCCTACCTCTGAGGGGTGCCGCCACAGGCGGTCCTCGGGTGGCAGCCAGCCACGGGAGATCGGCTCGTGATCGGGCTCCTCGACCCCGAAATCGTCGGGGAAGTCCCCCAGTCCGAACGGACCTCCGCTGTCCACGCTCTTCGAGGTTAACGGTGCTTCTGCGGCGGCGGAGGTCGGGCACCGTCGCTGCACACGCTGGGTTTCGCGCACCCTAGGCATGGCCCTGCGCCGTTGGCCCTACGATGCCCCCTCGTGCAGGAACGGCGACGTCTCATGCGGGTACGGCTTCATGGCTAGGGACCTGGCCATCGACCTCGGCACTGCCAACACCCTCGTGTACTCCAAGGGCAAGGGCATCGTGCTCAACGAACCCACCGTCATCGCCCTCAACAGTCGGACGCAGGACGTTCTGGCCATGGGGCAGGAGGCGTGGCAGATGATCGGCCGCACTCCGGGCTACATCGTGGCCGTGCGGCCGTTGCGCCAGGGTGCCATCACCGACTTCGACATCACGGAGCGGATGATCCGTCTGTTGCTGCAACGTTGTGGAGTGTCGCGACTCAATCGTCCCCGCGTGCTCATCTGCGTCCCGTCGGCCATCACCTCGGTGGAGCGCCGTGCCGTCAAGGAGGCCACCCTGCACGCTGGCGCCTCCCAGGCCTACTTGATCGAGCAGCCCATGGCGGCGGCCATCGGTGCCGGCCTGGCCATCCACGAGCCCGTGGGCAACATGGTGGTCGACGTGGGTGGTGGCACGTCGGAGACGGCGGTGATCTCTCTTGGTGGGATGGTGGCGTCGCGCGCCATCCGCTGCGGCGGCTTCGACATCGACGGTTCCATCCAGACCTATGTGCGCCGCGAGTACGGCGTGGCCATCGGCGAGAGGACCGCCGAGGAGATCAAGATGGCCATCGGGTCGGCTGCCCCCTTCTCCGGTGAGGTCAAGGCCGAAGTGCGCGGACGCGAGCTCATGACGGGCATGCCCAAGACCGTGGTGCTCTCTCCCACGGAATTGCGCGCTGCCATCGAGGACCAGGTGCACCTCATCATCGACGCCGCCGTGTCGTGCCTCGGGGAGGCGCCCCCCGAGCTGGCCCAGGACATCATGTTCCAAGGGGTGCACCTCGTGGGCGGCGGCGCCTTGTTGCGGGGGCTCGCCCGTCGCCTGGCAGACGAGACGGCGGTGCCCGTGCACATGGTCGACACGCCGCTCGAGTGCGTGGCTCAGGGTGCTGGGCGTTGCCTCGAATCCTTCGACAGCCTGCGCCGCCTGTTCGTCACCGACGACACCTGACAGCCGGCCCGGCTAGCGGTCCTCGGCCGGGGGTCCGCGGCTAGCGGTCCTCGGGCGGGAGGTCCTGGGCCAGGAGGTCCTCGGCCACCTGGCGTACCTGCCAGTCGCGGTCGGTGGCCGCCCGCCGCAGCCCCGCGTCGGCCCGCTTGTCCTCGAAGCCGGCCAGGGCGACCGCTGCCCGCCGCCGCACCGGCGGGCGGTCCTCCAG
>JBJKRZ010000302.1:0-2622 GCA_046704365.1 Acidimicrobiales bacterium | reverse complement strand
GGAGCCGGCGCCGGCAGGATCAGCTGGTGGCGGCCATCTTCGAGCGAGGGCCTCGCCGGCCGCCACCGCGCCGGCCGCTGCCGGTGGCACCGGTCTCGGTCCCCCGCTCGCTGAGCCGGGCCCGCAGTTGCAGGACCGCCTTGGTGTGGATCTGGCACACCCGGCTCTCGGTCACGCCCAGGATGTCACCGATCTCGGCCAGGGTCAGGCCCTCGTAGTAGTAGAGGGAGAGGACGGTGCGCTCACGCTCGCCGAGCTGTTTGATCGACTCGGTGAGGATCTCCTTGGACTCCTTGTCCTCGAACATCGCCGAGGGCCCGTCGGCGGCATCGGGCACGGTATCGCCGAGAGTGGCCCGGTCACCTCGCTCCCCTCCCACCGACAGGACCTCGTCCAGGGCGGCCACCCCCACAAAGGAGATCTGGCGAAGGATCTCCTGCAGATCCTTCTCGGAGATGCCCAACTCCTGAGCGACCTCGGCGTCGGTGGGCGTGCGCAGGAGCGACGCCTCAAGCGCCGCGTAAGCCTGCTCGACCGCCCGGGCCTTGGAGCGCACCGACCGGGGCACCCAGTCGATGGCCCGCAGCTCGTCGATGATCGCCCCCTTGATGCGGGGGATGGCATAGGTCTCGAACTTGACCTTACGTACCGGGTCGTAGCGGTCGATGGCGTCGATCAAGCCGATGATGCCGTAGCTGACCAGGTCGGACCCGTCGACGTGCTGGGGCAACCCCACGGCGACACGGGCGGCCACATACTTGACCAGAGGCGAGTAGAGGACGATCAGCTGGTCCCGTACCTGACGGTCACCGCTGCTCTTGTACTCCGCCCAGAGACGGGTGGTGGAGTCCTCGTCCGTCGTCAACCCCTCCCCCTAGGCCCTCGGATGGGTTGCTCCGTGAACCGATAGGAGCCGTTCCTTGCTTACATGAGTGTAGACCTGGGTGGTCCGCAAGCTCGCATGTCCGAGCAGCTCCTGGACGACCCTGAGGTCAGCGCCCCCGTCGAGGAGGTGGGTGGCGAAGCTGTGCCGCAAGGCATGGGGGTGGGTGGGGTGCTCCGCCCGCCGGTCGAGGAGGCGCCGCACGTCCCGTGGGCCGAGGCGACGGCCGCGGGCATTGAGGAACAGTGCCTCGGCCGGCGTCTCGGAGCCCGCCATGGCGGGACGGCCCTGAGCCGTCCACCGGCGCAGTGCCGCCACGCACCGATCGTGCATGGGCACGTGCCTCTGGCGATCGCCCTTCCCCACCACGCTCACCGTGCGCGTCCGCACGTCGATGTCACCCATGTCGAGCCCGCACAACTCAGAGACCCGCAGTCCGGAGCCGTAGAGGAGCTCGAGCACGGCATCGTCTCGGAGGCGCACGGCGTCGTCGGTGCAGACAGAGGCGCGGGCGCCGTCGAGCAACCCCGACACCTCGGTTCGGTCGAGAACGCGCGGCAGGCGACCCCCTCCCGACGGCGCCCGCAGACGAGAGGCTGGGTCGTTGTCCAAGACGCCCCGGCGCACGAGCCAGGCGAAGTAGCAGCGGAGGGCAGCCGCCTTGCGCGCCAAGGTGGCCCTGGCGTAGCGGCGCGTGGTCAGGTAGGCCAGGTAGCGGCGCAGGAAAAGGCGGTCCACCTGGCCCGGTTCCTCGATGCCGGCACGAGCCGCCCAATCGGCGAAGTGACGCACGTCGCCTGAGTACGCCCGGACGGTGTGCGGGGACCGGCCGCCCATGGACCGGGCGAACACCGCGATGTCCCAGGGCACCCGCCAACGTTATCCGATGCCGGGCTGGGCACGACTATCCTCGTCACCTCACCGGCGGTCGACTGCCCCGGAGGAGCGCATGACCAGGAGCGGACGGATCCTGCTTGTCGAGGACGACGAGCGCATCCGGGCATCCACTCGTCTGGCGCTGGAGGAGGACGGCTACGACCTGGACGAGGCCGCCTCCGGGGAGGTGGCGCTCGAGCGCTTCGCCGAACAGCGTCCCGACGTGGTGCTCATCGACATCATGCTGCCGGGGATGGACGGTCTCGAGTGCTGTCGGCGGCTGCGCCAGACGAGCACCGTGCCCATCATCATGGTCACCGCCCGCACCGACACCCCCGACGTCGTAGCGGGTCTCGAGGCGGGGGCCGACGACTACGTCACCAAGCCGTTCGTGGCCACCGAGCTGACCGCCCGCATCGCTGCCTTGCTGCGTCGCGTGCGCTCGCCCGCCGACTCCCTCGCCTTCAGCCTGGGCCCCGTCGAGGTTCGACCGGAGGAGGGCACGGTTCGCCGCGGCGAGGACGACGTCCATTTGACGCGCACCGAGTTCCGCCTCTTGTGCGAGTTGGGCGCCAACCCCGGCAAGGTGCTCAGCCGGGAGCAGCTTCTCGACCGGGTCTGGGGCTACGACTATTTCGGGGACGGCCGTCTTGTCGACGTCCACATCCGCCGGCTGCGAACCAAGGTGGAGGACGACCCGGCCAATCCCCGTCACATTCTCACCGTCCGGGGCATGGGCTACAAGCTGGCGGTCTGAGGACCGGCGGAGGCAGGCCGTGGCCAAGGCGCTTCTTCGCCCGTGGGACCGGCGCCGCCGGCGGGGACGCCTGGGCGTTCGGGCACGAGTGACGGTCACCTTCGGG
>JBJKRZ010000301.1:0-18544 GCA_046704365.1 Acidimicrobiales bacterium | reverse complement strand
GCACGAGAGTGGCCGAAGGTGTGAACACGGCCACTCTCGTGCTCGAGCTCGCCGACCGTCACGGGCTCGAGCTGCCCATCTGCTCCATGATCGACCGAGTGGTGCGCGGCGAGATCGCCCCTACAGCCGCCTACTACGGGCTCACTCCCGCCGGCCACGAGTCCGAGCCCGGCTGACGGCCACCGGGGGCGGCGCCGGGAGCGGCACCGGGACCGGGCAGCCCGCGGCGCGACGGGACCGGCACCCGCAGGAGGTCCTGGGCGCACACGACGTCGTCGAAGAAGGCCCGAGCCTCGTCGGCCAGCACCCCGGTGTCGGGATAACGCTGTGAGAAATGGGTGATCACCAGACGACGCGCCCCGCTCTCCGCGGCCAGGCGCCCGGCCTGGGCGGCGGTGAGGTGCTTGAAGCGACGGGCCAGCTCCGCTTCGGCCTCGGCGAAGGTGGCCTCGCACACGAGCAGGTCGGCGCCTTGGGCCAGTGCGAAGGCGCCGTCGCACAACCCCGTGTCCATGACGAGGGCCATCACCTGTCCGGGCCGCTCCACGCTCACCTCCTCGAGGCGCACCGGCTGTGGTCGTCCGGGGCGTGCCAGCCACCCCTGGCGCTGGAGCAGGCCGATGTCGGGTCCCCGAAGACCCAAGTGCTCGAGGCGGTCGGGGAGCAGGGTGCGCCCCGACGGCTCCACGATGCGCCATCCCAGGGTCTCAGGCTCGTGGTCGAGGCGCTCGGCATGCAGGGTGAACCCGGCTCCCTCGTCCACCACTCCAGGGTCGAGCACCGGTCGCCGGCGCAGCTCGACGTGGTGGTCGAAGACCGAGGCATCGAGCAGGTGCTCGGCATAGTGCCGGCCGCTGGCGGGGAAGAACAGCTCGACGGGGTGCGCCACGTCGTCGAGCGACAGTCTCTGGACGACGCCGGGCAGGCCCAGGCAGTGGTCGCCGTGGAAATGCGTGATGCAGATGCGCGTGATCGACGAAGCCCGCACCCCCGCCAGCAGCATCTGGCGTTGCGTGCCCTCGCCAGGGTCGAAGAGGACTCCTTCGTCGTCCCAGCGCAAGAAGTAGCCGTTGTGATTGCGGTAGCGAGTGGGTGCCTGGCTGGCTGTGCCCAGGACGACCAGTTCGCGCATCTCCCCAGTGTGGCCCCGTGGGCTACGGTGCGCCCCCGTGCACAACCCTCGTCGGACGTCGTGGCTGGTGGCGGCCCCCGCCCTGTTGCTCGCTACCGGCCTCGCCCTGGCCGGGTGCTCCTCGTCCCCCTCGGGCGCCGCCGGCAGCTCGACGACCACGACCTCGGGCTCCTCCGCCGGGGGACAGGCGACCACCGCCGCCACCATGACCTGGTCGCCGCCAGGGACCTTCGGCACCGAGCCCGCCGTCGTGGTTCCCTCGGGGCAGCCGCCCACACAGCTGCTGAGCAAGGACCTCATCAACGGCACGGGCGCCGTCGCCCAGTCGGGCACGACCGTCACCGTCCAGTACATCGGCTACTCGTGGACGACGAAAAAGAAGTTCGACGCCTCGTGGGACCGGGGCCAGCCCTTCTCCTTCCAGCTCGGCGTGGGCCAGGTCATCCCGGGCTGGGACCAGGGGGTGGCCGGCATGAAGGTGGGGGGCCGGCGCGAGCTGGTGATCCCGCCGGCGCTGGCCTACGGCTCGAACCCACCGCCGGGCTCGGGCATCCCCACCGACGACACGCTTGTCTTCGTGGTGGACCTGCTCAAGGTGGGCTAGGGCCTGCCCGGCGAGGCCCTCAGGCGGAGGCGGGCGCCGACGGCTCGTCGCCGGCGGGCGCGCCGTCGCGATAGAGCACCTGGCGGGTGCGCACGGCGGGCACCCGGGGTCCGGGCAGCACGACGCCCACGAGGTTCAAGGGGTCCGCGGCGCTGACCGGCACCACCTCACCTCGGTGCCCGAGGCGCCGCACCCGCCGCAATTCCTCCACCGCCTCGGGCAGGGCGAACTGCTCGCCGGCGAAGCCCGAGACGAAGCGCCCGCCCCGGGCGACCCCGCGTGCCTCGAGCCGGCGCAAGGCCCACAGCACTTCCCGCCACGACAGGGCCAGGGTCTCACGGGCGAGCAGGTCGTAGAAGACCACCCCCCAGCGCGCCAGCAGCTGGCCCGCCACCAGCTCGGCCAGCTCGTCCACGCTCAGTTGTGTGCCCGCCTGGGGCAGCAGCGCCCAGCGCCCCTCGCCCCCGGGCCGGGGTAGCGGGCGCCGGCGCCCGGCGATGCGCCTTCGCAGGTCCTGGGGATGGCGACGGTGCAAGGACTGGCGAGCCGACAGCAGCGATCGCACGGCCCCGAATCCGTCGGCGGTGACCAGTCCCCGGGCCACCAGGTCCCACAACCCTTCTTCGATCTCCACCGGCAGACGGTGCGTGGCGCCAACCAGCTCCGAGTGGAACTGCGCCCCTCCGGCTCGCAGCAGGTCCAGGACCTGGCGGGCGGCACCGTGCTCGGGCTCTTGCGGGCGCGCCGGGCCACGGGCGGCCTCGAGCAGCCAGGGCAGGTCCTGGCGCAGGGCGAAGGTGATGGGGGTGGCCCGAGATGGCGTGGCGGCCCCCCGCCGCGGCCTCCCCTCGGGGTCCGGGGACCGAAGCCCCAGGCGTCCCCACGCCAGCTCGCCCGACAGGCAGAGCTCCTCCAGCCAACCCTGCTGGTAAGCCTCCACCCGGCGCAAGAGCACGGCCTCCTCCCAGGCCCCGGCGGCTACCTCGAAGCCCTGGAGCTGGTCGACGACGGCCAGCACCCCCGCCCTGCCCTGGAGCTGGGTGCCCGGCGCCAGGTGCTGCCAGCGCAGGAGGAAGCGCACGAAATCGCGCGCCGTGCACGGCTCGATGTCGGCTCGCAAGCGGGCCTGGGTGTAGGAGTGGATGCGCGCCAGCAGGTGTCGGGCACACCACTGCTCGTCGGCTCCGCCGGGATCGAAGTGCCCACGCAGGGCGAAGCCCTCGGCCTCCAGCCGTCCCAGGCCCACCCGAACCCGCCCGGGGGGGAGGGCGCTGCGCAGGGCCAGGTCCTCCACGCACAACGGGCCGCCGATCTCGAGCTGGCCGCGCACCGCCTCGGCGGCCACCTGGTCGGGGTCGGGCCGATCGTCGCGTCCCTCCTCCTCGCCGGGCCCGAAGAGCGACTCGGCCCATGGGAAGCGTTCCGTCGCGCACCACAGTTCCTCGCCGGCACCGGGGCGCGCCAGCACGGCGGCCCGCCCCCCTTCCACGAGCTCGTCGAAGAATCCCTGCCACGGCCCCTCGGGCCGGCACACCACGAGTGACAGCAGCAGGTCGTGCAGCTCGTCGGCGGAGCGCAGCTCGGGCGTCACCTCGGCCCGCACGCGAGCCACGGCCGCCGCGTCCAGACGTCCGAGCGCCCTGGCCTCGACGGGCAGCCCCCGTCGCAGCGCCACCGCCCGTGAGCGGCGCTCCTCGAGCGGGGCGTCGTCCAGGTAGGTGTAGGGCTTGCCGTTCAAGATCTCGTGGGCCAGCACCGAAGGCTCGCTGGACTCGACGAAGTGGACCCGCACCGTCCCCGACTCCATGCGGCCGAGGAGCTGGCGCAGGGCATCGGCGTCCATGGCCTCGTGCAGGCAGTCGTCGAGGGTCTGGCGCACGAGCACGTGGTCGGGGACGGGCAGCGGGCCGGGTGCCGTGTTCTCCTGGCAGGCGGCCAGGGCCGGGAAGACGGCGGCCATGAGGTCGTCGGACTCCATGCGCTGGATGGGAAGAGGGTTCTTCTTGCCCCCGCGCCAGCGCAGCACGGCGAGGGCGCGGTTCAGGTTCCAACGCCAGCGCGCCGCGAACATGGGCGAGGTGAGCACGGCCTGGGTGAGCACCTCCTCCATGCGCTCGGAGCGCAGCAGGCCAGGCGCGCTGTCGAGGGGGAAGCTGTGCTGGGGGCCCAGCGACAGCACCAGGGTGTCGTCGTCGGCAGCGGCCTGGAGTTCGAAGTCGAAGGTGGCGCAGAAGCGCTTGCGCAGTGCCAGCCCGAAGGCGCGGTTGACCCGGCCCCCGAAGGGGGCGTGGACGACCAGCTGCATCCCGCCCGCCTCGTCGAAGAACCGCTCGAAGACCACGTCGTCCTGGGTGGGCAGCACGCCCAGCTGGGTGAGGGCGACGGCCAGGTAGTCGACCACCTGCTCGGCGCCGGCGCCCTCCACGCCGCAGCGCTCGGACAGGCGCGCCAGGGCCGCCGCCCGAGCGCCCTCCGAGCCCAGCGCCTGGCCCACCACGGCACGCAGGGCGCCCACCTCCTCGGACAGCTCGGCGCTGCGACTGGGCGCCTCGCCCACCCAGAAGGGGATGGTGGGATGGGCGCCCTGGGCGTCGACCACGCGCATCTCCCCTTGGGCGACCCGGCGGATCTGCCAGGCGTGGGTCCCGAGGAGGAACACGTCGCCCACCATCGACTCCAGGGCGAAGTCCTCGTTGACCGTGCCCACCGGCGTGTCGTCGGGCTCGGCCACCACCCGGTAGTCGCCCACCTCGGCGATGGCCCCACCGCTGGTGAGCGCCGCCAGCCGGGCGCCGCGCCGGGGCCGCAGCACGCCGTTGACGGCGTCGCGGTGCACGTAGGCCATGCGCCGGCCCCGCCCGGTGACGATGCCCTCGGCCACCAGGCGTACCACAGTGTCGAACTCGGCCCGCCCGAGCCCGGCGTAGGGAGCCGCCCGGCGCACGAGGTCGAACAGCTCGTCCTCCTTCACCTCCTCGGCACCGGCCACCTCGGCCACCACCTGCTGGGCGAGGATGTCGAGGGGGGCGACCGGAGGGCAGGTGGCGTCCAGGCGTCCGGCGCGCACCGCCGCCATGAGCGCGCTGCACTCGACCAGCTCGTCGCGCGTGAGGGGGAACACCACACCCTCGGGCACGCCGCCCCGTGAGTGGTTGGAGCGCCCCACGCGCTGGAGGAAGGTGGCGATGGCGCGCGGTGAGCCGACCTGGCACACCAGTTCCACCGGCCCGATGTCGATACCCAGCTCCAGCGAGGCGGTGGCCACCAGCGCCTTGAGCTCCCCGGCACGCAGCCGGGCCTCGACGCGTTGGCGGCGGTCCTTGGAAAGGCTGCCGTGGTGAGCCGACACCACCTCCGGCCCCAGGCGTTCACCGAGAAGGTGGGCGAGACGCTCCGACATCCGCCGGGTGTTGACGAACACGAGGGTCGTGCGGTGGTCGCCCACATGGGCGGCGATGCGCTCGACCACCTCCTCGAATTGCTCGGTGGATGCCACCGCCGCCAATTCGCTGCCCGGCAGCTCGATGCGCACCTCCAGGGCTCGGGCGTGCCCGCAGTCCACGATTTCCACCGGGCGCGCCATGTCATCGAGCTCCACCCCGGTGAGCAAGCGGGCCGTGGCCTCGATGGGACGCTGCGTGGCCGACAGCCCGATGCGCTGGGGGCGGGCGCCACCGCTCTGCAGGGCGTCGAGGCGTTCCAAGGTGATGGCGAGATGGGAGCCCCGCTTGTCGCGGGCGAGGGCGTGGATCTCGTCCACGACGACGGTCCGCACCGACTCGAGAGTGGCCCGGCTGCGCGCCGCCGTCACCATCAGGTACAGGCTCTCGGGCGTGGTGACCAGGATGGTGGGGGGTGCGTTCACCATCTGCGCCCGGGCGCCGGCCGTGGTGTCGCCGGTGCGCACGGCCACGGTGACGGGAGCAGGCTCCAGCCCCATGGCGGTGGCCAACTCGGCGATCTCGGCCAGGGGACGCTCGAGGTTCTGGTGGATGTCCACGGCCAGGGCTTTCAAAGGCGAGACGTAGACGACTCTCGTCGAGCCGCCGATATCCTCCCCGGCAGCGTGGGCCCGGTACAGGGCGTCGATGGCAACCAGGAACCCGGCCAGGGTCTTGCCCGAGCCGGTGGGGGCGGCGATCAGCGTGTCGCCCCCACGGGCGATGGCGGGCCACCCCAGGGTCTGGGGCTCGGTGGGGCCGTCGGCGAAGCGCTGGTCGAACCAGGCGGCCACGGCCGGGTGGAACCCGGCGACAGGGGGCACGGGGACATTCCACCACCCCGGTGTGCCGGACCGGGTCGCCCCCTGGTCAAGCCGCCGGGCTGGAGGGCAGGACACGTCTGCGGCGTGACCCGGCCGCTACGGTTTCGCCACGTGAGCGGGATCGTGGAGCGCTACCTCGACGCCGTGGCCGGCCACGACTGGGACACCCTGCAGGGCTGTCTGGCCGAGGACGTCGTGCGGGAGGGGCCTTTCGGCGACACCTACACGCCCAAGGGACCGTACCTGGAGTTCCTGTCCGCGCTCATGCCGACCTTGGGCGGTTACTCCATGCGGGTGGACCGCGTTCTCTACGCCGGCTCGGTGGCGCTGGCGGAATTGTCGGAGACGGTCGAGGTGGACGGCAGCCCGGTGGAGACCCCCGAGGCCCTGGTGTTCGACCTCGACGACGACGGCCGCATCTGCCGTATCGGCATCTACATCCGACGCCAGGCCTGAGCGTGCTCGCCCCCGACGAGGTCCCCGAGATCCGCTGGGCGAAGAACGGCGACGTCAACCTCGCCTTCCAGGTCTTCGGTGAGGGGGACGTCACCCTGTTCAGCCTCCCGGGGATCATCTCCAACATCGAGGTGATGTGGGAGCAGCCCGACTCCCGCCGCTACTTCTCCCGGCTGGCGTCGTTCTGCCGGAACGTCATCTACGACAAGCGAGGCCAAGGGCTCTCCGAGCGCGAGAGCGCCGTGCCCACCATGGACGATCGTCTGGCCGACACCTTGGCCGTGATGGAGGCGGCGGGAGTGGAGCGAGTGGCGCTGGGAGGGATTTCCGAAGGGGGCTCGACGGCGGCCATGTTCGCCGCCGCCTTCCCGAAGCGGGTGAGCCACCTCCTCCTCGTCGACTCCTTCGCCAAGGTGGACACAGAGGCAGGGGACCAGTTCATCCCGACGTGGGCAGAGCGGTGGGGCACCCCCGGGTCGCTCACCCTCCCGATGGCGGCGCCGTCCAAGCAGGGCGATCCCGACTTCCTCCGCTGGTTGAACAGATGGGAGCGTTCGTCCACGACCCCGGGTGGCCTGCTGGCCAATTGGCGATGGGTACGTGAGATCGACGTCACCCCTGTCCTCGGCTCGATCCAGTGCCCGACGCTCGTGATCCATCGGCGAGGTGACCGGCTCATCTCGGTGGAGATGGGCCGCTTCCTGGCCGAGCGCATCCCCGGGGCACGCTTGGTCGAGCTCGACGGCGCCGACCACTTCCCCACCTTCGGCGATTCCGAGTCCATCCTGCGGCACGTAGAGGAGTTCCTGACTGGCCACGAGGCGGTCTCCGACCTCGGGGAGCGGGTGCTCGCCACCGTCGTGTTCACCGACATCGTGGAGTCCACCGAGCAGGCGGCCCGCCTGGGGGACGCCGCCTGGCGGCGCCTGCTCGACGAGCACGACGCCCTCGTGCGGCGCGAGGCGGGCACTCACGGCGGGCGGCTGGTGAAGAGCACGGGCGACGGCAGCCTCGTCACCTTCGACGCGCCGGGGAAGGCCCTGCGTTTCTCGCAGCGCCTGCGTGACGCCCTCGAGCCCGGAGGCCTGGCCCTGCGCATCGGCGTGCACACCGGCGAGGTCGAGCGGCGGGGCCAGGACGTGGGGGGGATCGCCGTCCACATCGCCGCCCGGGTGGAGGCCACCGCCGCCCCGGGTGAAGTGCTGGCGTCGCGGACGGTCAAGGACCTGGTGGCGGGCTCGGGGTTCCGTTTCGACAGCCGCGGCAGTCACCGCCTCAAAGGTGTGCCCGACGAATGGGAGCTCTTCGCCGTCACCGCCTAGCAGGAGTTTCGGATCGGTCCCCGCCCGTCCCTCAGCGGGGGAGCTCGACGGTCCTTCCCCCTCGCCAGGAGCGCAGGACGAGGTAAGGGCCCTTCAACGCACCGCGGTCCCAGGGGCCGAAGCCCATGACGGTTCCCGGTGCCCCGCTGGCCGCCGCCATGGCCTTCACCCGCTCCAGGCCCTGGCGCACACCGGCGCGCGTGAGGTGGCCGGCCCGCTCGAGTGCCTCGCCCAGCAGCCGGCCCATGTCGTAAGCGGCCACGCCCATGGGACCGGCAGCGAGGCGCGCGGCGCGCTGGCGCAAGGCGGCCCGGACGGTATTGGCGTCCGACACGGTGTCGACGTAGGTCCAGCCCTCCCAGCCGGCGCGCCAGTCCTTTCGGGCGTAGCCGAACATGAGCGCGGAGTTGGCCACCACGGCCACGTCCCACTCTTGGGCCTCCACAGCAAGGGCGAGGGCTCGCGCCGCCACGCCGAGGCCGAGGTAGCACAGGCAATCGGGTCGGGCGGCGCGCAAGCGCTTCACCACCGGACCCAGGTCCTGGGCCAGCGGCGAGACCGCTGCAGTGGAGATCAGTTCCACACCGTGCACCGTGCACGCCTCGGCGAAGGCCTCGGCGTACCCGCGGCCCACCGCCGAGTGGTCGTGGGCCAGGGCCACGCTCCGGGGGCCGCCGGCGGCCAGATGGCGGGCCAGGACCACCGGTTCCTCCTGTAGGGAGCCGACCTGGTAGTGGAACATCCAGTCGCCGCGGGTCAGCTCGCCACCGCTGTAGTTGATGGCGGGCAGACCCTTGCTCTCGGTGAGCGGTTGCACGACCAAAGCGTTGTCGCTGATGCTGGGACCGACGACGGCCAGCACCCCGGCCTCGGCGAGCTGGGTGAAGCCCCGCTCGATCTCGTGCGCCGTCCCCGAGGGCAGCCCCTGCGCCTGCACGGCCAGGAGCTCGACGGGCCGGTCGAAGGAACGCCGGACGTCCTCGAGGCCCATGCGCAGTGCGTCCTCGAAGAGCGCCCCGCCGTCGGCTTGGGGGAAGTCGTAGAGCACGCCGATCAGGGCCGGCGCCGGGCCGGGCGCCGCCGTCACCCCGGTGCCTCCCCGGCTGTCGGCGGCTGGGGAGGGCCGGGCTCGAACAGCACGATGCCTGCCTCCTCGGACACGATGTCGAAGCGCCCCGCTCTGACCGCCATGCCCACGTGGACGTCGTCGGGGTCACAGCCCACGACGTTGGTCATGAGCCGTGGCCCCTCCTCGAGGTCGACGAGGGCGACGACGTAAGGGATCCACTCCCGAAAGGGCCGCGCGTGCTGCTGGCGGATCACGGTGTAGCTGTAGACGGTCCCCCGCCCGCTGGCCGTCACCCACGACACCGGGCCCCGGCACACCAGGCAGCTTTGGCGGGCGTAGAGCTGGTGGTGCCCGCATTCCTGGCAGCGCTGGACCACCAGCCGCCCCTGGCGGGCTGCCGCCCAGTACTCGGCCGCCTCGGGCTCGGGCAGGGGGGCGGGACGCGCCTTGGGAGGCCGCTGCCCCGGGACCTCGGGCAGGGGGAGCATGTCGCCCGGTCTGCTCAGGGAGGAGTCGCCCACGCTCACGGCGCCTCGTTGCCCAGCACCAGGGTGGCCCCGGTGGACAGCATCCCGCCCGTGCCGTGGGCGACGGCGATGCGAGCCCCGGGAACCTGCATGGCTCCGGCCTCCCCGCGCAGTTGGCGCACCGCTTCCACGATGAGGAACATGCCCCGCATCCCCGGATGGCAGGCCGACAGTCCGCCGCCGTCGGTGTTGGTGGGGAGCCGTCCTCCGAGGCCCAGGCCGCCGTCCTCGACGAAGGCCCCACCCTCGCCCTTGGCGCAGAAGCCGAGGTCCTCCACGCTCAGCACCACCGTGATGGTGAACGAGTCGTAGAGCTGGGCCACGTCCACCTGGGCGGGTGTGATCCCGGCCCGGGCGAAGGCCAGCGGTCCGCTCTGGGCGGCTGCGGTCACGGTGAGATCGGCGTCGGCCGAGAGGTTCATGTGGTGAGTGGTGGCGTGCGCACCGCCCAGCACGTACACCGCGGGTGTGCGCAGGTCGGCCGCCCGCTCGGCCGAGGTGACCACGCAGGCCGCCCCGCCGTCGGAGATGACGCAGCAGTCGAGCTTGTGCAGCGGGTCGGCCACCAGGCGCGACGACACGACGTCGTCCACGGTGATGGGTTGGCGGTACTGAGCCTGGGGGTTGTGGGCGGCGTGCCGGCGCATGGTGACGGCCACGGCGGCCAGCTGCTCAGGGGTGGTGCCGAACTCGTGCATGTGACGGCGGGCGGCCAGCGCGTAGTTGCCCACCAGGGTGTTGCCCCACAAGGCGTCGTAGATGGCGGGACCGGGCGCCACGGATCCGCCCCCCCCGCCGCCGGTGCCCAGTCGGCGCCCCATCTGGGAGAGCTGGACGCTGCCGTAGGTGACGAGCACGACCTCGGCCGCCCCCGACGCCACGGCGTAGGAGGCGTGCTCCACGAGCACCTCGAAGGAGGCGCCCCCGGCGTTGGTCTCGTCGAGGTAGGTGGGATGGATCCCCAGGTACTCGGCCACGCCGGTGGCGTACATGGGGAAGAAGCCGGTGGTGGCCAGGCCGTCGACGTCGGTCCAGCTGAGACCGGCGTCGTCGAGGGCCCGCTGGGCGGCCTCGGCGTGCACGGCGTGCTCGGAGTAGCCCGGCAGGTTGGGGTAGTCCGAGGTGGCCACCCCGGCGATCACCGCCCTGCGGCCTCGGGCGCTGGTCATGGCGAGGCCGAGGGGGCGGGACGAAACCGGGGGAGCGACAGATCGGGTCCCATGTCCTCCCAGACCACCTCGACCGCCATGCCCACCCGCACGTCCTCGGGGTCGCAGTCCACGACGTTGGAGACGAAACGGGCACCGTCGGCGCCGTCGGGCTCCACCACGGCCACCACGTAGGGCACGGTGTCTGCCAGCGCCGCCAAGAAGGCCTGGCGAACCACCGTGTAGCTGTAGACCCTTCCCGTCCCCGCCAGCTCCGACCACTGGGCGGAACCTTGGCGGCACGAAGGACAGAGGGGGCCCGGCGGGTGGCGGGTGGTGCCGCAGCTCGTGCAGCGCTGGACCACGAGCCGGTGCCCGAGGCAGGCCTCCCACCAGCCTGCCGTGTCGGCGCTGGCCGCCGGCGGGGGCATCTCGTCGGGGAACCAGCGCCGGCCCGACGTGGGGAGAGGACTCATGGTCGTGCCAGCACCAGGGCGCTGGTGGGCACCCCGGCGGCGCTGGTGACCAGGCACGTCTCGGCGCCCTCCACTTGGCACGAGGACTGGCCGCGCATCTGTCGCACGCCTTCGACGACGTGGTTGAGGCCGTGCACGTAAGCCTCCGACAGCGAGCCGCCGTGGGTGTTCGTGGGTAGCTCTCCGTGGGGCCACGACAGCGCCCCCGAAGCGGCGAACGGCCCGCCTTCACCCACCTTGCAGAACCCGAAGTCCTCCAAGGCGCACAGCACCATGGCGGTGAAGTGGTCGTAGACCTGCGCCACGTCGATGTCTCCGGGCCCCACGCCGACCCGTGCGGCCCGCTCCCACAGGCGCCGGGCCACCGAGCGGGCGCCGGCACTGGCGTAGTCGTCGTCGGGCATCGAGGCGTTGGAGTACTGGCCGTGACCGAAGCCCCGCAACGTGCCCTGGGCGCTGGAGACGATCTCCACCGGCCCGTGCCGGGCATCGGCTGCCCGGTCGGCACCGGTCACCACCACGGCACAGGCACCGTCGGTCTCGAGGCAGCAGTCGAACAGCTTGAAGGGGTCCGACACCGGGCGCGAGGACAGGTAGTCGTCCATGGCCATGGGCCGCCCGCACATGACCGCTCGGCTGTTGCGCTGGGCGTGGGCCCGGGTGGTGACGGCCACGGCGCCGAGCTGCTCCTCGGTCGTGCCGTAGCGGTGCATGTGGCGACGCGCCACCATGGCGTAGGCGATGGGCGGCCCGAACATGCCGAAGGGCATGGTGAAGGCGACATGGGCCTCGAGCAGGCCCTGCGCCCTGCAGATGCCCGGTGCCCGTGGGGAGCGTGCCGGCGGCTGGTTGCCGGGCCCCCGGCCGAATCGGCGGAACTGGCCCTGGCACAAGGAGCGGTAGACGACGACCACCTCGGCTTGGCCCGTCTCCACGGCCGCCGCCGCGTTGGCCACCGCCGCGCAGGCGCCGCCGCCCCCCGGCAGCCACGACATGGTGGCGTAGCGCAGCTCGCGAAGGCCGAGGTCGGCGGCCATGAAGGTGGCCTCGTTGCGGTCGTTGGCGAAGCTGGCCAGCCCGTCGACGTCGTCCACGGCCAGCCCGGCGTCCTCCACGGCGGCCAGCACGGCCTGGAGGGCCAGGGCGTACTCGGAGACCCCGGCGAGGGCACCCCACTTGGCGTAGCGGGTCTCGCCCACGCCGGCGATGCACGCGTTGGGCCCGGCCACGGGCACCGACGATAACGTGTTCTCCGACACGCGTGTCAGAGAACGCTGGCGGCGCTCGGGCGGCGTCGCCAGCCCTTCGGAACCGCCTGGGAGGTGCCTTGGGCACGACGACCATCGACGACCTCGTGCTGGTGAGCGTGGACGACCACGTGGTCGAGCCACCCGACATGTTCGAAGGACGGCTCCCGTCGCGCTTCGCCGATCAGGCGCCAGTGGTGACCCGTCGTGACGACGGGACCGAGATCTGGCGCTTCGCCGGAAAGGAGGCGACCAACATCGGGCTCAACGCCGTGGCCGGCCGCCCGCCCGAGGAGTACGGCATCGAACCGACATCTTTCGCCGAGATCCGGTCCGGCTGCTACGACATCCACGACCGGGTACGCGACATGGACGCCAACGGTGTGATCGGGTCGATGTGCTTTCCTTCGTTCCCCAATCTGTGCGGCCAGCTGTTCGTCAAGGCGGGGGACCCGGAGCTGGGCCTGGCCGTGCTCCAGGCCTACAACGACTGGCACGTCGACGATTGGTGCGCCACCTACCCCGGACGGTTCATCCCTCTCGCCTTGGTGCCCATCTGGGACCCCCTGGCCATGGCCGACGAGGTCCGGCGGGTGGGGGGCAAGGGGTGCCATGCCGTGTCCTTCTCGGAGAACCCGGCCAAGCTCAAGCTCCCGAGCTTCCACTCCGAGCACTGGGACCCCTTCTGGTCCGTCTGCTCGGACGAGGGAACCATCGTGTGCCTGCACATCGGGTCTTCGTCGTCCCTGGTGGTGACCGCCGCCGACGCCCCCATCGACGTGCTCATGGGGCTCCAGCCGGTCAACATCATCCAGTGCGCGGCGGACCTGCTCTTCTCCCCGGTGTTGCGCAAATTCCCCTCGCTCAAGGTCTCGCTGTCCGAGGGTGGCATCGGGTGGATCCCCTACTTCCTCGACCGCATGGACTGGACCTACAAGCGGCACCACGCCTGGACCGGGCAGGACTTCGGTGACCGGCTGTCGAGCGAGGTGTTCCGGGAGCAGATCGTGACGTGCTTCATCGACGACCCCGCCGGGATCGAGCTGCGTGAACGGGTGGGTATCGACTCCATCTGCTGGGAGGCCGACTACCCCCACTCGGACTCCACGTGGCCGTGCTCCCCTGAGACCCTCATGGCGTCGGTGCAGGGCGTGGCCGACGACGAGCTTTCCAAGATCACCCACGGCAACGCCATGCGCCACTTCCGATTCGACCCCTTCGCCGTCAGGCCCAAGGAGCAGTGCACCGTGGGAGCGCTGCGGGCCGGGGCCACGGACGTGGACACCACGCCGCGGCCAGCCGTCCGGGACCCCGCCCAGGGACCCCGCCACACCAGAGCGAGCGACCTCCTTCGACCGGGCATCGCCGGCCGGCGCTGAGCGGCCCCGGCGGCGCTGCTCAGCGCACCAGGCGCCTGTCGGGGACGAACCACATGATGGCCACCACCGCGTACAGCCCGTAGGCGATGTAGGAGCTCACGAAGGACAGGCCCACAGCGAGGGCGTACACCACGATGGACGCGAAGCCCTTGAAGTCGGATCCGATCGACGTGGCCAGGGCCCCGCCGGGCCCACCGTTGGCCCCGATCAGAGTGCGCACCAGGATCCAGTAGCCCACGGCCGCCGCCAAGCCCACCACTCCGTAGGCGGCGGCGGGCGCCGTGTGACCCGATTCCGTGCCAGCCCATTGGGTGAGCACCGGCATGAGCGAGAGCCAGAACAGCAAGTGGAGGTTGGCCCACATGACGCCGCCGGTGATGCGCTCGGTGCGCCGCAGCAGGTGGTGGTGGTTGCCCCAGTAGATGCCGATGAAGCTGAAGCTGAGCACGTAGACGAGCAGCAGCGGCATCTCGTGGCGCACGGCGGCGAGGTCGGTGCCATGGGGCGCCTTGATGGAGAAGGCGGTGATGGTGATGATCACCGCAAGCACGGCGTCGCTGAAGGCCTCGAGGCGCCCCGCCGTCAGGAACGACCCGGCTTCGGCGGTCGCCACATCGTCGTCGGTGCTCGCCGATCCCTCGTCGCCGGCCACCGGCTCATTGTCGGCCACCGGGCGCTGGTAGTCGGGGATCCCCGGGCGGTCAGGCGATCGAGTCGCGCACGAAGGCTTCGTCTTGGGAGGTGTCGTCCTCGGCGGGCCGGGACTCCCAGGTGTCCAGGCAGCTGTCGGAGCAGAACAACCAGCGCTGGCCGCCCCCGGCGGGACGCCAGGAGGCGGCGGTCGACTCGACGAGAGGGATGCCGCACACCGGATCGGGACTGCCCGGGCCCGGGCAGTGCAGCGACAGGTCGACGACCTCGACCCCGGCGACGACCCCTCGCACCGTCGCCAGGCGGGGCTCCCCGGCCAGGGCCCAAGCGGGCAGGTACGGCGCCACGGCCGGTTCTGCCAGCATCTGACCGCCGTGGGCCAGGTCGCACAATCGCGCTGCCACGTTGACGGCGTGGCCGATGTAGTCGTCGCCCTCGAGCAGGATCACGGGGCCGGTGGTGACGCCGCATCGCATCTCCACTCCCTCGGCCACGAGCGCCGGTGAGCCCATGACCTCGAGCGCCGCGGCGAGCACCGGCGTGGTCTCGGTGCCGACCAGCATGGCGCCGTCGCCCAGCCACTTGGCGATGCGCACGGCACGGCGGGAGCAGATGGCCCGCAGGGCGCCCCGAAACACGCCGAGCACTGCCACGGAACGTTCGTCGCCTTCGGTGGCGGTCAGGGCGGTGAAGCCCGAGACGTCGAGGAAGGCGAACGTCCGCCGGACCCTCACGGCCGGCATCGTCGCATGTTCGGTGCCGGCCTGCGAATCAGGCGTCGCCACCCGGCCCACCGTGCACGAGGCGGTACCGGAGAGCCGGCCGACGGGCTCGAAGCGCCGGCCGGCTCCCACCGGCTACCCCACCGAAGTGGGAATGCCCAACAAGGAGAGGGGCCGCCCCAGTCTGCCAAGACGCCGCCCTCCCCGGCACGCGGGGTCATCTTCCCTGGCCCGGCGGGCTGGGTCACAGGGCCCGGCGGGCTGCCTCCTCGTCCTCGATGGCCCCGATCTCGGCCAGGCGGGGTACATGGCGGCCCCCCTCGAACCCCCCAGCCAAGAAGGCGTCCACGATGGCCAGGGCCAGGTCCGGGCCGACCACCCGCTGGCCGAGCGAGAGCAGGTTGGCGTCGTTGTGGAGCCGGGCCAGGCGGGCCGTGGTCTCGTCGTGGCACAGGGCGGCGCGGGCGCCACCGACCTTGTTGGCGGCGATGGCCTCACCCTGGCCGCTGCCGCCGATCACGATTCCCAGGTCGGCCGAGCCCCCCACCACCGCCCGGGCGGCGGCGGCGCACAGCGGCGGGTAGTCGACCGGCTCCTCGGAGTCGGTCCCCATGTCCGAGACGTCGTGCCCGCCACGGCGCAGGTGCTCGACCACGGTGGCCTTCAGCCGGAAGCCGGCGTGGTCGGAGGCGATGCAGATCCGCACCGCCACAGCCAAGCCGGCGCCGACGCGGCCGGCAAGCGCACCTCGGGCCGTCCGCCACCACTTGGCAATGCCCATTGCGGCCCGGACCAGGGCATCTGCCGCAAGAAGGGCCGGCGACGCAACGTTCCCTGACGGGGGACGACGGCGGAATCCCGAGCGGCAACGACGGTCGCAATGTTCAGGCTCGGCGGCTGGCGGTGTCGCCGGCGGCTCGAAGGGGTTCCGCCGGCCGTCCCCCACCAGCTTTCTCGCTAGGTTTCATTCTGATGGTCGCCCCGGCACACGACCCCCGCGGTGAGGACGCCCACGACGCCGCGAAGCAGGCAGCGGCCGAGGACGAGGTCGACGAGGCCAGCGAGGAGTCCTTCCCTGCCAGCGACGCGCCGGCCAGCTGGAGCGGCCCCCCCGATTCCTGATGCGCCTCGGCGTCACGGCCTTCCTCACCGATCGCAGCCTCTCGCCCGGCGCCCTGGCTCTCGCCGCCGAGGAACGGGGCTTCCACTCGCTCTACCTCCCCGAGCACACCCATCTCCCGGTCGCTGAGGACCGCCCCCCGGCCCTCGTCGCCGGCGTCGACCCCGGGGACTACCGGCGCAGCCTCGATCCCTTCGTGGCGCTGGCGGCGGCGGGTGCCGTCACGAGCCGGATACGCCTGGGCACCGGGGTGTGCCTGGTGGCCCAGCGCGATCCCGTGGTGCTGGCCAAGGAGGTCGCCACCTTGGACTGCCTGAGCGGCGGGCGAGTGGTGCTCGGAGTGGGCTACGGGTGGAACCGCAGCGAAGCCGCCGACCACGGGCTCGACTTCGCCCAACGACGCCAGGTGGCGAGGGAGAAGCTGCTGTGCATGCAGGCCCTGTGGACCGACGACCCGGCGCAGTACCACGGCGAGCACGTCGATCTCCCCCCTTGCCACTCGTGGCCCAAGCCGGTTCAGCGGCCGCGCGTGCCCATCGCCATCGGGGCCGCCGCTACCGAGCGCACCTTCGCGGCCGTGGCCCAGCTGGCTGACGCCTGGATGCCGATGGGCGGGGCGGGCCTGGCCGAGGCCATCCCCCGCCTGCAGCGCGCCGTGGAGGAGGCGGGCCGGTCGGCGGCGCAGGTCGAGGTCATCGTCTTCGGAACCATCGCCGATCGGGGGAAGCTGGCGCACTACCGCCGCATCGGGGTGGACGAGGTGGTGCTGCGCATCCCGTCGGGTCCCCAGGGCGCGACCTTGGCGGCACTCGACGATGCCGCCGCCTACCTCGACGAAGGACAAGCCTGAGCCGGTCGGGGGCGGTCCCGGCCCGGCGAGTCAGGCGCTCAACCGGCGGCGAAGATGGCCGAGTAGGCCTCGATGCCCTTCACGTAATCGGCGGTGGCCACCGACATCCCGTAGCGGCGCACCGAGGCGAGGCCCTGGTAGTAGCCGGCCAATGCCTGGGCCACGTCGCCGCCGGTGGCCCGCAGCAGTGAGCCCAGATAGGCGGCGCCCAGGTCGATGTTCTGCGAAGCCAGGCGCGGATCGAGGGCGCTCTGGGCCAGGTACTGGTCGATGAAATCGGCTGTGGACGGCTCGATCTGGCACACGCCCACGGCACCGGTGGGCGAGACGATGGCCGCCTGCCACCCCGACTCCCACCAGCACAGCGCCTCGAGCAGAGGCAGCGGCACCCCGTAGGTCGTGGCGGCGGCGGCGAACGCCGGCCGTAGGGTGAGGCGCTCGGGATGGGCGGCCAGCTGGGCGGGAAGCCCGCCCGTGGAAGGGGCACCGGCGGTAGGTACGGCGTAGTCGGCCAGCTCCATTGCCGAGGCGCGTGGCACCACCAGCGTGGTGCCCGCCACGATGTAGTTGGGGTCGTGCAGCGCGTTGGCCGCCGCCAGCGAGGCCACGCTCACCCCGTAGCGCGCCGCTATGGCGCTGAGGGTCTGGCCGGGCTGCACGCGCACGACGGTGGTCCCCCCTGAAGCCCCGGAGCTTCCGTTGCCGGCGCCGGGGGCGCTGCCCGGGACCTGGAGCATGGCGCCGGCCAGCACCCGGTTGGGGTCAAAGAGCCCGTTGGCCGCCGCCAGCGAGGCCACGCTCACCCCGTAGCGCGCCGCTATGGCGCTGAGGGTCTGTCCGGGCTGCACGACCACCGCCGCCGTGGTGCCGGCGCCACCCTGGCCCGACGAGGGGATCTGCAGCAGCTCGCCGGCGAGCACACGGTTGGGGTCGGAGAGCCCGTTGGCCGCCGCCAGGGCCCCCACCGAGGTGTGCAGCTCGGCGGCGATCTGGGTGAGGTTCTGCCCGGGCTGCACCGTCACCGTCCCCGCCCAGGCGGTGGGGGGCGCCACCACCGCCGCCGCCAGGAGCGAGAGGGCGGAGCCGATGCCGGCGGCCAGCAGCGCCTTCCCCGCCGACACGCCCGGCTCGGCCCCGCCTGGCTCCTTTCGCCACTTCCACCACAGTGTCAACACAGGCCACAACTGTCTCAACAGATGGGTGGTCAGGGCAAGGCCTCTGCCCCCAAGGTCGTCAGCCACTCCAGGGCTGCGGCGGTGACCTGGGCGTCTTTTCCGCGCAGAGCGTGGTCGCCGCCGTCGATCCAACGGTGGGTCACCGGGCCAGCAATGGCGGCCGTCGCCTTCTCGAGCTCCGCCGGCGACCCGAAGGGGTCCCGGGTGCCGGACACGAAGAGGCACGGGACGACCAGGTCGGGGAAGTGGTCGGTGCGCAGCTGGCCGGGCCGCCCGGGAGGGTGCAGCGGGTAGCTCACCAGGAGCAGGCCGGCAGCCTCCGTGCCCTGGGCGACGGCCATGGAGCACATCCGGCCGCCCATGGACCGCCCGCCCAGGACCAGCCGTCGCGTCCCGCTGCCC
>JBJKRZ010000300.1:0-3165 GCA_046704365.1 Acidimicrobiales bacterium | reverse complement strand
AGCCGGGGCTCATCGAGCGGGCCATGCGCCTGTGCGCCGTGGACGGGCGCGTGGCGGTGGTGGGCGCCTGCATGACAGGCGACGCCATCGTCCCCTGGACCGGGCTCTCCAAGGAGCTCGACGTGCGCTTCGCCCTGTACTACGACCCCGAGGACTTCACCGACACCCTGCGCGCCCTCGACGCCGGCACCCTCGTCGTCGACGGCCTGGTCACCGACGTCATCGGCCTCGAGGCCCTGCCCGAGGTGTTCGCCTCCATGGTGGCAGGCGCCGAGACCGGCAAGGTCGTGGTCGCCCCCGGGCACGGGAGGACATGACATGACCACCTGGGACTCCGAGACCGACGTGGTGGTCGTCGGTTCCGGTGGCGGGGGCATGGTGGGCGCCCTGACTGCGGCGGCGGGGGGTGCCAGCGCCCTGGTGCTCGAGAAGCAGCAGCTGATCGGTGGCTCGACGGCGATGTCCGGCGGCATCCTGTGGGTCCCCGACAACCCGGTCATGCGGGCAGCGGGGGTGAGCGACTCCTACGAGGACGCCCTCACCCATTTCGAGGCCGTCGTGGGTGACGTCGGGCCATGTTCCTCGCCCGAGCGCCGGCACGCATTTCTGACAGCGGGGCCCGAGATGGTCGCCTCGCTGCAGGCACTCGGCGTCCGCTTCGTGTACTGCCGCGGCTACAGCGACTACTACTCGAGCGCCAAAGGCGGCCACGACCTCGGGCGCGGCATCGAACCGGTGCCCTTCGACGGCCGGGTGCTCGGCCCCTGGCTCGACAAGCTCCAACCCGGGTTGGCCCAGAGCCTGGGCCTGGCGGTCATGACCAACGAAGCGCGTTCGCTCTCCCACTACAACCGCAGCTTGGGCGCCTTCGCCGTGTCGGGACGCGTGGTGCTGCGCACCCTCGGAGCCCGCCTGCGCCGCCAGGCGTTGCTCACCAACGGCGCCTCGTTGATCGGCCAGCTGTTGCACCTGGCCGTGGCCCGGGGGGTCCCGGTATGGACCGAGGCGCCGGTCGAGGACCTTCTCGTCGAAGACGGCCGTGTCGTCGGGGTCCGCACTCTGCGAGCGGGGGCTCCGGTGTCGATCCGGGCCCGCCGGGCGGTGCTGCTGGCCGCCGGCGGCTTCGCCCACAACCCCGACATGCGCCAGCGCTACGGCGGGGAGCAGCCCAACCGGGCGCGGTGGTCGATGGCCAATCCCGGTGACACCGGCGAGACCATCGAGGCCGCCATGCGCCTCGGCGCCAAGACCGACTTGATGGACGAGGCGTGGTGGCTGCCCGCCCCTCGAACAGGGCGGTTCGCCCAGTCCACCCTGGACCAGGCACGCCAGCGACCACGGACCATCTACGTCGATGCCGCCGGCCAGCGCTTCGTCAACGAGTCGAATTCGTACATGGAGGTGGGCAAGGCCATGTACGCACGGAACAAGACGAGCCAGGCCGTGCCGTGCTGGCTGATCTTCGACGACCGCTACCGCAAGCGCTACGCCCACCAGCGCTCCCGGCCCGGGCGCTTGCCGCGCACGTTGTTCGAGAGCGGGATGCTCAAGCAGGCCTGGACGCTCGCCGATCTGGCCCGTCTGTGTGACATCGACGCCCGGGGGCTCGCCGACACCGTCGAGCGGTTCAACGCCGGCGCCGCCCGGGGAGTCGATCCCGACTACGGCCGGGGCGATTCGGCCTACAACCGCGCCCTGGGCGACCCCAACCCCGGCGTCCACCCCTGCCTGGGCCCCATCGACGAACCTCCCTACTACGCCGTTCAGGTGCTTCCCGGTGACATCGGCACCTGCGGCGGCCTCCTCACCGACGAGCACGCCCAGGTGCTCGGCTCCGACGACCGACCCATCGAGGGTCTGTACGCCACGGGCAACGGCACGGCCACGGTGATGGGTCGTCACTACCTGGGGCCGGGTGCCAGCATCGCCAACACCATGGTCTTCGGATACGTCGCCGCCCGCCACGCCACCGGTCAGGACCCCGCCCTCCACGACCCGGCCGAGCACGGCGCCTGACCGCCGCTCACACCGGCTCGGGCAGCGCCCCGTGGCGGCGAGCTCGTTGGCTTCTACAACCGACAGACCAGCGGCCAGCTCCCTGGTAGCGCTCTCGCGCTGTCACGGGGACAGGCCTATCCTCGGGCTCTGGGGCGAAAGGAGGGTCGCATGTTCGTGCAGATCATCCAAGGAAGGGTCAAGGACCCAGCGCTCTTGCACCGCCAGATCGAACAGTGGCGCCGGGAGATCAAACCAGGAGCGACGGGCTACCTGGGATCGACGAGCGGCGTCAGCTCCGACGGCAGGGCGATCGTGCTGGTCCGCTTCGAGAGCGAGGAAGCCGCCCGGGCCAACAGCAGCCGACCCGAACAAGGCGCCTGGTGGGCCCGCACCGAGAGCGCCTTCGAGGGAGCGCCCGAGTTCCACGACTGTGGCGAGGTGGACACGCTCTTCGGCGGAGGGTCCGATGCCGCCGGCTTCGTCCAGGTGATCCAGGCAGGCGCCGCCGACAAAGCCGGGATGCGCCAGCTGATCGGGGAGATGGACACCCGCCTGCGCCAGCTCCGGCCCGACATCCTCGGCATCAGCGTCTGCTGGCACGACGACGGGGGCGTGACCCAGGCCGTGTACTTCTCCTCGGAGGAGGAAGCCCGTCGCGGCGAGAAGGAGACCGAAGGCGACGAGCTGCGCCGTCGCTATGTCTCGATGTTCGTCGGCGAGCTCACTTTCTTCGACCTGAGCGAGCCTGACCTCGACTGATCGAGCCGCTCGGAGCCTCGAGCGGGGCAGATCGTGCACTTCGGCTTCGTGGCCGGCTGTGGCTTGCTGGCCGGCTGACGCGGCGGCGCTCGGCTCGCCGCCGGGATCACGCCGTCGTCGAGCAGCTCGCTGCCCCGACGGTCACGGTGACGGGCTCACCAGGCGAGGTGTTGTACAGACGGATGTCAGCGTGACCGGTGCTGTCGGTGACCTCGCTCCAGGTGTCGTTGGCGTCGGAGGCGGTTGCTTTCGTGTCGGGTTGGTTCGAGTCGACGTAGACCTCGTAGTCGCCGGCGTAGCCGTCGTTCGACGGCGCCGCCGTTGCCGTGCACGAGGCACCTGATGCCGGTGCAGGTGAGGGTGTCGCTGGTGAGGAAGTCGCCCGCGGGGACGTCCTGGGAGGCGGAA
>JBJKRZ010000299.1:0-41953 GCA_046704365.1 Acidimicrobiales bacterium | reverse complement strand
GCCGATCCCCGCTGGCAGCGTTGACTCCTGTGGAGAACGCGTGGGCGAACGCCTCTTATTCCGCGCGGATCCCCTTCAGCGGATCGAGTCAGCCCAGCTCAGGGCTAAACGTGAAGACCTCACCAGTGTGATGTCGCGAGACATCGGAGACAGATGTCGCGAGACATCGTAGACACCTGAGGCCCGGGGTCAACCCATCGGCTGGTAGTCCTTGGTGGGATCCAGCTTCAGGTGCCGGAGGGGTGACCCGTCGAGGGCCAGGATCCGGATGTCGAGCCCGGCGACGAGCATCACCAGCCGCCAGCCCTTGTAGGCGGCGCCGATCCCGATGTGGTGGAGCCGGCCGTTGTGCCGGATCGACACCGCCCCCTTCTTGTCCACCTTGCCATTGAGGACCCGATAGCCACGGCAGTCGATGAGGGCGTTGCGAGGATGGTCCTTCTCGCGGGCCGCGTAGACCTCGGCCGGCGTGTGTCGGCGAAGCGCCCGATGCGGGCGGACGTCGTTGTAGTACTCCACGAAGCGGTCGAGCTGCACCTGCAGCTGCTTGCGGTTGCTCACGGGATCCTGCTTCGCCAGGAATTTCTTCAGCGTCTGGTGGAAGCGTTCGACCTTGCCGCAGGTCTGCGGGTGATAGGGCCGGGCGTGCTTCGCCTCGATGCCGAGCGACAGCAGCTCCATCTCGGTGGCTCCGGCCATCCCGAGCAGGCGTTGGCCGGTGAAGATGGCGCCGTTGTCGGTGAGAAAACTGGCCGGATAGCCCCATTTCTCAGCCGATCTGTGCACCGTGCGGATGACGTCGGTGGCCCGGACGGTGACGAAGGCCCGAGAGGCGATGCACAGTCGGGAGTGGTCGTCGACGATGTTCAACACCTCGAGGAAGCTCCCGTCGGCCGCGGCCACATGGGCCATGTCGGCCTGCCAGCACTCGTTGGGGAACTCGGCCTCGAAGCGCTGGTAGGAGCTCCTGGGCCGTTTGTGGGGCTGGGGGGTGACGAACCCTCGGGCCTGCAAGACCCGCCAGATGGTGGACACCGACGGCACGTTGCGATGCCGGGCCGCCATGTGGAAGTGGATGGTCTCGGCCCCGGCGTCGACGCCGAAGTCGAGGAGCTCTTTGCGCAGCGCCACGATCTCGTCCTCGTAGAGATCGGCGATGCGGCTCGGGCTGCGACGCGGGCGCCGTGAGCGAGGCTCGAGGCCCTCAGGGCCATCGCGGCGGTAGCGGGCCAGGAGCTTGTAGAGCCAGCTGCGGTTCACCCCGTGGGCCCGGGCCAGCTCACCCAGTGGTTTGCCGGTGCGCAGGTGCGTCTCGATCAGGAACCGGCCCTTGTCCACAGGAGACCTCCGCCCTCGAGCTGTCTCCTATGTCTTGACACACCCCCGACCAGGGATGTCTCTTATGTCCTGAACTGACGCACTGCCGGGGGCACCAGCGAATTCTGGCTCTACCTGCACCGACGCCCTCCCCTCGGTTCTCACCGCTCGCCACTGTATGCGGCTTCTCACGGTCCGTCCTCGGAATTATTGGGAGGAGACTGGGAGGGTCGGCGGTGGCTGCCCTTTGGAGGTCTGATGATCGTCGTCGGGATTCGCTGCACAAAGGACGCTCTGGACTGGGCGGTCGTTCAAGGCGCAGAGCGCACAGCGGCCTCCCTGGTCGAACACCAGAAGGTGACGATCCCTGCTGGAGCGCGAGGAAATCAGCTCGCGTGGGTACGCAAGGAGGTTCTCGAGCTACTCGAACGACACGCAGTGGACGCCGCCGCCGTCCGGGTGGCCGAAGGCGGTGGTCAATCGGTCAGCCTCGGACGATCTGAGGTAGAGGGAGTCGTACAGGAAGCGCTCACATCGGCCGGTGTGCCCCTGAGCCGACACGTCGCCGTCACCATTCGCAGCGCCTACGGGGCACGAACCAACGCCGACCTCACTCCGGCCCTTGCCGGGATCCCGATGGTCCACGCCACTGCGACTAGTCGGAGGGAACCTGTCGTCTCTGCCATTGCCCTCCTCCCGCATTAGGTACCGTTGGTAGTGCCATGCCGTACCAGCGCACGGCTTGCCTCGGAAGTGGGTTCTTTGGCGAGGTGTGGCTCGAAGCCGATGCGGCTCTCAATCGCCGTTGCGCCGCCAAGTACCTCGACGTTAGTCGCCTACCTGCAGGTCTGATCTTCAACGAAGCCCAGGCCATGCTCAACGCCGAGCACGACAACGTCGTCCGGATCTATTCCGCCGACCTGGAAGCAGGGGTGCCGGTTATTCGAATGGAGTACCTGCCAGACGGGAGCATCGCTGACAGGTACGGCGGGAGGCCCACATCTGTGGCCACCGCACTCCACGCTGTTGAGGAGGCGTGTCGAGGGGTGGAGGCACTACATGCCCGCGGGATCCTCCACCGTGACCTCAAGCCGGGCAATCTTCTGATGGGCGCAGGCGGCAGGATCAAGGTCTCCGACTTTGGCTTGGCCTGCTCGGTCACCAATGTGGCGGGTGCGCCGCCATGGGGCTACACAGAGCATCTCCCACCGGAAGCCCTTGGAGGAAGCGGGGGCATCGACTCCGTTGTCGGAGACATCTACGCGCTCGGGGTGACGCTCTACCGCCTTCTGAACGGGGATCACATGATGCGATCGATCGCACAACCGGGCAGGAGCGTCCTGGATCTTGTTGCGGCTGGTCGGTACCCGAATCGGAAGCAATGGCAGCTTCACATCCACGATCGACTGCGGAAGGTGGCCCGCAAAGCAATGCACGTAGATCCGCAACGCCGCTACGATTCAGCGAGCCAACTCCGTCACGCGCTGGAGACAGCAAGGCCCGTGATGTCGTGGGAGCCAGTGACCATCGTCGGACCCGGCGTGGCCTGGGAGGCCATCTCCACCGATGGGTCGGTCCATTGCCGGGCTCGCCTGAGCCCGAATCGCCATGGGCAACAGGTCTTCGAGATTGAACGCCAAGGACCCGGAGGACACTTTCGGATGAGTCGGTCGGACTGCCTGACACGCAACACGGTCAAAGAGGTCCTGCCACATGCGGCATCGGTGCTCCAGCGAGTCGCAACCGAAGGCCGATAGCGTTGTGACCGAATCAGTCACATCCGGTCTGCGAATGGGCCCGAGCCCTTTCCACGGCTCACCACGATTCGCCGAAACACGCCTTCACCTGCGCCGACGATCCCGGCGCTGGCGGACCGACGCGGGTCTTCGCCGGAAGTTGTTGCCCGAGGTGTTGCCCGAGATCGGCCCCTCGGATGACCTGGCTGTCACAGAGGGGACGTAGAATTACCAAGAACAGCACTCCCGCAGCATCAACGGGACGTTCGGGGCCGGCGACATGGCCCTCCACCGTGAAAGTGAGAGACGGAGGAGGGATCAGACATGTCCAAGCCCACCGCAAGCCTCCGGCACCGCTGTCGTGCGCAAGGACTCCGCGAGCGAGCCCTGCCGCCGTTCGGTCGACTCCGAGGGCGACTTCCCCTTGGCCTTGCCGACGGTGGCCCATGACTCGCTGTAGGGCACACCATCGGGGACCAGTGGACATCGCCTGGGATGGGGTCGCTATATCCGAGGCCCAACACCTGGCTGACGCCCTGGCCGACCTGGCCGCTCTGAGGCCGTCAGTTCTCGGTGGCGTGCCCTTGGCCGCGGGCGAGTTCGCCTACGGGGAGCTCTATGTCACCGGGTGGCGCTTCTTCGGACTGGAAACCGTGTTCTACGAGCGCCACACAGTGCTGGCCGGAGGGGGGCTTCTGATGCTGGCGGGCGCCATCGGCAATCGACGCCGGCGGCGGGAGGCCGAAGCCCATGCGGCGCCACAGTGGAGACCACTCGGACCCCTCCGGGTAGTGGTGACCCCGCAACGGATCTTGGTCTGGCACCGCCAGGCGTGGTGGTCGGTGTGGTTCGCGGGCGTCCTCGATGTCCATTGCTTCCCCGACCACCAGACACTCGACTTGTGCTTCGAGGCCGACGCGCCCTATCGCCTCGCCGGCCCGGGTGTGCCGGCACTTGGCGTGATCGTGTCGGAGACCCTAAGGAACCGACGCCGCGGGCTCCTCCGGGGAGGATGTCGCGGGAGTCAACGACCCCCCGGGCCCGATGAGCAGAGTGGGCAGATCGCGCGTTGACCGAAAGGGGCAACATCCTGCCCGGCGAGATGACCGACAGAGCCACCCCCGTAGAGCGACAAGACCCTGGTCCCAGATTGGCAGCGTTTGCCAGTGGGCTGCTCGACGAGGCACTTGCTCGCTGAAATACGGTCGTAACGAGGCTGCAACACGGAAATCGCCCGCCGGCCCTTGTCTTTCGCGTCCAAATCCGTATCATCGTTCTTCCGGAGCTGGGACGGTCGAATGGCCGGACCGGCACCGGGCGAGACCCGAGGTGCCGCAAGGTTCCTCGGGTTCTTCGCGTTACAAGAGTGCTCCGCGGGCGCCGCTGCTGGGACGGGGATGCCTGGAGGACAGGCGGCGTCACACAGAGCTGACTCGGCGGTCGTTATGCACGCACTCGGTCGCTCCGTAACGCCGAATGTTTACGGATCCCTCGATGCCTCGACGGATGAATTGCGCGTCGTTGTGGCGCGCCTAGCCGGCAGCGATCTGGAGCAGTCCGACCAGCGACTGGTAGAGATCAAGCAGAAGATTCAGGCGTTTCGTTGTCCAGTATCCAAGGTTCGCGAAGCGGGGCGAGCCAGTCATAGACGACAACCGGGTCCTGCTGGTCGATGCCGGTCAGGATGAGGTTCCACCGCCGGAACTTCTCGTCGATGAGGTTGAGCGCCCCGTCGAGATCGGTGAAGAGGGGAACGTCCTTGGAGTCGCGCGGGTCTAGGTGGGCGACTCGTTTGTTCGCCCACTCCCAGATAGGCGCTGCGACCGCGATCAGCTCGTCTCGGTCGGCTATTGCGATGGCGCCGTCGACGTGACCGAGTCCGTTCGGATCGAACTGCTCGAACTCACTGTGACCGAGATGCTGGCTCCCCCACTGATAGCGGCTGACGTAGAAGTCACGACTCAGGCACTCCGGGTACTGCGCGATCTCCCGGAGCAGTTGGCACAGTCCCGCAGCGCCGGCGTGGGTGTCAACGTGCCGCCGGACGCCCGCGACCTGTGTGTCCGCGTAGGTCCGGTGGAAATACTCGAAGAAGAGCGAGGGCGGCAAGGGTGGCTCGCGCCGTCGCCATGCGTCGGACATCTGACGCCAGGCCAATCGATTCACCCACAGAGCGAAGAGATCCTCCCGGATGCCATCTACCCACCTGCCCCACTTGTCTCGACGCGAGTCGGGCCTCGGCGCCTTCGCCCGCGTGAGTCCGAGGTGCTGGTCAATGTTGTGCAGATCGGGATCGGTCATCGCGCCCGACGGTACCCTCTGGATGGCAATTCCGTCTCGAGGTTCCACTGGCCGCATTTGCATCGAGCTGTCTCTCGACGCGAGCGGCGGCTCACATGTCGGATGTTGATGCGCGCGGCATGATGTAATCGTGAGCGAATCGCCACGGATGGCCTGGGTGAAGGCGCAT
Organism: Acidimicrobiales bacterium; assembly: GCA_046704365.1. GTDB lineage: Bacteria > Actinomycetota > Acidimicrobiia > Acidimicrobiales > UBA8190 > UBA8190. The sequence goes on along the minus strand of JBJKRZ010000299.1, from coordinate 36,430 downwards.
GCCGGCCGTCTCATCGCCATTGCTGAGACCTACGGCGCGACCGGCGTGTGTCTCTGTGGCTCCGTGGCCCGAGGGACCGACGGAGACGGGAGCGATCTCGACTTCTACGTTCGCGATTTCGAGGACAGCTCGCCGCAGCCCAGTGGACGCTCGGGCGCACGGCAGAGAGCAGACGATCTGGTCGCAGCGTTTCGCGAACTGTCGCCGTACCCAGTCGACATCCGTTCTCTCCCTGGGTGGCCTGTGGATCCGCCGTTCGCGGAAACGATGGAACGCGACGCGATCGAGCTGGCCGTGCTCGCCGAGCGGACGAGCGCTACGTGAGTGTGCGCCTCGCCTCGAAGAGATATGAGTAGACGGAGCCGGTGCTCTTATCAGGAGCCATTCCGGTGATCGCCCCAAGCAGACCGAGGGCGGCGGGAACTGGGTTCATCGTCGCGAGCGACCATGCAGCGCCCGCAAGGCCGAGGCCGAAACCCGTCGCCTTCTTCGGGTTAGTGAACGCCTTGCGCACGCGTCCCGTCAGGGCGCGTGCATGCTCTTCGATCTCAGCGCGTCGGTCGTCCAACATCCGCTCCCGTTCAACGTCGTCGACGAGGGAAAGTTGCAGCGCGAACGAGCGCAGCTCGGTCATATACGCCCGGTATATCCCTGCGTTATCCCTTCGGAACGCGAGGACGTCGTCGAGCGGGACAGAGTCGAGGTCGACCGACACCGTCTCCAGATCAAACGAAACGACGTGACCGCGCGAGGGCATGGCCTTCAGATTGAAGAAGGAGTTGAGGACGTCGCCTGCACCCTCGGTATTGGTCGCGGGATGAAGATCAAGTCCGTGCCGATGTCCCGCCTCTCGTGCGAGTTGCGCCAGCAATAGGAGGTAGACCGCGCGAATCCGCCAGTGCATCGGGATTGAGACACCGTCCTCAGTGGGACGGGCCAGGCCACGACGCTCCAGCTCCTCGTACACCATGCTTGCTAGACCTTCGACCGCGCCATAGCCCATACGTGACATTGAGAGTTCTGCGAACGGCTCATCCGACGGGAGGTTGTCGAAAGCACCGCCTGAGATCAGGTCGACGACCGACTCCGTTATCCGCTCCGTGAGTTCGGCATCGACGAACCACTCGGGATGGAGAATCCGAAGAAGGCCTTTGTCTTCGAGCGGCTCAACCAGCGACGGATCCGCATCGCGGTGGCGGCCGACCATGTAGTCGGGCAGCAGAATGGCGACCTCGTCGAAGAAGAGCAGCAGTGTCTTCACCCAACTGCCGTCCCTCACGAGCCAGTAGGGCTCCGGGTAGTAGTAGGCGGTCGCACTCAGCTCGGTCATGACCGAGTTGCCGGACAGCGGTGCAACGGGTGGTGGAGCACGACTTCAACGATACTGGTGTGGGTCTACGGTCGTTCTGAAGTGCCCTACCGGGGCGGTCGCTGAATAAAGAACGCGCAAGCCGAATAGCAGGCCGAGCCGGACGGCAATTCACGCAGAACCGACGGTTATTTGCGTCGCTGGGCGCGAGCCGAACATTCCGAGTCCAACCGAGTGCATGACCCCTCCGCGTCGTTCCCGGCACTGACTAGTCCTACCCTGGCCACGGTGAACTAATGCCAGGGCGCGGTCGCTCCCAGGCTCCGGGCTCTGGCCCGATCCTGGAGGTGCGCCATGGCCACCACGACATCTTCCGAGCTCGTCGCGTCGGATCCGATCTTCAGTGACTCCGAGCACTTCGCCCTCGCCGGGTACCTCGCCGGCTACAGCGGACTCACCCGTGAGGCCTATGCCCTGGATTTGCGCCAGTTCGCCGCTTGGTGTCACGGACGAGGTCTTCGATTGTTCGCCGTGCGCCGGGCGGACATCGAGTGCTTCGGGAGAGAGCTCGAGGAGAAGGGCCGTGCCCGGGCCACGGTAGCTCGTCGGCTGTGCACAGTCGCTGGCTTCTACCGCTACGCCGTGGAAGAGGAGTTGCTCGACCACTCCCCGGCCGTCCACGTCCGGCGCCCTCGACTCGATTACGAGTCCCATGCCACGGGCTTAGATCGAAACGAGATCGGGGCAATCCTCGTGGCTGCCGGGCTCGGTTCGGCGGAGGAGCACGCGCTGCTCTCCCTTCTGGCCCTCAACGGCCTTCGGGTGTCAGAGGCCACCGGGGCCAACATCGAGGCATTGGGGATCGAGCGCGGCCATCGGACGCTAACGGTGCTTCGCAAAGGAGGAAAGCTCGTCACCCTTCCACTCGCCCCTCGTACGGCCCGGGCCGTCGACCTCGTTGTCGGAGAGCGTGCCGAAGGCCCGATCTTCCTCGGCCCAACCGGTGACCGCCTCGATCGCCACGGCGCAGCCAGGATGGTGCGCAGGGTCGCCCGTCGGGCTGGCATCACCAAGCCTGTTGGACCCCACACCCTCAGGCACGCCTTCATCACGGCCGCCTTGGACGCCGGGGTGCCGCTTCGTGATGTCCAGGAGGCTGCGTCACACGCCGACCCCCGAACAACCATGCGCTACGACCGAGGACGGGTGTCGTTGGACCGCCACGCTGCCTACGTGGTGGCCGCTTACGTGGCTGGGGCGGCTCGATAGCCCATCGGGCCGGCCGTAGGGTCCAGGCAACGGGACCGGTGGAACGCAGCCGAGTTCGGTTCGCGTTCCGCCGGTGTCCCGGGCAAACTGCTCCTCGACGCGTCCCCGCACGCTCGCTGTGCGGACGTCCTAGTGGGCGCCGGCGTGATATGTGCGCGCCTACACAGAGCGCCTCCGCTCCCTAGCCGTCGTTCCGTACGAGTTGTCAACAGTTGTATCAAGAAGGGTGCGCCTACCGAACAGTGATTATGCGTTGGTATATCTCAGCTCAATCACTGGCCTGCGTTAACTACGACCGACCTCGCGACCATACGAGTCGAGACGGTGCTGTGGCTAAGGACGGAACTGCCGCCTGAAATGGGCTGATGGGCTTCAATCAGCTCCGGGGTGATTGCCATCAACGACCTTGGTGATCTCGTTCATCACACGATCGGCCGGCTTACTGATCTCGTTGCAGGTTTATATCGGCGAAGGAGCTTACGACCACCCCAAAATCGCAGTGACTTCTGGCCGGCGGGAGCAGGTCTTCTGCGACATCTACCAAGGCGGACCTCCCAGATTGTGTAAGTCGTCGGTCTGGAGCACTCGGTACGCCTCTCGGGCATCGGGCTCCGTCACGAACTCGTCGGCCGTTAGCTGGTGAAGCAAATCTCGGGTCCGCCGTCCAGGCTTGCCTGACAGTGCCTCCCACAGAGTGAGGGCGTCCCCGTCGTCGCTGGCCAAGGTCAACGACCTGCTCATGGCGATGGCAATGGACGCCGACTCACCGGCGTCGAGGCGTCGGGCCTTGGCGCCCAACGAATGACGCCACGCTCGATCCTCGGGTCGACGGGATTGGAGACGGATGGCCAGCTCCCACTCGTCGGCATCGAGGGAAAGGACGGTTAGCTCTTCGGTAGAGAGGGCCAACAGCTCATCAAGACCCTGCACGGCTGAGAGCGCCCGCCCGGCTCGACCGGTACCAAGCCCGGCGTCTTCGGCCTGGCGCTGGAGCGCGCTGCGAATGCGGCGCAACTCGCTCGGATCGTCCGGGTATACGCCGTGCACGGTGTCGGCGACAAGGATGGTGCCACCGGATACTTCGAGCAGGTGTCGGGTCCAACCGACGACGGCGAAGCTACGAGCGACCGAGGCGTCGACCAGCACAGCCGCACCCGTTCACCGCTCGAGATTCCCAAATGCGGCATCCTCGAGGTCCTGTTGGACTCGTCGCTCGTCTTCTGCCGCCCAAGGACGAACGAGGAGCTGGCGAATCTCTTCCGTGCTCGTACCGAGTACCTCCGAAGCATCCCCCGGCGTGATGACATTGCGTTCCAGCGCAGCGCGCACGAGCAGCAGGACCCGAGTCGGCTGAGCTGCCAGAGGGTTGAGGTCGTAGCTGCCCATGTCGGCAGGATGCACGCGGTATCCGAGCGCCAGCGCCAGCCGGCTCGGGGAGGCCTCGCCCAGGGCGTCATAGTCGGATCGCGAGATGAGCTTCTCCTGGAGCAACCGCACCCGCAGGGTGGCGAAGCTCACGCCAAAGTGACGTTGGAGGTGCACGACGAGGGCCGGATTGGGCAGGTCCTCGAACGAAGCCAGCTCGCCGACCACCCGTCGTAGCTCGTCGCCTGGTACGAGGAACTCGCCGGCGAAGGCATCAGCGAACCGCTCCCGGCCGTGGTCCTCCCCGAGCATCGACACCACGACGTCGGCGTTCTGGGAGTGGAAGTAGGCGTGGGCGAACTCGTGGGCCAGGGTGAAGACCTGCCGACCAAGGGTCATCTGGGAGTTGACAGCGATACAGAACCCGGCTCGGGGGTGGTTGTAGAAAAACCCTGAGGGTGCCTCGCCCAGGTCGGCACCAAGAGGGAGCCGCCAGATGAGAACGTGCTCATCGAGCACCTGGAACGGGTCACCGAGCGCTCCCCCGCCGAGATTGAGCTGGCGGCGAAGCTGGCGGGCCGCCCAGGCGCCCTCCCTCGCACTCGCACCCCGGGCGGGCGGGAACGGGCTACGGCCCGGCCCCGGCAATGGCACCCCCATCTCCTCGGCCAGTTCGACGTACTCGGTAACACGTTGCTCGAACATCCGGAGCCCGCCCTTCGCGTTATCGCCGAGATCCTTCGGGGCGGCCCGAAAGAGCATTCCGCTCACGTCCAGCCCTGACCCGACCAGTTCCTCCCCCGCTAAAAGGGACTCGAGTGATGTCCCGTAGAGCCGGGCAAGCGCCGCCGCCACGTTGAGCGGGACCTGCCGGCGTCCCACCTCGTAGTAGTTGAGGAGAACCCGGTTGATCCCCACCGCCTCGGCCGCTGCCTCCTGCGACAGCCCGGCTCGCTCCCTGCCCGTACGCAGCAACCGACCGATCGAGTCCAGGGCGACACCTCCATCTGTTACACTTTCTCCCGTTACCTCAGCAATAGTAACAGATTGGGCCTACGGAGGTCGAGCACCCTCTTAGGCACGACAGCAAGAGGAGGCACCAAACCATGGCCCCAACTGCACAGACCGACCCCGACTTTGCTTTCCGGTCCAGCGCGACGGTCGGCCCCGACGCTACCTATCCACCAGTACCACCGGTCCCTCCAACCCCTCCGAACCCACCGCCCAGTCCCCTCGACCAACTCGTCGGGACGTGGAGGGGAACTGGCTTCAATACGATCTGGCGCCCGAACTTCCCCTCCGCGCCCCAAGACCGTTTTCTCGAACTGAACCTCACCAGCGAGACGATCACTTTCAGCCCGATCAACGGGGCAATCCCGAACCGCGGACTCCTCCAAGCCGATATCGAGATGTACGGCCTGACGTACCTCCAGCAGATCTCCGACTCCTCGAACGGGTCCGGCTTACACATCGAACCGGGGATCTGGGTCATCGTGCCAGAAACAACAGCGCCTGCCGTTCCACCGACCGTCGTCCGAATGGCCTCGATCCCACACGGAACGGCCATCGTGGCTCAGGGCACAGCATCAATCGGTGCGGCACCCGTCATCCCCGACATCAACATCATTCCGTTCGGCATCGGAAATCCACAGCCACCGAACTCCGAGTTCAGCTCCGCGCTGGCCACCTTCACCGAGATGAACCTCGCCGTCGCCACGCAATTCCGTACTGATCCATTGCCCCCCGCTATCAGCCAGGGCATGGTGGAGAACCCGAACAGTTTCCTTGAGGCGGCCCTGGCGGGCCGCACCGTTCGCGCCACGACAACCCTCTCCGTTACGAGCACCGACGCGCCTGTGCCAGGGGGAGGCACGTCGAACACGGCCTTTCTCCAGGGAGTGAACGCCGGCCAGGATGGAAACGCCAACGCCTCATCGGTGATTGCAACTTTCTGGATCGAACTGATCGAGAACCCGCCTGACCCCGACGTGCTGCAGCTCCAGTACTCCCAGACCGTGATGCTCGACTTCAACAACTTGCGCTGGCCGCACGTCACCGTCGCCACGCTCGCGAAGCAGTAGTCCCGATCGCCAGGTAAGGAAGGTCCGTCGATGCCCGATATCCGGTGGATCTGCATGTCGGACACTCACTTCGGCGCGGAGAACAGCGTCCTCAGTCACGTGCCCGAGGGTTCAACGAGCGTCGACCCGGAGAGGCCAAGTGCCGTCCTCACTGAGCTCGTCGATTGCCTTCGGGCACTGGTCGAGACGAATGCCGTCGCACAGCCGCCAACTCTCATCCTGCACGGAGACATCCTCGAACTCGCCCTCGCCGAGGACAACGTCGCGGCGACGTCTTTTGCCGCCTTCATTAGGCTTGCGTTCTCCACTGGTCGGCCACTCTTCGACGACCGGATCTACTACATCCCGGGCAATCACGATCATCATCTCTGGGAAACAGCCCGGGAACGCCAGTACGCGCACTACATCCGAGGCCTCCCTCACGGACAAGCGATCGGCCCGCCGTGGCACGTCACCCGACTCTTCGAGGAACCCTCGACTGTGACGCCAGAAGCAGATCTCCTCAACGCTGTGCTCACTCGCCTCGCGAACCATGACCTATCTGTGCGTCTCGTCTATCCGAACCTTGGAATCGAAAGCAACGACGGTGAGCGCGTAATCGTCGTCCACCACGGGCACTTCACCGAGCCCCTGTACCGGCTGATGTCGTCGCTCAAGGAAGCGCTGTTCCCCCGACAGCCTGTGGCAAGCGAGATCTGGGAATGGGAGTCCGACAATTTCGCTTGGATCGACTTCTTCTGGTCGACGCTTGGGCGCTCGGGTGCCGCCGGCGTCGACGTCGGCCTGGTCTACGACATGCTCCAGGACAAGGCCGCGCTCGCTCAGCTCTCAGGGAATCTCGCACAATTCATCTCCGACCAACTCCGAAGCGAGTTCCGATCGATAGCGCGCCTCGGCTTGACGCCTCTCGCTCGGTGGCTGGTCCCCAAGGTGGCATCACGAGAGCGTTCGATGCCCGACGTCGTGCTGAGCGAGAAGACGGCGCGAGGCCTTCACGAGTATCTGTCTGGGCCGGTCCGCCTTCAGCTCGAACGCGAGCGCGCCGGATCGACTAGCCGAGAGCTGACCTTCATCTTCGGGCATACGCACAAGCCATTTAGCCGGACCGAGCCCATCACCGGCTTTCCGCGACCGGTCTCCATCGTTAACAGTGGCGGTTGGGTCGTCGACACAAAGGAGACTTCGATGGTCCAAGGTGCATCGGTGATTCTGATCGACACCGATTGTGGCGTTGCGTCGCTTCGCATGTACAACCAGGCGGATCATCCGTCGAGTTACGCGGTGCAGCTGTCTGGAGGCGGAGGATCGAGAGACGTCGCACTGCAGGAGCGTCTCGGAGCCACGCTCCAGTTCACAGCCCCGCCATGGTCGTCATTCTCAACGGAGGTGGCACAGGCGGTCACGAATCGCCACCAAATGCTCCCGCGCCTCATCGACGAAGGCCTAGCGCTCACGAAGGAGAGCTGATGGCAGCACTCGAACACTTCGACACTATCGTCGTGGGGTCTGGGTTCGGTGGCTCAGTCACCGCGTACCGCCATGCCGAGGCTGGACGTCACATCCTGCTGCTCGAACGAGGGAAGCGCTATCCACCTGGTTCCTTCGCCCGCACTCCGCGCGAGATGCACGAGAACTTTTGGGACCCGAGCCGAGGCCGACTGGGCCTCTTCCAGGTATGGAAATTCTCGGGAATCGACGGACTCGTTTCTGCGGGCCTCGGAGGCGGTTCGCTCATCTACGCGAACGTCCTCATCCGCAAGGACGAGCACTGGTTCTTCCGACGCGGCGCCGATGGAACCATTACGCCGTGGCCCGTGGCCCGAGCCGATCTTGACCCTCACTACGAGCGGGTCGAGAAGGTCCTCGCGCCCCAAACCTTTCCGTTCGACCACGAGCCCTATGCCAGTACGCCGAAGACCAGAGCATTCAAGCAAGCCGCAGTAGCGGCCGGATTCGAATGGTTCCTCCCGGACCTCGCCGTGAGCTTTGCTGACCCTGGCCACCACCCTGTCCCTGGCGAACCGATCCACGATGCCAAAGGCGAGACGACCGACAATCTCCACCACCGCACGCGATCTACGTGCCGGCTGTGTGGCGAGTGTGACATCGGCTGCAACTACGGGTCGAAGAACACTCTCGACTACAACTACCTCACCCTTGCCGAGAAGCACGGCGCCGTGTTGCGCGACCATTGCGAAGTCCGCACACTCGCCCCCAGGGACGGTGCTGGCTACGTCGTCGGCTACGTCGAGCACCGAGACGACGAGCAGGGCCACTCGCGGGCGACAAGTACGCTCTCCGTGACCGAAGTTTCATGTGACCAGCTGATTCTCTCTGCGGGAACGTTTGGCACGAACTATCTGCTCCTCAGGAATCGAGACAACTTTCCGGAGCTGAGCCCTGCTCTCGGACGGAGCTTTTCGGGCAATGGCGACTTTCTCGGACTCATTCACGACGCGCACGACACCATCGACGGCAAGCGCGTTCCCCGGGTGCTCGCCCCGAGCTGCGGGAGTGTGATCACGTCGAGCATTCGCTTTTCAGATGAGGTTGAAGGGGGGAATGGTCCTGGGTACTACGTGCAGGACGGTGGATATCCCGGCTTTGTCGACTGGCTTGCCGAGATGTCGGACGTTCCCGCGTTTGTCTCCCGTGCGGTGCGATTCCTCCGGGAGGAAGTTTTCGCGCGAATCAGTAGAAGCCCGAACTCGGATCTCGACGAACAGTTTGAGCAGTTGATCGGAGACGGCTTCCATTCGGCGTCTATCCTCCCGCTCCTCGGCATGGGTGTCGACATCCCCGGTGGAGCGATGAGCATCCGAGACGGCTTCCTCGAGCTCGACTGGAACCGTGACGACTCCCGAGCGTACTTCGCCCGGGTGCAGGCAACGATGAAGCGAGTTGCGGCCGAACTCGACGCAGAGTTCCTCCCTGATCCACTTTCACACGTCAACGGCAAGCTCATCACTGTGCATGCCGTAGGCGGCTGCGCGATGGCGAACAATGTGGGCGATGGCGTCATTGACAGCCACGGCGAAGTATTCGGATATCCCGGCTTTGCCATCGCCGACGGTTCGGTCATGCCGGGCCCAGTCGGCCCCAATCCGTCGTTTACGATCGCCGCGCTCGCAGACCGCTTTGCCGATCACCAACTCGGTCATTCCATTCCGTAACGGACACATCTCGCATCGTCGGTTCAAATCGCTTAACCTTTCCAATCTGAGCCAGCGCTCGCCTCCATGACCGTGGACATGTCCCAGCTCAGTGGCCGATCGTAACTACGAGATATCCATAGCCCGACTTCAACCAGCGCCGTTCGGTTGATCTTGCTCGGAGAAAAGCTTTCAGTCCCGAGCTGATGGCTACAGAAGAGATATTCGGCGTGCGTTCGGAGCCGAGCTTGACGTCTTCTTTGAAACGCCTAATCGGCGATCGGCGCAGGCAACCGTGTCAGCGGGACCAACCGAATCTCACTCCTCGCTATTCTGCGCCCGCAGAAAGACCGGATTGGGGCGCGTGAGGCCCTACGACGCCTCGCCATGAACCTCACGTTCGAAGCGCGGAACGCTCACCCTCCACTGCCCTCCGGCTTTGAAAACGCCCGGGAGCTTCCCGGCGGCGGCCAGGCGGTCTGGGAGACCGAGCTTGGCGAGCGCCGCAGCCGGGTCGAGTTGACCGCCGAGGACATCGGCGCATCGCTCACCTTCGCCACGGCGGAGATCAGCCGGACCCAGCGTTCGGCAGACGTCACCGACAAGGAGGCGGTGGACAGCTGAGCGCTGTTCCCACCGGGGCCGGAGGGCCGGGGTGCGCCCCGGCTCTTTCGGCGCGCCTGCGGTGCTGGAGCGACCGGGACGCCATCCTGCACATCGATATGACCGAGCGAAATCAACCGCCGACGAGTAGCTGTGGGAATCCGACCTCCTCCACGCAAGAAGACACGTCAAGCCAACGACACGGGGAGACGACTCGAGGTGTCGCCATGAGGGCGGCCCCGCCGGAGGTCAACGAGGTGAATGATGGGAGCAGGACGAGGTGGCGCGTTACGGCGATTCTCGTAAGCACACCTGATGCACTGAGGTGCGGGCGAAGAGACGGTCGGCGTTGCAGGGGCCTCCGTCCCACACGCGGATCGGGGACAAATCGATTGGCGACACCCTAAAGAGACTTCGTCGCCAGCACCTTGGGAGATTTACTTTATGTTTCACGAATCATATACTAATCTAGATTACATGGCGACGGGTACTGCCTCAGCAGAAGTCCGGGTCCGCTCTAAACGGATCTTTGGTAACAGCTACATGCTCGAGGTGTGCGCTGCCCTCGATGCGGTCAGAGGCAGGACGAACCTCACAGAGCTCCTCGGGACGTCTCAGATGTCACCGTCGGTCTACGCCGGTCCCCTCCACCGGCTCCTGAGCGTCGAACTTCTCATTCCTGACCCCCGGCCGGGTGATGACCGACGTGAGCGCTGGTACCGACCGGCAAAGGTTGGTCTGTGGCGAGTCGCCAGGGAACTCGTCACATGAATCCTCAACGGTTCGTGGCTTCGCTCGAAGGTGCCGAGGAGGTGGCCGCCTACATCGCCGCCGGGGAGGCTCATGATGTGGTGAGGGCGGTCCTCGACGGGCGACACGTGCTCATGGCCTTCGAATTGGACGTCTCTGAGCACACCCGCAGGATTGAACAATCCGTTGGACCAGTGCGGTCACGAGGTTTGCTCCACGCGCTGTGGTCATTACCGGAGGATCTGGCATGGCCAGAATCCGGACTCGACCGAATCGATGCAGAGACACTGAGACGCGAGGGGAAAGGGTTCGTCGCGGTGACTCGAGGTTCGGTCACGCGCGTCTATCGACCGGCGGGAGGAGTACGAGCCGTCGGTCTCGCCGGTAGGCGCCTGGTCGATGTCGTCGGGGCAGCCTGTCAGTTCCCGCCCATATTTCGCCGGTATGCCATAGCGACAAGAACTGGAAGATCCGACGTTGAAGCCATCAAGATGGCGCAGGCCGTCGGTGTCGGGGCGGCCGTCACCTGCTCGGAGCGTCTTCGCGTAGTGGCCCGAGCAGATGCTGCAAGGGCAGGCGTGCCTAGTGTCTATCGATGGTGGCTAGCCGAGGTCGCTTATCGCGCTTGGCTTCAGACAAACGCCCACTGAAGAAGCTGCTGCTTTGGCTGGGTCACCATGGATAACTTCCCCATCGCGCCGTACCGGTCCAGGGCTTGGCTGCAGATCTCGCCAAACAGCCGACGACGCTCGTTCCGGGGTGCGTCCAAGACGTCGTCGGCGAGCTGCGCCAGGGTGGTCCGATTATGCACCATCGCCTGGTTTTCGAATCGCGGGTCGAAGAATCGGTCTAATCGCTGGCCTCCACAGCACCCGAGGTGGCAGCGGAGATCCCATGACATTGTTCCCCATCCGGAAATTGTCAGGGCTGTGAACCAATCCATCATCTCGCGGATAAACACTCGGGCCGTCGGATCGTCGGTCTTCCCGCCGCCGCTCTTCCCCACCGGGACGAAATGTCTGTACGACGGGATCAGCCCGACAGCGGCGTGACGAGCGCCGTATACGATGGCGCCGAGGCCGCCATGGTCCGTCCGTAGGATCGACACATTATCCACACCTTGGATCACCGCAAGCAGTCCATGGACTGCACTTCCGACGCTCAACGGGTCCGTGGGATGCGCGAGCACAAGTGCCACCGGACGGTTGAGCTCGGTGAGCGCCTCTTGGAGATCCAACGGCACCTTCGTGATCCACCGGTAATCGATTGCGAAAACTGCCGTGGCATCAGGTCGGCGGATCGTCCGCTCTGCCTCAACCGCAGTCGCTTCCTTCAGTGCGTTTCCCGTTGCGTCCCACGGAACCCACGTCCCTGCTGTAAGTAGTCGATCCGCGCCGGCTTCGACCTGATCGTCAAACCAGCGCTCGGGATCGATCGCCGATACGTTCGGGCTGTAGCCAGCCCGGTCGAAGATGACAGGCCTGTCCCATCCCTGGGTCCGCAGGGCTCTTACGGTCGCAGGTCCATTTGGCCCCTTTACCGTTACGGCGTCGGCGAGCTGACCACATGCTTCAAGTGCCTGGACATCGGCAGAAGACACGTAGAACGAGAACGTTTCCGCAAGGGTGATGGGGCGACCGATAGAGAGGACAGCCATGGGGCTCCTTAGCCGAGCTTGACGAAGGTCCGGACTTTTGGGATCGTGCGCCGGTAGTCGCTCCAGCCGAGCCGACCTTCCTTCTGGAGACGACCGATCAAGAAACAGGGATGTACGCCGAGCGCCCTCGCGGTTTCTAGGAGGATCCGCGGATTCAGATTATCGCCTGGAACCACCGGAGATTCGTTGAAGATCCAGCGACCCGCCACCTCATTGGCCTCGCGCTCACGGTCTGAACCGTCACTGACGCCTAAGTCCTCATCGATTCGAATTTCGCCCGGGCTGATGTGTCCAAGCGTCAGATGAGCTATCTCGTGAAGCAAAGTAAACACGAAACTGTCCATTCGATCGCCACGCGTCGAGAGCCCGATAATGGGAGAGCCGTTCGAGAAGCTCACGACGCCGTCCATCTTGCTATTCCGAAGAGGCATCTCTATGACCAGCGCGACCCCATAGTCGGCCAGCCATTCATTGAGGTGTCGGAGATCTTGCGGGCCCTCGAGCCGCCTAACTAGACCAGCCGCCAGGTTCGTGAGGCCGTTGGGGTCATAGGGCCGTGAGACACGTCCCGTGCCAAGGCGCTCGACTCGCGCGACCCAAGCCATCTGTTCTGGAGTGAACCTGACGTCGACGTTCGAACGCCGCGCTGCGACTGCAAATCGAGGCTCCTCATCGACACTTCTGATTCCGAGGAGCTCGCACACGGCGCGCTGCAACTCATCAACGTCGTCGGTCGCAGGCAGCCACGACCGCTTCTGCAGCTCCCGAACAGGGACGAGTGACCGGAGCTTCGCTCGCCGTTGGACAGGCGAAATGGCGGTTGTCTTCGCCAGGCGGACCTGGTGTAGGCGGTACGCCGCTTGCAGGTTCAGCCACAGCTCGGCACTCGTCCCGAGAGCCGCACCGATAGCGACGGCAGTCTCGGGGGTGATCTCCTTCTTCCCGTTCAGGATCTCGGATACTGCCTGCACCGGGCGGCCGATGATCTCGGCAAACTCGCCTTCGGCCCATCCGCGGTTCGCGAGTTCGTCGCGGAGGAACTCGCCCGGAGGAAACGCCTCCGCAGGGATCATCGTGCTGGTCATTGGGAGCCCTCCTTTCCTCAGTGGTAATCGACTACTTCAACAATCACGGCCGTCCGTCCGTCGTCGGTGGTCCGAAACCGGAGAATCAGGCGCCACTGGTCGTTCAACCGGATCGAGTGCTGCCCGGCCCGATTACCCACCAGCTTCTCCAAGTTCAGGGACCGCATGGCGAATAGATCCCGCTCGTCGGATGCTGCAGCCACAACAGCCATCCTCCGGCGAAAGTGCTTGACGAGGTCCGGGCCCATCCAGGGCAAGTGAAAGGCGGCCTCTGTGTAGATCCGACGCAGATCATCATCCTCGAACTCGACCTGCACCTCATTGGTTCCTTCCTTCACCCCAGGGGTGATGTCACTTTACCACGCCGACCCGTTGTTGTCGGCTCGAGGCTGATTCGTGTTATCTCAGTTCGGGACGGGATCCAGCGGGCGCGCCTTAAGAGGTCGGCCGAGAAATCGAATCACTGAGGGCGTGCCCGACCATCCCCGATCGCCCCGAGGCCGCAGGTTCCCGCCATGCTGGTAGCTCGGCTCTCTGATGTCTAGGTTATGGGAAATTGGTAGTGGGAGTGGTAATCGAGATGGGCACTCAGATAGTGTCCGCTCAGGCGGTGATCGAGCTGACCTCAAGCGGAGGCAGTCAGGCGCTGAGGCCCCCAGTATTCCGTGGTCGGAGTGGTAGCGTTTGCCCTGCAGGACTGCATCCGAGCCGCCCGGGCCGTGCGTGACCTCGATGCCACCGAGGAGCGCACGGTCCCGGGGGCTCCCCTCTTTCCAATTGTCCCATACAAGGTCCCATGACTCCCGCAACCAAGCCCGAGCAGCCGCCCGAGGTCACTCCCGCCGAGACGGTCGACGAGATCGTCGCTGTTTCGAGGCGCCACAGGTTCTTTCCATTGCGGCGTGACTTCCTGCAGCGCACCCTGGATGGCAAGCCTGTTCCGGGGCCTCTGTCGGCGCTGGTCAAAGCCGGTGACCAGCGGGCTCTCTTGCTATACCTACTCCTCCTTACGAAGGCGAGTTCTGACCCCTGGGACGCCGCGCTCCCATCGACCGTTTGGGCTCGGGCCCTCGGCCTACCATTGCCGGGATCACGGGGAGCTCGGTCGACGGTGTCGAAGATCTGGCTCCGGCTGCAGGGCCACCAGCTCATAAGGCGCGAGCGCAAGAAGCGATGGGCCCATGTCTTCTTGCTCCGTGAGGATGGTCTAGGGGACGACTACACGAACCCGGGTGATGTAGGTGACCGGTATGTCCGCATTCCGCTAGCCCTTTGGACGGCGGGTCCCGAGCAGCGAGTCCGCTGGTATCAGAAGTTGACCTTGCCCGAACTGGCGGTTCTCCTGATCGCCCGAAGCATGTCCGACGGATTTCGACTTCCCTACGAGAGTGGACCTGAGTGGTACGGGATCAGCGCCGACACCGTCGCCCGAGGAATCGACGGGCTTCTGAAGCAAGGCCTACTTCGTGTGGACAAGACGTTCAAGAAGGCACCGCTGTCGCCCATCGGATACGCGGCCGAGCACCGATACACGCTCAGAGAACCATTCGGCCCAGTAGGTCGGAAAGCCGCATCAGCATCTCTCGGGGTGCCAGCGACATCAGAGAGACGAGTTGGAACCTAAGGAAGCTGAGTCGACGGGCACTGTTATCGGCACCGGCGCCCTGCCGGCCGTCCACGACGCCGCACGGGCGTACTGACCTCTTTCGCAACAGGTTCGACCTTAAAGCTCAGAAACGACATCTCGGCGATTCGAACTGTCTCTCCGTCTCCCACGCCGCACCCGCAGAGCGTCGATCACAAATCCAACAAGAGAAGCCAATCATCTCGAGTCCGTACCAGTGAAGGAAGGGTCCAACGCTTCCGGACCGATCACCCCTTCTCTGAGTCCTCCATTGAAGGAAGCAACTGGAACCGCCGCGGAATCAGTCGCTCTATCGGGTGCAGAGCGGCATCAATCAGAAATTCATCCTCGGCCTCAAACACTTCGCTGGCGAAGAAGTTGTGATAGTCAGCGACCCACTTGCACTTCTCTCGAATTCGACTTGGCACATCAAACGTCGCCAGCGCCTGTTCGACAACTTCCTTGTGATCTTCAAGCACCGATCGCATTGGGGCGAGATCATCTCCATAGCTCAGCGCGCTCGCAAGATAGTTGATAAAGATCGAACCGTCCGCGTCTACCAGCACTTGTGTTTGCCACGGTGACTCCCCGTATTGCAGATCGGAAAGTATGACAATCTTGCAGGCATCAGAGAACACGACTCGTGGATAGATTGCTACTTCCTCCTCGAGAGCTACTGCATCGACAAGCGCTGGTCCGACAACGATCCGGTCATCCATGTAGAGGCTGCCGAGGGCGATCCCACCACGAAGGAACCTTCTTCGCATTGTTGTGGTGATCATCTGGTACTCACTAATGGATCCCACAAGCGTTCCCAGGTTAGCGCTTAGGTCTTCAGGGGGACCTGTTGGGTACCCCACAGCCACGTTGTCGCTGAAGGAGAGAAACCGCTGAGAATCGACTTGCCAGGCATCGTTATGAACTATCCATCGGAGATAGTCTAGGTCCGTGACTAACTCTCGGAGGAGTTCGTCGTCGAACGCGCGCATTGCCTCGCGTGTTCCAAGGGCATCGAGATAGACCGCGAAGGATTGCCTTAGCGTTGGGTCTCCGGCCGCATTGCTATACAGCTTGCGGCTCTCGGCAAGCTGTTCTCGTGCCTTTCGCAGGCGTTCTCGATCCTCTTCCCCCGTAATCAGCTGGTCGAGCATCTCGATGGGAAGAAGACGTCCCTTCTGGGAATCACGGGACTCCCCATCTTCCACCGAAGACATCATCGAAGGGATTCTAGAGCGGCGCCCGAGCAGCTAAAGCGGGATCGCAGCAACGAAGCGTCTCGATAGATCTCCTCGTGGTGAAGGCCGTGAGGAATCCCTGGAACTCCTCCCCGCCCAAACGAGAGCGCAGCATTACGAGAGCTGTGTAGGGCTGGACGTCGACGGCATGCCACTGCGACCTGCCACAGGGCCTTGATTTCTAGACTCGGCCGCAGAGCTCCTGATCGCCAATCAGACGTTTAGCAGCCGGAGGCCATGGCGTCGTACTGCTCCAGGATGAGGCGGTTGGTCAGATACTCGCCATGGGCGGCTTCATCTCTCTTGCGAACAACAGGGAATGTGCTCATCACATACGCGACCTCCTCCCGGTCAAGGCCGTAGAGGTGGAACAACCCTGCGTCGAGTTCAGCACGAAGCTGCCGCCGGCGATCTGGGTCCCAACGGAATGGCGGCCCCGCGTAGCCAAGGTCAGCCGCGAATCCGGCCAAGTCTATGGCCGTATACGACAACTCCACTACCCGGGTTCCCAACCAGTCGGCCACCGGTTCCTTAGGTGCCCATGGAGTTGGCTGCTCAAGGTCTGCCGGAGGCAATACAGGGAGCTGCTTGAGCACGAAGAAAGTCATGTGCGTACCTCCGACCTTCTGGCGAGCGCAGTAGTCGAAGACGAAGGAGTCGAAGCTGGCCAGCAGGCCAGCCGTGAGAAGCGGTGACGCTGTTGTCCAGACAACGGGTACGTTGTGACCAACGGCGACAAGCGGAAGAGCGGAGGCAATCATCGTTCTCACCTTCTCGACGCCGGTGATGTCCCGGAAGCCGAGCAGCCACGCTGCCGGATGCGGAAGGCGCTCGAACACCTCGGCTTCTGGGACCCAGTAGCGAGGTTTTACCAGGTACGCAGCGTCGGCAAGCAGCCGTATGGGAACGTCGGGAAGCTCAATATGGGTGCGACCTGCAGGCTGCAGGGCATAGTCGCCCCATCGGTGAGTGAACTGGTGGAGCATCTTCGCCTCGTATAGCGGAAGCCACTTGTCCGCGCCCTTCCGCCAGACGTTCCCCTCCAAGTCGGCACCAAGACCGAGAAGCTCATCTGCGGATCGGAAGAGGCCCGAGTCGCTCGTCATATTGAACAAACCCTGTTGGAACTCGACACCCCACGGGTTGCCATCTGGGTCGGCCTCGCTCACTAGCACCGGGACCCGTCCGTAGATCTTCTTCGTGAGCTCAGCGTCAGTTCGCGACCGGAAGACCGGCGCCGTGCGCGTATTTGGGTTCAGTACAGCCAACTCGCCGGCGGTGAGCACAAATGAGCGTTCCGCGTCGGCAAGGTCTGACACTCTACGGAGGAAGAACGAGAACACCGGTTGGTCGACTGTTCGCCCACCTCCCGAGAGCGTCAGAAGGCAGAATCGAAACGCATGGTGGACATCCTGGAAGATGAAAGCTTCGTTCTCGAATGATCTGAGGCTCACCAGCCGATGGGCCGAAACGCAGTCGGAGAAGAACACCTTGGTCGTGTCATCGGTGGCGATGCCGGTTGGCACGATAACTCCCAGCTGACCACCCGGCGACAAAGCGTTCCGCATTGCCTCTGCGAACACCGCGTACGTGTTCACCTTGCCTCGGCCGCATAACGGGTATCGACCCGATGTGTGGAGGAATGCACTCTCCGCCTCGGCTGCACGTAGAGCTGCTCGAAACTCTCTCCACAGCGCGGGGTCCTCGGTTTCAAGCTTAGCGATACGGGCTTTGCGCTTGGCTCCGGCGACCTGGGCGATCTCGGGATCCCTGGTTGCGAAGAACTCCTGCTCCGAGAATTGCACCGTCTCCCAAGGGGGATTGCCCACCACAAGCGAGAAGCCGCCGCGACCGAACACGTCGGGGAAGGCGAGGTGCCAGTGCAGTAGCCCGTGGCGGACCCGAACCTCCTCGATGATCGCCAAGACGGCTGGGTCAGCGACCCCCTCCGCCAGAACGGCGACCGTCGAGGTGGTCAACGGAGAAAGGCCTGGCTGCTTGGGAGCCAAGAACGCCGCGCACCAGGCGTCAGCAGCTAGGTGTGCACGAGTCATCTCCGTCGACGCGACAAGTGCTTCGTACGCTGCCGCCTTGGCATGTACCTCCTCGGGGGTATCGTCCAGCATGCGCTCGACGATGCGAGCCTCGTCGGCGAGTGCTGAGACGAGTTGTTCGATCGGGGATCCCAAAGCAAGCTGACCATGGCCAGCTTGCGTCTTCTTGGCTTCGGCCGCGTTCGCCTTACGCCAGGTTGCGGCAGTGGTCTTGTCGTCGTCAGTCAGTGCTTTGTAGGCGACGTCGGGAATGGGCCTCGCCACCAACTCGGGCGTTGCTCCAAGGAGCGCGTTGCCGCAGGCCAGGTGGTGGTCGAGGAAGGAAAGCGGTCGGCCTGGCTCTATGGCCTCTAGCCACAGATTGATCTTGGTTAGCTCCAGCGCCATCGGATTGACGTCGATGCCGTAGAGGCACCTGCTCACCACATCACGCAGCGCGTGGCGTACGGCCTCGGGGGCGGGTTCCGCTTCGCGCGTCCGCACCGCAGCCAGTCGCCGGGCGATCCTGCGGCCGGCAGCTGTCAGGAAGTGCCCCGAGCCCACCGCAGGGTCGAGGACCCGGAGGCCCAAGAGCGCCTCCTCCGGCTCAGCAGAGTTGGCCGCCTCGTCGAGCAGGGGCTCAAGGGCCGAATCGAGGAGCGCAGCGATTAGCGAGTCGGGGGTGTAGTAGCTGCCGGTGCTCTTGCGCTCGCTGCCGGCCGCTGCCTGCAGCTCGAAATGGGCGGCGTCAGTGTCGATGATGGGGTGGAGCTCGAGTAGTCCCTCGTAGATGCCGCCGAGCTCGTCCGCACCCAGGTTCCGGTAGTCGATGGGCCGAAGCAGGCGCGCCTCTCGGTCAGTGAGCAGCGTGGTGGCGCGCAGAGCGGAAAGTAGATCGGTATTGGAGATGTCGGATGCGTCGAGCTCCGGCGTGGTCTCCTCCGACCAAAGGAACGAGCCGAGTGCCGGCAGACCGAGGGCCGGGCACCCTCCGTGAGCCGAGAGCCCCCGCGTGACGACCAGCAACGAGCGCCACAGATCTGGATGTGGGCCCCGGCCGGCGCGGCTAGACGCCAACGACCGGAGGCGGCCCAGTCCATAAAAGTCGATGTAGCGACGCTGAGCTTCCTCGGACGACTCGGGATCGAAGAGGAGTACTCGGTCTTCGGCCACGAGCAGGAAGATCAGCCGGTACACGAGGCGCAGGAGCTGGCGGTAGTAGTCGACCGCACCGAGTTCCCCTTCCCGAAGGCGCCGGCGCAGCTCGTGGTTATCCGGGAACGCCAGGAAGCCGCGGCCGAGATGGGTGATGGCCACCTCGACCTGATCGCGCAGGGCGTCGAGGGCCCGGGTGCCGGCCGAGGACGCTTCGGCCACCCACCGCTCGAGCCACGAATGCTCGGGATCCTCGGCGTCAAAGCGGCTCTCGTGGCACATGAGCCACAGCACGACGAACTCTTCGTAGATCTCGCTGCCGAAGATGGTCTCGAGGTCGAACTCGAGGTACGCCTGGCGCGTGAGGCTCACGTTGTCGCGCAGGACTCGCAGCTGCCGGCCGTTCGAGAGCAGCGCCCAGAGGTAGTCGTCGGAGCGGTTCAGCAGTTCTTGGACCATGCTGTGGGGACTAGCCGTGGCCGCCCCGCGCACACCAGCCTGGCGTCGGTCCAGCGAGGTGCCCACACCGACAAGGTGGATGGGGATGCGCCCCCACAGGTGCGAGACCGGGTACGCCTTGCCCTCGACCTCGAGCGCCTTCGTCGGGAGCAGGCGACCCTGACCGAGCTCGTGGAAGAGCGGCTGGAGCCAACGCTCCCGAGTGGCGCCTGCCGCCGGCTCCCCCTCGGGCAAAGCCTCGAGCTTGGCGGCGAAGCGGCGCCAGGCAGGAAGCAAACGGCTCCAGGCCCGGGAGATCTGGTCGAGCAAACGCTCGCCGGGGGCGAGGTGGTAGTCGGCCGGGCGCAGCCCCCCCACGCTCTCGTCGCCCCCAGTCACCCGGGCCAGCAGGTCGACGGGAAGCAGCCCACCCTCGGTGTCGATGGCCGTGTAGCCCCCTGAGCCGCTCATGATCTAGCGGGTGGACCAGGGAGCAGCACGTAGCAGCCGATGGCGTCCACCGGGAGCTGTGGCTCGACAGCGAGGCCCCGGACGCGGCGCTGCGAGCTCTGACGAACACGGCGATGGTCGTCGAGCAACGCTTCGGCTCGGCGCTTGGCATCATCGGTGACCCCCGAGTGCAACCAGTCGGCGGCGGCGCTGACCTCAGCCAGGACCTCCGCAGCCTGCTCCAGCGCGACGTTGGCAGTCGGACGAGCGGCCAGGAGCTGTTCAGCCGCCGACGACTCCAGCCACGTCGGCGCGTTGGGGTCACCGGTGAAGGCGAGCACTGCGGCGTCCTCGGCGAGGAGTTGCCGGGCGGCGAGCACGTCCGAACTCAGGTGGAAGCGGTAGCGGGCGAGCACCAGGACCGTGCGGGTGTCGACGGCGTCGGTGCGGATGACCCCGGCACGACGAGCCACACCCTGCTCCCGAGCGTCCAGGGCAGTGTCGAGCACGTACTTGGCGATCCCGGCCACCACCGGATGGGTGCGGTTGAGCAGGGTCTCGCCCGCCCCGGCCGGCGGCTCGAAACAGGCCATGAACTCAGTAACGCCAACGGTGTCGCGCAGGGCCTGCGGCGCTTCCCCCAGGTCCACCCGGACTTGTGGGCCGGCCGAGGTGACGTTGGCCCCTAGGCTCGACGCGGCGTCAACAACGAACCGACGCACATCAGCGCCGGCTCCGACGGCCGACCGCACCTTCTCGAGTTCCGAAGCCACCTCGTCGACCTTGATTCCCTCCTGGGCGAAGAGGGTACGGCTGCGCTTCTCCTTCTCGGCGGCCTGCTCCCACTCTTCGATGACCCGTGCTTGGGCGTTCATCCCCTCGAACGACAACTGGGCGGACGACAATGACCCAGTGCTGCTGAGCAGGCGGTGGGCGAATGCCTCGATGAGGGTATTAGGGTCCCCGGGCACCGGGACCGACACTCCGGTGTCGCTTCGGATGGCCACGTGGCGCCGTTGCAGAACTTCGAGGACCAGCTCGTCGATGAAGTTGTCGGAGCCGAAGTAGGTCACCACCCGGACCGTCGGGCTGGGCTGGTTCAGTCGGCTGACTCTGCCCTCACGCTGGGCCATCTTGGACGGGTTCCACAGCAGGTCGTAGTGCACAACCGCATCGAACCAGGCCTGCAGGTTGATGCCTTCGGCCAGGCAGTCAGTGGCCACGAGCACCCGCTTATCGAAGGCAGCCAAATCTCGGACCGTGTCTGGGCGCTTGGGCGCCGGGGTCTCACCGGTGACCGCTCGCACCTCGACTCCGCGCAGTTGGCGTCCGAGTTCTCTGGCCACGTAGTTGGCTGTCGGGATGTAGCGACTGAAGACAATGGGCCTGAACCCATCGGCGATGAGCTTGCGACAGATCGTCACCATCCGGGCGAGCTTCGTGTCGGCGTCGCCGAAGCACTGCTCCGCCAGGCGGCGCAGCTCACCGAGCTTGCGCCGCGTGCCACTGTCGGCGTCGGGCCCCAGGTCGGCGCCGGGGGCGGTGTCGGCGGTCACATCCTCCTCGTCGTCATCCACCGAGTAGTCGAAAAGACTCGGGAAGTCGGCCAGGTCGTCGCTTCCGCCCACATTGGCCGCTCGGTTGGTCAGCGTGGCCACAGCAGCCTCGGGACTGGAGCCGATTGAGCGCAGCAGAGCCAATGCCGACCACCAGCGCAGGCGCTGCGAACGGTCGGCTCCGCGTACGGTCTCGGTGGCGTAGTCGAAGGCGGCGTCGAAGAGCGCCTTATAGGGCCCTGAAAGTTCGTAGGTTGGCTCGGGTTGGGCATATTCGACTTCGGGGAACTGCGTTGCCTCGAGGTACCGGCGCAGGTCGCCGCGCGTCCGCTGCACCACGTGGCGAGCAATGGCCTCCCGGTTACGCCGGTTGGCCTCGCCCGACAGATCCTCCGGCAGAGCGGCTAGCACCGGCGAGAGCGTGGCCAGCAGCGCCCGCCAGGGCTCCCCCTTTCCCGCGTGCGGGGTGGCCGTGACGAGGACCAGGTGACGGCTCGGGTCGGCGGCCAGGTCCCGCAGCAGCTCGTAACGCTGGTGTCGTCCGCCCCGCGGCTCAGCGTCGGGGGTACACGTGTGGGCCTCGTCAACCAGCACCAGTTCGGGGGCTGCGCGCAGGAACTCGTGGCGACGGCGGTCGGCTTTGATGAAGTCGGTGGACACGATGGTCATGTCGTAGCGGTCAAAAAGGGACTCACCCATTCGGCACTGGCGCTCGAGCCGAGGTGCGGTGGCCGGGAGCACGATGACGGGATCGAGGTGGAACTTCTCCATCATCTCGTCGCGCCACTGAGTGGCCAGGTGCGGCGGGCACAGCACCGACAGGCGGCTCACCTCACCTTGCGCCAGTAATTCGGCGGCGACGATGAGCGCCGATGCCGTTTTCCCCGTGCCCACGTCGTCGGCGATGAGGAGTCGGGTGGCGTCCTGGCGCAGTGCCATGAGCAGCGGCACCAGCTGGTAAGGCCGGGGCTCGAAGTTGAGCCCTCCGAAGCAGCGAAACGGCCCGGCGCTCGAGCGAAACCCCAACCGCAGCGCGTCGCGCAGTAGCCGGGCCGAGCGGTCGTCTCCGCGGTCGTCAGGACTCGGTAGGTCGAAGGTGGCGGATTCGACCGGCTCGAGGGCGGTCAGCACCCCGGCCACTTCGGCTTCGGCCCCACCGAGGGGTCGGAGCAGGAGCAGCTCGTCGTCCGAATCGGGGAGCACCACCCAGTCGCGCCCCCGAGCACGGACCAAGCTGCCCACACTGAAGGTCATCGGTGCCCGGTCCCGAAGGCGTCCGGGCGCCCGGCCACGTTGGTGGACCACTCCTCGTCGTAGCGGAAGCGGACGACGGACCACCCGGCTTGGCGCATGGCCCGCTCCCCCAGCTCGTCCCGGGCCTGGCGCTCGGGGAATTCGTGCGGCGGGCCGTCGATGTAGACGGCGAGAAACGCCTCGTCGTAGGTAAAATCCGGCCGGGTACCCTGGTCAGGAAACAGCCGCTGGGCCTCCGACGGCAACAGGAAGCCGCCCTCGTTGAGCCAACGAAGCCAGCGCCGTTCGAGGTCACTGCCGGCCTGGCGCAGCAACGCCTCGAGTTGGTCACCCCGATTCGCTGCAGAACCCGACGCCCGCACCTTCGCCCTAGCCCACGATCGCAGCACGTCGACGACGGCCGCCCGATCAAGGTGCCGATGATCGAGCTGGTTCGTGTACGACATGAGGCAGTCGTAACAGGCCGCTTCACAGGCTTCTCCTCCGGCGCCGCCAAGGTCCAGGCCCGTATCGGGATCGAAGTGGCACAACTCGAGGGCCGTGCGGGCCACCAGTGCCAGCGCGTCGGGATCTTCGATGAGACGACGCAACACTCCGGCCCCGCCCTCGGCCGCTTCGTAGAGCAGCAGTCGTCGGCGGTCGGTGGGGCTCGGGAGTGGTTCGGCCGCCAGCTCGTTGTCCTCGAGCTGGTACACGACCTGGATGGCCGTCTTGAGCCCTGCCTGCAGCGAAGCGAGCGCCTTTGTCCGCTCCTCCAGATCCGAAGGCAGCCCGATGGGATCGATGACGAGGCAGTTGCGGGTGTCGTCCACGATGGGGATGACCCGCTCGGTGCGCCGGCCGACACCATCGCCGTCGCCGGGGTGGTTGTCGTCGTCCACAGGGTTTCGTTGCCAGGTGCCCTTCTCGACGTCGAGGACGAAACCTTCCGGGTCCGTCGGGCGACGCCGGCGCCAGCCGAGATTGAACCGCCACAGCGTGGCCGAGTGCCCGTAGGCCAGCTGGACGAGCTCTTCCCCGGCCGCTTCGCCGACAGCCCGGTGCGCGCCCTCCGGTGCGAAGCGCACCGCTGAACGCAACTCGTAGCCCTGGCGCTGGCGCTCTTCTTCGTCGGAATTGATGCGCTCACGGCGACGGGTGACCACGTTCTGCAAGCGCAGGAGGTTTGTGCGCGCCACGGGGAGAGCAGCGCCACAGAACTCGCACAGGTCACGGTCGGTGCTTTCGTGGAGGTACCCACAGGCATCACACACCTTGGCCGAACGGGTGAGCACGGCTTCGTCGCCGGCCATGTCGGCCACCGGCAGGATGACCCTGGTGATCTCGTAACGGGCCCCCTCGTGGTAGATGAAGTTGCGCGGTCCGAACTCGCTGATGGCGAGGAACCTCGGCCGCGACACGTACTCGTCGTCGCCACGCACACCGTGTCGGCCGGGGATGAAGGCCGAGAGAGGCAGGCGCGGGAAGCTGTAGCCGGGCAGGAACCCCTCAGCGGCGAAGTAGCGGTAGGAGTAGAAGTCACTCTGGAACTGGCGGCTGCCCTCGCTGCGTAGCAGTTCGGCTTGGGCCTCGGCTTCGCGACGCAGCCTCTGGGCGATGCGGCGCTCATCCCTGGTGCGATCGGCGTTGTTGATGATGCGGGCCTGCGCCTTGGACTGCGCCAACGAAGCACGGTAGAGGTCGCGCCAACGGTCAGTGGCCTGCTCGAAACGCTGGCGGATCGCCCGCATCGTGTCGTCCAGCCACCCGTCGTACCACCAACCCGACGATCCAAGCTGCGCCTGGAGGTCGCCCAGCATGGCCCGGGCGCGCGCGGCCGCCCGGCGCCTGGGAGCCTCGGAGTCGAGCGCGGCGGCCACGTGCGGCTGGAGCTCGAGAGTCGGGTCGTCGCCGGCGACGTCGAGGACATCGGTGAGCGACGCCCCGAGGCTTAAGTTGGCCTCCGCCAACCAGATGGCGTGCACGTGGGCGCGTACCAGATCCTCGTTGGCGACGTCGAGGCGCGGCGGCGTGACCTGCCCGGCAATCATCTTTTCCTGGTGGGTGAAGTAATACCGGTCGTGGGGGGAGCCAGTCGAGCAGTAGGTGAACACCAGGGCGGCCTGACCTGATCGCCCGGCGCGTCCCGACCGCTGCGCGTAATTGGCCGGGGTCGGGGGGACGTTGCGCAACCCGACCACGTTGAGCGACGCGATGTCGACGCCGAGCTCCATGGTGGGGCTGCAGAAGAGCACCGGCAACTCGGCGGCGCGGAACCGGTCCTCTCGCTCTTCTCGGACCTCGGCCTGGACCTGGGCGGTGTGCTCTCGGGCCTCGAGGCCGGCCCCGGTGGCCGCCACCGTGCGATAGAAGGCGTCGAAGAACTCGTTGGCCCGCCTTCCTCGGGCGGGAGGACGCGGGATGCGGATGGGGTCGCTGGCCGGCTGGCCGTCTCCCGCCAGCCAGCGAAGAGCGGCAGCCGGTACCTGGTAGCCGGCTTCATCCCGAGCGGGATCGCCGACTTGTTCGAGCAGTCCATAGGCCTTGAGGCCGAGGAAGAGCTGGCTGATGACAGTGTCGGTCTCGGCCAGGTTGAGCTGTGTGTTGTCGTGCTGGCGCACGATGCGGCGCAGGTACTGGCCGAAGCCGCCGCGACTCGAGACGTACACCGCGCCACCGAAGTCCGAAGAGCGCGACGGACGCGGGTAGGCGATCGCCGCATACTCGGGACGCTCGCCCTCCTCGATGGCCCATGGGGAGATGAGGCGCTGGCGCGAGTTGAGCCCGATCTGCTCGAGACGCTCGGCGCTCAGGTAGTCGACCTTGATGGCGAGGCCGCGACGCAGAAAATCGAGAAGCGTGCGTGCCAGCTCGGCCCGCAACGCGCTCGGTGCCCCGGCCAGGACCTGGTGGTAGACGGCCCACAGCTCCTCGTCCGCCGCCGCCTCCTCCAACGCCAGGTAGTCGATGTGCAGCAGACCCACCTGCTCGAGGTTGGGCGAGGTGACCCGCCACCCGCGGCGCAGGTCGAGGTAGAGGCGGTATCCGAGAACATCGCGCAAGGCTCGGTCGGTCTCCGCCACCGCCACGCCCCGGAGGTCGGGGTTGGAAGAGAAGAAGCGCCGGTCCAGGGCGAGTGCCTCGAACACCTTCTGCGTCAGCTCGTCATGGCTAAGCCCGGCCGCGCCGGCAGCGGACGCTGCCTGCCACAACGCCGAGCGCATGAGCCCGACCTCGACGAAGTCGTTGAAGTGTCCTGCCTGGAGCGACGCGTCCTGGGGGTTGTCGGTGAAGGCGAGCAGCTTGCGCGCCTCGACCGGGAGCGTGGCGTCCTCTCGAAGATGCCGCACGGCGGCCAGCGACAGAATGGTGGTGGCCGAGCTGCGGCCGCCTGACCCGAGGGTGGCGAGTTTGGTGGCATCCGAGTTCTGGCGCGACCCGTAGGTGACCCCGCACGACAGGCAGAACCGAAGTGGGGCCTGCACCAGCCAACCCCGGGTGCCGCCGGCGTTGAGCTTGCCGTCAGGTTGAACGGTGACCGGCTTGGGGAGCTGCTTGCGGCGGTCGGACTTGACTCGAGGGCCGCCGGCCGTCTCCTCCACCCAGTCCTCGGGAAGCCGGTCGTAGAGGTCCTGGCCCTCGGTTTCCGGCCACGCCACTCCGAGGGCCAAGTAGAGAGCAGGAGTGTCGACTGGGCGCTCGTTGATGGGCCTTGGGTCGAACTCCTCGGTACCACCACCGCTCACGGTGCCCGGGTAGTAGTCCTGTCCACACTCGCGACAGAAAGCCAAAGGACGCAGCACCTTCGAGCGGTCACCGGGGACGAACTCCTGGGGGCTGACTGTGACATACCGGTCGGACGGTGCCTCCAACGACGCGTACACGGTGTCGCCTCGGGAAATGAATTGGTGCAGACGGAATGCGAAGACGGGGAAGCCGGTGTCGGGGTGGCGCACCGCACCACCGGCCAGAAGCTGCGCTTCGACCGCTTTCTCACAGGTCGCGAGCTCGACACCGGTGCGCTCGGCCAGCTCGGCGGCGGCTCCGTCGGGCAACCCGATGGTACGAGGCTGCACCCGCACCAGCCGACCGGAGCCAGGCTCGGTCGTGACACCGAGAGTGGACTCCACCCACGACGAAAGCGGGTCGGCCACGAAGGCTTCGTAATCGTCGGGCGGGGGCGAACCGGACTGCACTCGCTCACGCAGCCGGCCGAGGACGGCCGTATCTGCCACATCAAGCTCAGACGTTGAGCGCTGCAGTGTCTCGCCAATGACGCCGGCGGCCTCGACAGGTGCCCCGAACAGAAGAGATGCCACTCGGGCAATCTCGGCTTGTTGGTCGGCCCAGCTCCCCCCTGTCGCCAGTGTGGCCGAGGTGCCCACCACCTGGAGTTGGTCGGCACGGCAGGCTTCGCGCACCCGGCGGGCGAGCAGCGCCACGTCTGCTCCCTGGCGCCCTCGGTACGTGTGCAGCTCGTCGAGCACCAGGAACCGAAGTCCGGACGCCGCCTCGACCAGTGGCCGCTCGTCCACGCGGGACAGCACCAGCTCCAGCATCACGTAGTTGGTCAGGATGATGTCGGGCGGGTTGGCCCAGATCTCGCGGCGCTCGTCGTCGCTCTCCTGTCCGGTGTAGCGGCGAAACGTGACAGGACCCTTGCCGTCGGGGTAACCGCGGCAGAGAAACTTCTCGAGCTCGCCGGCCTGCGAGTTGGCCAGGGCGTTCATGGGATACACGACGATGGCTTTTACGCCGCGACCGGGGCCTTCGCGCAACACAGCGTCGACGATGGGGATGATGTAGGCCAGGCTCTTGCCCGAGCCGGTCCCGGTCGACAGCACGTAGCTGGCACCGCGCCGAGCGGCCTCGATGGCCTCCACCTGATGCCGGTGCAGGTGCAGGCGCCGGCCCGGTCCGTCGTCGTCTTTGATGCGGAAGATGCGGCCGCACTCGCCGTGCAGGATGCCATCGTCGACGAGCTCATCGATCCGGCCCCCCGCCGCGAACCGGGGGTTGAGTCCGAGCCGCGGCTGTGGCCAAAGGAGGCCGTCGTCGAGCTGGGAGTCGACCTCGGCCCGCACCCGGTCGTCGGCGATGGCCATGAAGCTGCGGACGTAGCTCTCGTACTCCTGGACCTGCCTGCGGCGCAGCTCGAAGACGTTCATGGCCCCTCGCCCTGGTGCCGCCACCCGCCCGTCAGGTGCCGGCGCTGTTCCCGGCCTGAAAGTACAACCGGGGTGTGACGCTGCGAGTCGGTGCCGAGGTCACTTCCTATCGGAGCAAATAACAGGGATGTCATTAGCGCCGCCGGCGGCAGCTTGACACTTCCTAATACGTGACGACCTGGATCATCGGGCTGGAGGCCAGATGGTCCGGAAGATCGTTCTCACGGGTGAATGTCTCTGAGGCAGCAACGGCGGTGCATCGGGTCAGAAGATCTGATCACCGGTCAGTTAGTGAGGCAGGGCCTCTTCGGCTGGGTTCGAGTTTCAATGACGAAGACCAGCTGGAGAACGAATCCGGCGAACAAGGAGGAGAGGGATCAGGTGTCCAAAAAGTCCCACTCGCTCCCAAGCACCCAGCGCAGGGCGGAGAGCTTTCCGTGGACAAAGCCCCATCCCCAGTCATCCCACGGACCGACGTTGTCGACGCCATAGCGCCCTTCGATAGCTCGCATCGCGTCGCTTATCCGTTCATCCATGTCCGGCAACAACGGTTCCGCTTCGCCTGATTCGATCCTTTCCCGCAAGATCAATTTGCGGACATACCAGATCTTGTCGAAGAACTCGTTTTCGGCTTCCAAGATCTCCGCCAACGTTCTCGGTTCTTCCCGAACCAGTTCGGTCTCCACAGCTTCGTCGAGGAACGCTTCGCCCAGGCCATTTACGAGTGCCGCATCTAGACCCTCGACGCCGTAGAAGTAACCAGATCGCTCGTCAGTGAAGAGTTCAACCAAGTCAGGGTGCGGATCTCGGCGGTCACCATTCGGCGCGGAGAAGTCAAGGTGGTTAGAAGTCACAAAGCAATGTACGTCGTCAACGTGCGCAGGATCGCCTATCGCCGCCGCATACATCTCGATGATCAGAGCATCAGCGGCACTGTTCTTGTTGAAATGGAAGGGCGCTGTCTTGTTGAGGCCTCGACTCAAGGCGCCTTCGATCTCGGCGCTTGTCGGCTCCACCCGAGTACTGCTGCTAAGCAGATCGTCTATTTCGGAGAAGTTTTGCAGGGTTCCACTACTGACCATCGGCACTCGATGTGACATCTCTTCGAGCCACTCGAGCCGCTCGTCACCTCCGTACTCGTGGAGGTCCTGCCGCAACTGACGGAACCTATCGAGGACACTCGTGGAGACCGCGGCCTCTGCGCGCGAGCGGTTGCGTTCGAACTCGTCAACGACCACCTCAGGAACCAATAGTTCCAGTTTCCCCTGACCCCTCAAGACCCGTAGCGGCACGATCCATCGCTGGCCGTTCCGTCTCTTGGCCAGATCAAGCCACACCGAGGTGTCGATGAGCAGTCTGAGCACCAAAGGAGCCTACGAGATCCGCTCTTTCCCTATCATCAGCCGAACGCTGGGCGGCTGTCGGGGCTTCCCGCTTCGGACTACATCTTGGACTACAACTCCCGGCAAAGCCCCGCAAGCGACGAAGAGCGCTGGGAACGTAGGTGCAGGTAGACGGGAACGTCGGCGAACCCTGATGAGCGGTGACACGGTCCAGATGCCTCTTGAAAAGTCAATCTTGGCTGGCAAGCCGAATAGACACCTTGCCAGCCCCAGTAAGTCCTCCGCCATCGAGCGGTTGCACTCGCTGGGGCACCATGCCTGAGCGGAGGAGCTCGACGGGGTCAGGTCCGTAGTTATAAAAGAGCAGGAAGATTCGCTTGGAACTGTCGTCCAAGACTTCGAGATCATCTTGGTCTGAAGATGACAGTCGGTCTCGGCTGGAAGTCACTCGTCGAGGGCGCGGCGGGCTCGAGGACAGCCACAGAGATAACGACGGCTGGCATGCGGTTACCTTAGGCCAAATGGCGCTGGCTAGACCGCCGTTGACACCGGGAGTTCCGAACGCGGGTAAGCGGCGTCGCCTACTTCAGTCGCATGAGCCGACCGAGATCTTTGGCGCTGATCACGTAGCCGCTCGCGTTACGGCGGATCCGGATACCACGCCGGTTCGCCTCAGCCTCCACCCCCTCGTCAAATAGTGCTTGCTCTCGGGATGCGGTCACCTCTGCAACGAACAGCTCCAGCTCACGATCAGCAGCCTGAGACCTACCTCGGAAGGTCCTGGTTAACTGAATGGGCGTACCGTTCGCCCGACGTCCGACATATACGCGAAGTCTCCACACACCTGGTGCGATCTTCGTCTTCGATCCCTTCACATCGATCACAGTAGTCCACGAGTTGTCCAGGACTACACCGGCATCAACGGCGGTGACCGCTGCCTTTTGTCCCAGACGGTAGCGAGAGCGTGCGCCCAAGGGCAGCAGCTATCTCCCGATCACGTTGTTCGATTGCATGGGAGTAAACGCGCAGCGTGATGGAAGGATCAGCATGGCCGAGTCGACCGGCAACGGTGACCGCGTCGTATCCAGCCCCGATCGCTTGCGTTGCGCTGAAGTGTCGGAGCCCGTGCAAGTGCATCTGTATCCCAGTGGACCTGGCTACGCGCATCGCAAACTTCGTGACCACGTCTGGCCTGTACGGCTCGGAGCCAGTGGGCGACCGCGAAAAGATGAACGCGTGAGCGGGGACGATGAGTTCGAGGTCCTTTGCTAGCTGGTCGACGGCGCTACGGTGACGCCCGAGGACCGTTAGCGCGAATTCATCGAGACCAACTCGTCGCACCGCGTGTGACTTCGTCGGCTTCTCAGCCCAGCCTCCGCCGGGTGTTTCGTAGACGCTCCTAGCGATCGTGAGGACCGCGTCATCCCAGTCCAGGTCATTCCACCGGAGCGCACAAAGTTCTCCACGGCGAGCTCCTGTGAGGGCGGCAACCAGCAGAAGACTTGCAAGCGCGGGTTCGAGTCTCTCGGCCGCTTCGAGGATTGTGCGAACTTCCTCGGGGCTAGGGGCCTTCACCTGCGCGGCGTGTATAGGAGGGGGCTGGGCGCGGCGAGCGACGTTCTCGTCTACTAGGCCCCAACGTTCGGCTTGGTGGAGAGCAGCGCTGATCAGCGCATGGATCCTGCGAACAGTCGTTGCCTTGTTCCGCTTGGCTGACAACTTGGCGTAGAGACGATCCAAATGACGGGCGGTCAGCTTTGAGAGGCGGAGAGATCCGAGCTCTGGTCTGACGACGTTGTCCGCTATCCAGTGATACTTCCGCAAAGTCGTGGGGGAGCGCCCGATTGATTCACAGTGCTCAAGCCACTGGTCGAGGAGGTCATTGATTGTTTCAGTGCCACTACGGATCTTTCCGGCACTCACTTCGGTCACGAACTTCGCCAGCTCGCGATCTGCAAGGCGGCTCCCGGCTCCGGGTTTGCGCTCGGGCGCGCGCACCGTCTTGCTTACGTACACGGGCGATCCGTTGGTCCGTCGGCTTCCCGTGTACACCCGCAAGCGCCACACACCAGGGGCGACCTCGGTCTTGGAGCCTCGCACGCCTCTGGTCTAGCAGATGTATGCCCAGGATATGCCCGAGACGTTCTTAGCCAACCGGCCGGCCAACCTGATTACGTGTCTACCAGGCATTTTGTGGTGGGCCGCCCGGGGCTCGAACCCGGCACCTTGGGATTAAAAGTCCCCTGCTCTACCCGATGAGCTAGCGGCCCCGGACCACACCGGCGTGGCCGTCCGGCACCGGTGGGATCGAAGACGTTCGGTGCCCGCCCAGAGTACTCAGGTGCTGCGCCTCGCCCGCCACTGCCCCGAGCTGGGTTTGCAGCGGGCACCGGTGGGGAAGGCAGACCATTGTGAGCAGACCAGGCGGGCGACCTCTTACCCCGCACGTCCTGCGCGAGCTCTCTTTCATCGCCGACGGGGAACGCGGGGCTGTGATCGGGCCCAGCGGGGCGATCGAATGGCTGTGCTTTCCCACCTGGGAGGACCCGAGCATCTTCTCCACGCTCATGGGCGGGCGGGGGTCGTACGAGGTGCGACCCACCACCCGCTACGTGTGGGGAGGCCATTACGAAGAAGGGACGCTCATCTGGCGCGACCGGTGGGTGACCTCCGACGGATCGGTGGTGGAGTGCCGCGAAGCGCTGGCTCTCCCGGCCACCTCCGCTCGCACCGTCGTGCTGCGGCGAGTCGAAGTCCTCGTAGGCCGGTGCCAACTGCAGGTGACGGTCAACCCAAGGCCCGGCTACGGCAAGGGGGCAGTGCGGTCCTGGCACCGCGTGGACGACGACGTGTTCAGCGCCAGCGCCGAGGGCCTCCATCTGCGCCTCAGTGGCGCCGAGGAGGCGTCCGAGGAGCCGGACGGCCATGGGGGCCACCTGCTCTCGACCACGCTGTCGATGGCCGAGGGCGAGCACCACGACCTGGTCCTCGAGATCGGCGCCGAGCGCCTGGAGGACAGGCCGGAGAGCGCCGAGCGGTGCTGGCAGCGGACCGTCGAGGAGTGGCGCAGGAGAATGCCCGATGTCGAGGTGCCCTCCGCCCGGCGCGACGCCCGCCACGCCTGTGCCGTGCTCCACGGGCTGACGAGCGCCTCGGGGGCGATGATGGCGGCCGCCACCACGTCACTGCCCGAACGTGCCGGCAGCGGCCGGAACTACGACTACCGCTACGCCTGGGTCCGCGACATGGCCCTGGCCGGACAAGCCATGGCCACAGCCGCCCCCCAGGCCGCCATCCTCGACGACTGGACCGGGTTCCTGCGCGACCGCGTGCTCGAGGACGGACCCAAGCTCGCCCCCGCCTACACCTCGGCCGGAGCGCGGGTCCCCGCTCCCCGGCGCCTGTCGCTTCCCGGCTACCCCGGCGGGCACGACGTGGCCGGCAACCAGGTGCGCCACCAGTTCCAGCTCGACTCGCTGGGAGAAGTGCTGGTGCTGTTCGCCGCCATGGCCCGCCTGGGTCGCCTCGACGACGAGGGCTGGCGGGCCGTCGTCGTGGCCGGCGAGGCCATCGCTCAGCGGTGGGCGGAACCGGACAGCGGGTTCTGGGAGCTCGAGCCCCAGTGGTTCACCGAGAGCCGGTTGGCGTGTGCGGCGGGGCTGCGGTCGGTGGCCGCCGTGGAGGGCGGGGCGGACGACAAGGTAGCCGAGTGGACCTCGCTGGCCGATGCCATCGTGGCCGAGACCAGCCGGCGCTGCACCCACCCGAGCGGACGGTTCCAGCGAGCTCAAGACGACGAGCGCGTGGACGCCGCTCTGCTCCTGCCACCACTGCGAGGGGCGCTGCCCGCCGACGACCCGCGGGTGGCCAAGACCATTGCTGCCGTGCGCCACGAGCTGGCAGTCGACGGCTACGTGTACCGCTACCGGGCGGACGAAAGGCCGCTCGGGGAAGCCGAGGGTGCCTTCCTCATGTGCGGCCTGGTCATGTCACTGGCCGAGCTGTCCCAGGGCAACATCGTGGCCGGCGCACGCTGGTTCGAGAGGACCCGTGGCGCTTGCGGCCCGCCGGGGCTGTTCTCCGAGGAGTTCGACGTGGGGCAGCGTCAGCTGAGAGGCAACCTGCCTCAAGCGTTCGTGCACGGGCTCCTCCTCGAAGCCGCCGCCCGCCAACAGGTGGAACCCATCGGCTGACTGCGCTCAAGAGAGGAACGGGCAGCGCTCCCCACTCGTGTCCCCCGGAGCAGCTGTCACCTGGCGCACCACGGCGTGGACGAACCACCGCCCGAAATCGCGCACCTCAGCGGTGGCGACGTCGGTGAGCAGGTGCCCTCGGCGGCCCAGCTCGTCGGCGGCGTCCAGGGCCTCGAGGAAGCGCGGTCCGTCGATCACCACCCGCTCGGGCAACCTGGCCTCCAAGGTGACGCGGCGCCAGGCCGGCCCGCCCAGGGCCCGGGCCCGGACCCAGACGGGGCGCATGAGGTCCCAGTAACGCTCCAAAGCGGCGAGCACGGGCGCCTCGTTCCCGCCGCCCATGGGTCGCCGCCGGCCCCCGGCCGACACCAGGGCGAACTCGCGCATGAGGTCGCGAACGTGGTCCTCCCAGGACCGAAGCAGGCGCACGGGCACGGCCAGCAGACGGACTTCGGGCCAGTCGTCGGGCAGGGGCAGCGGCGTCGGACCCACCGCCGTCACCGGAGCCGCGCTGTGCGCGCCAGTGGGCGGCGAGAGCCCGATCTCGGCCCACACCATCTTGCCGTCGGGAACGGGGTCAACTCCCCAGCGCCTGGACAGCTCGCCGACGACCCGCAAGCCGAGGCCCCACGACGTGGGCGCCTCCCCGGGCCTACCGGGTGGCGACCGGACGATCCCGTAGTCGGCGCTGTCGCGCACCTCGATGCGCACGCCGTCGCCGATGCAGCTCACCCGCAACTCGATCGGTGAACGGGCATGGATCACGGCGTTGGAGACGATCTCCGACGTCACGAGGGAAGCGTCGTCGGCGAGCGATGCCAACCCCCACGCTTCGGCCAGCGCCGTGACGAACTGGCGGCCACGGTGGACTGCGTCGTAGCCGGAGTCCAACTCGACCGTCTCGCCCTGATCGTGGAACTGTCGGTGCACGTCGTCGTCCCCCAGAGGGAGCCCGCCGCGTGGATGGCGGCTGCTGCGCTGATCACCCCGTCGCTGGTTACCTGCCCTTTGAGGCACGGTGCGTAACCACAGTTGTGCCCCTGGTGGCAGAAGCCGCTCCGGACCATCGTGGAAAACGCCGGTTGAACGGTGGCCGGGATCGGCGCCCGGGGCCGGGTCCCCCGGCCCTCGTCGAGCTCCGTGCAACAGTGGTGCCCGTCATGAACCTGCCGGTCATGCCACCCGTTGCGCCCATGTTGGCCAAGGCGGCCAAGGCGCTGCCCACGGGGGACAACTGGCTGTACGAGCCCAAGTGGGACGGCTTTCGCTGCATCGTGTTCCGCCACGGCGAGGAGATCGAGCTCGGGAGCCGCAACGAACGTCCCCTCACCCGGTACTTCCCCGAGCTCCTCGACCCCCTGCGCCGGTACCTGCCCGACAAGGCGGTCGTGGACGGAGAGGTGGTGATCGCCACCGACCACGGCCTGGCCTTCGAGGCTCTGCTCCAGCGCATCCACCCGGCGGCGTCGCGGGTGGCCATGCTGGCCAGGACGACGCCGGCGTCCTTCGTGGCCTTCGACTTGCTCGCCGTGGGGGACGACGACGTCCGTGCCGAACCCCTGCGCACACGGCGGGCACGGCTGGAGGAGGTCATGGCCGCCAGCCGCCCGCCCGTGCACCTCACGCCGGCCACCACCGACGTGTCGGTGGCTCGGGACTGGTTCAACCGCTTCGAAGGGGCCGGGCTCGACGGCGTGGTGGCCAAGTCCCTGGAGCTCGCCTACCGCCAGGACGAACGGGTGATGGTGAAGGTCAAGCACGAGCGCACCGCAGACTGCGTCGTGGCCGGCTTCCGCTGGCACAAGAGCGGAGGCGTGGTGGGGTCGCTTCTCCTCGGCCTCTACGACCGAGCAGGCGTCCTGCACCACGTGGGCGTGTCGGCCGCCTTCACCATGGAGCGGCGCCGCCAGCTCGTCGACGAGCTGGCCCCTCACCGCATGGCGGGCCTCGACGGACATCCCTGGCGGCACTGGGCCGCAACCGAGGAGACCGGTGGCCGGGTCCCGGGGGCGCCGTCGCGCTGGAACGCCGGCAAGGACCTGCGCTGGGAGCCGCTTCGCCCCGAGCTCGTGTGCGAGGTGGCCTACGACCACCTGCAGGGCGACCGCTTCCGCCACGGCACCACCTTCCGGCGCTGGCGCCCCGACCGACGCCCGGAAACCTGCACCTACGACCAGTTGGAGGTCGTCGTCCCCGAGGAGCTGGCCGCCGTCTTCGGGGCCTGAGGCCCGCCCCCGCCCAGCGGCCCGCAGCCGGTCACCGGGGGCGGCGGGCCCGGCTGGGAGCGACCCGGCGCGGTTCGCCGCGTTGCTTGCCGAAATGCGGGGGCCAGGGGGCGTCCCCCAGGCCCTCGGCCTCGTCCCGGGCCGCCAATTCGAGCAGCGAGTCCAGGCGGTAGCGCCGGTCGTCCAGGGCGGCACCGCGGTCGCCGCGCAGGGCGAAGCGGGCCGGGACGGTGGCGATGGTCAGATCACCGGGCTCGACGTCGGGGACCTCGGCCCACTCGAGCGGGCACGAAACCCGGCCCTGGGGATTGGCACGCACCGAATAGGCGGAGGCCACGGTGCGGTCCCGGGCGTTCTGGTTGTAGTCGATGAACACCCGCTGACCACGCTGCTCCTTCCACCAGGCCGAGGTGGCCAGCTCGGGCATGCGCCGCTCGATCTCGCGCGCCAGGGCCAGGGCGGCGCGGCGCACGCCGGTGAAGTCCCAGCGCGGCTCGATAGGGACG
>JBJKRZ010000298.1:0-14483 GCA_046704365.1 Acidimicrobiales bacterium | reverse complement strand
GCGGCATCGGGCGCGGCGCCCGCCTGGTGGACGGCCGAGCGGATGGTGCCGCCGCGCACCAGGCGGCCCCGGCGGACTCCTCGCACCTCGGACATCGCCAGGTTGGGGACGTTGAGGTTGAGCACGGTTCCGGCGGGGCTCTCCGACAACATCGGTATGAGGGACACGGCCAGGGAAGCGGGCGTCTCCCACGGGACCGGGTCGTCGCCCCAGCGGATGGAGACGGCCACGCAGCGAAGACCGAAGTGGGCGCCGGTGAGGGCGGCACCCACGGTGCCCGAGTGCATGGCGGACCGGCCCACGTTGATGCCGTGGTTCACGCCCGAGAGCACGAGGTCCGGCCGGCGTCCGAACCCGCCCACGCAGGCCAGGATCACCGCCAGGGCCGGGGGACCGTCGATGCCGTAGGTGGGCGCGTCGAGCTCCTCGATAACGTGCGACTCGTAGTCGACGCCGTCGCGCGAGTGCACAGGTCCCACGGCTGCGCCGGCCCCGCTGTAGTCCACCAGGGGTGCCACCACCACGATCTCGTGGCCCGTGGCCTGTGCGGCCCGGGCCAGAGCGGCGATCCCAGGGGCGCGCACGCCGTCGTCGTTGGTGACCAGGATTCGCACAGGATCCTCCGCCCCGGCCGGAGTGGGAGGACCGGCGGGGTTGCCTCCCGGTACCATACCGGCCCCATGGCCCCGCCCCTCGCGCCGACGCTCCCACCGTCAGGTCGCCAGCACCTCATCGGTCACGGTCGAGCCGAGGTGATCGTGACCGAGGTCGGGGCGACCCTGCGCTCCTACGCGGTGGACGGCGTCGCCGTCGTCGACGGGTTCGCCGAGCAGGAGATGGCGGCCGACGGTCGTGGCCAGGTCCTGGCGCCCTGGCCCAACCGGGTGGCCGACGGGCGTTACGCCTTCGCAGGCCGACAGGGACGCGCCGCCTGGGACGAGCCGGCGAAGCGCAACGCCATCCACGGGCTGGTGCGGTACCGGGCATGGGAGGCGAAGAGCCGTGCCCAGAACACCTTGAACATGTCCTGCGTGCTCGAGCCCTCACCCGGCTATCCGTGGCGTCTGGCCATGGAGGTGGAGTACAGGCTGGGCCGCGACGGCCTGTCGGTGCGCAGCGAGGTGACCAACCTCGACGACGCACCGGCGCCGCTCGGTGTGGGCTTCCATCCCTACCTCACGGTGGGCACGCCCACCATCGACAGCGCCCGGCTCGAGCTGCGAGCCGATCACTACCTGCGCAGCGACGAACGGGGCCTGCCCGTAGGACAGGACCCGGTGAGGGGTTCTGAGTACGACTTCTCGGTGGCCCGACCGGACGGGCCCACCCGCCACGACACCGCCTTCGGCGGCTTGCGCCGCGACCGCCAGGGACATGCCCGGGTCGAGCTGCGCCACCCCGAAGAAGACCGCGGCGTGAGCCTGTGGATGGACGAGTCCTTCGGCTGGCTCATGGTGTACTCGGCCGACACCGTCTCGCCTCCCGAGCGCCGGCGCCGGTCGCTGGCGCTCGAACCCATGACCTGCCCGCCCGACGCCCTTCGTTCGGGAACCGACGTCGTGAGCCTGGCGCCCTCGGCCTCTTGGACCGGTACCTGGGGGATCACCCCGAGCTGACGTCCCAGCGCCCTCAGCTGGTCTGGAGGAGCTTCCCTTCGATCTCCTCGGGCGTCGTCGGCCTGCCCAGGAGGAAACCTTGGGCGAGGTGGCACCCGAGTGCCTTCAGCCGCTCCACCTGCTCGGGACGCTCCACGCCTTCGGCCACCACCGACAGGTCGAAGGCCTCGGCCACGTCCACCACCGCCCCGACCACCGCGTCGTAGCGAGTACCGATCCCGTCCACGAACGACTTGTCGATCTTGACCACGTCGATGGGCAGGTGCGAGAGGGAGTTGAGCGACGAGAACCCCGTCCCGAAATCGTCGATGGCGATGCGCACACCGAGCTGGCGCAGGGCGTGCAGCCGGCGAACGGCGGCGGGCATGTCGCGGATGAAGAAGCTCTCGGTGATCTCGAGCACCAGGCGGTCAGCGGGAACCCTCGTCTCCTCGAGGACCGCCGCCACCTCGGAGAGGAAATGGTCGTGCTCGAGCTGTCGGTTGGAGACGTTGACGCTCACGCCGAAGCGCGACGTCGACGGACCGTCGGCCACCCAGCTGGCCGCCTGCCGGCAGGCCTCCGACAGGGCCCAGAGCCCGATCTGGACCACCAGCCCCGATTCCTCGGCGATGGGGATGAAGGCCAGTGGGGGGACAACGCCGTGGCCGGGCCGGTGCCAACGAAGAAGAGCCTCCACCCCCACCACCGTCCCGTCGCGCAGGTCGACGTAGGGTTGGTACACGAGGGCCAGCTCGTCGGCCACCAGGGCGTGGTGCAACGAGGCCTCCACGTCGACTCGCTCGAGGGCTCGGGCGGTGAGGGCCTCGTCGAAGATCTCCACCCGGGAGCGACCCCGCTGCTTGGCGTAGTACATGGCGGCGTCGGCGTCGCGCAGGAGGTCCTCCGCCCGGTCGCCCGTGGAGCCGAAGGCTATGCCCACGCTGGCCGACACGTAGCAGTCCACCCCGTGCAGCCTGAAGGGCCGGTCGAAGGCGGCCAGCAGCTGCCAGGCGTAGGCCGTGGCGCCCTGGCGATCCGTCAAGCCCTCGATCAACACTGCGAACTCGTCGCCCCCGAAGCGTGCCACGACGTCATGGCCCTGGGCCGTGTCGGCGATGCGTCGAGCCACCTCGGCCAGCAGGGTGTCACCGACCGTGTGGCCCCGGCTGTCGTTCACGTACTTGAAGTGGTCGACGTCGAGGAAACAGACGGCCACAGGCGGCCCGTCGGGGGCGGCGTACGCCAGGGCGCGGCTCAGCCGCTCCACGAAGAGCGTGCGGTTGGGCAGCCCTGTCAGGTGGTCGTGAGAGGCTTGATGAGCCAGCTGGCGTTCGAAGGCGCGGCGTTCGGTGACATTTCGCAGGGCAGCCGTGACCACCGGTCCCTCGGGGGAGTCGACGGGACCGACCACCACCTCCATGGGGAATTCGGTGCCGTCCTTGTGCAACCCACACAGTTCCTCGGCGTCACCGATCACGGTCGTTCCGGCCTGCCGGGCGAAGTGCTCGCGGTAGTCGGCGGCCAGGGGCAGACTGCGCTGGGCCACGAGGTGCTCGACGGAGCAGCCCACGAGCTCGGAGGGGTCGTAGCCGAACACGGCGCGCACCTGGTGGTTCGCCTCGAGGATCCGTCCGGAGGCATCGAGGACGACCATGGCGTCGGGGGCGGAATCCACCAGGGAACGGAAGTGGGCGGCGTCGCGGCGTTGGCTCTCGAGCTTGCGGGCAGTGGTCATGCCCGTTCCGGCGTGAGCGGCCAGGAGCTCCACGGCGGCCACCTCTTCGGCGCCGACACTTCGGTCGGTCCGGGTACCACCGACGAGCACGCCGGCCAGCTCGCCGTCCACCCACAGGGGGGTGGCGATGACCCGACGAAAGCCCTCGGCACGCAGCTCGGGGACGACGTCGGGCAGCGAGCCGTAGTCCTCCACCACGACGGTCGCCCGCTGGGCTCGGACCAGGGCGGGCATGCCCCGCTTCGAGGGATGCACGAGCTGGTCGGCGTACGAGGTGGGCAGGCCCACCGGGTGAAGCACCTGGAAGTGCTCGCCGTCGTCGAGGAACATGCACACGCCGGCTGCCTCGAAACCGAGTTGGCCCACGGCATTGACGGCCCAGGCCACGATGGCGGCTTCGTCGAGAGTCGACACCGCCCGCCCCAGACCGGCCACGCGGCTCCACAGCTGGGCTCGTCGTTCCGACTGGGCCGTTATGGCGGCGCGGAAATCGAGCTCGTCGGTCAACTTGGCCGAAAGGACGTCGGCCAACATGGCTGTGGCCACGATCAAACCGATTCGCAGCAGGATGGTCGCCGCCCCCGGGCCCCAGCCGGTGGCGGCCAACGTCGAGACGTAGGCGACCGGCAGCAGGATCCCGAGAGTGATGCGGGCCGAGCGCGGGTAGGCGACCCCGGCCTGGAAGACGCCCAGGATCAGGTAGATGAGGTAGAGGTCGGAGTGCCCGCCGCCGCTGAAGGCGATCCCGGCCGAGACCAAGGCGGCGTCGAGGACCGACCAGACGCACAACAGGGGCACTGCCCAACCCCGGGCCAGGAAGCTGCGCCACGGGGCCATGGCGATGGTTCCCACGCTGAGGGTGGCCACGATGAGCAAGGTGAAGTACTGCACCTGCATGATGGGCTCGTGGCCCGGTACCAGGGCGTAGAGCAGCAACATCCCGAGGACCGCCAGGCTGGAGAGGACACCGGCGCCGACCGATCGCAGGCGGAGCTGGCTCAGGCTGTCCAGACCCTCAGCCCGATCGGGCGTCAGGGCGTCGGCGTGGGTCACCCACCTCCAGGGTCCCGAAGGGGAGAGGGGCACCCTGACGAGAGGCGCGCTGTACTTGCCGTTCCCGGCCCCCGGACCAACCCCGGTCGACCCCATCGAGAATCCAGCGTAGGTCCGACCGGCGCAAAGATGCCCACGTCAAGGGCCTTGACGGCGTGAGCAGCGCGGGACCACCGCCATGGGCCGACCCGACGGGTGCGCTCGGGTCGGGGGTACTTCGGGGTGCGCCCCGGGGGATTCGAACCCCCAACCTGCGGATTAAGAGTCCGTTGCTCTGCCATTGAGCTAGAGGCGCACCTGCGAGTGTAGGCGGCGCCACGCACCCCGTCGGGCCCGATGCAGGCGACGGATCCGGGGTGACCGAGGGGACTTGAACCCCCGACCTCCAGGGCCACAACCTGGCGCTCTAACCAACTGAGCTACGGCCACCGTGTCGCACCAGCATGGCACACGAGGTGAGACGGCTCCGCCGGAACAGACCTGTTGAGAGGTAGCCTCTCGGCGAGACCCGGTCGGCAGATCGAGTGCTCGCCCCCGTAGCTCAACTGGACAGAGCGGGTGGCTTCTACCCACCAGGTTGCGGGTTCGACTCCTGCCGGGGGCACCAAGATCCAGGTCAGCGGGCTTGTGCAGGCGGATGCTCGTCGCCGTGGGCGCGCAATGGGCGCGGAACGGGCGCGCAATTCTCGTCTGTCGTCGGCGCGATGAAGGCGGCCAAGGCGTCGGCCAGCACGCGGTCGCGGTCGCTCGTGGCGTGCTGATAGGTGAGCGCGGCTCGCGGTGACGAGTGCCCGGCGCGTGCCATGAGCTCGGCTGTGGTCGCGCCAGACGTGGCGAACAACGTCAGGTGGAAATGGCGCAGATCGTGGAAGCGGATCTGTTCGAGTCCGACGGCCGTGCGTGCCTTGCGCCACTCGGCCTCCAGGGTCCTCGGGCGCAGGGCGACACCGTTGCTGGCCGGGAACAGCGGGGCGTCGTTGGGCCGGGCGACGTACAGGGCCATGTGGTTGAGGACCTCGGTCATGGCCGGCCTGGGCAGGTGCACGAACCGCATACCGGCGGCCGACTTGGGTGGGCCGTAGACGACGGTGCCGTCATGCAGCTCATGCAAGGTGCGTTCCACCCGGACGCCGCCGACGAGCTCGTTGACATCGTGGCGCTGCAGGCCCAGGACCTCTCCTCGCCGCAGCCCACCCCAGGCGGCCAGCACGACGGCAGCCCGAAGGGGTTCGGTGATCGCCTCCACCAACGCCTCGACCTGCGCCACCGAGGCCATGGGCCGTTCCGGGGTGCGGTCGCTGCCGCCGCCGATGATCCGGCACGGGGACGATCCCACGACATCGTCGCGTACCGCCGTGCTGTAGATGGCTCGGAGCAACCGGTACGAGTTCACCGCGCTGGTCGGATGGACCGCAGCCAACTCGCCGTACCACGTGCGCACGGTGCTGGGCTTCAGCTGCGCGAGCTCGACGGAAGCGAACGCCGGCAGCAGGTAGCGCTTGAGCAGTCCTCGATACTGCTCGATCGTACGCGGGCGAAGGTCGCTTCGGGCCTCGAGCCAGAGCTGCGCATAGTGGCCGAAGCTGATGCGACCGAAGCGAGGGTCGATCCACGATCCTCGCCTGATGTCGGTTTCGACCGCCGACAGATACGCCCGAGCGTCGGCCTTGGTTGAGAGGGTGGTCGGCGCCGTATGCCGGGCTCCGTCCCTGTAGTACGACGCCTCCCAGCGTCCTGAGCTGCGCTTGCGCACGTTGCCGAATGGCCTGTGACTCATGGCTGACACCGCCCTTTCTGGCGAGGAGCCTCCCCAAGGGGTGTGACGATGCCGGCCGCGACCTTGCGCTGCTCCACCCAGGCGACGACGTCGCCGGGTCGAAGCGGACCTGCTTGCCCACCTTCACGAAGGTGATCCGGCGTTCGGACACGAGTCGCCTGATGAAGCGCTCGGTGACCCCAAGCCATGTGGCGAGCTCGTCCTGATCGAGCAACCATGCCTGGTTCCTGATCTCGGATGACTGGCCCCGCTCCGCCGGGGCGTGTGCCTGCGGCACGCCCCGGCGGCGGCCGTCGCCGGCTTGGCCCGTGCGGTCCTCGCCGGCACGTCCGCCATGATGGGAACCGGCATCATCGGTGTCGTGGCCGGCGCCGTCATCTACGTGCGTGGGGGCGGTCATGTCGATCGCCCCTCGAGCCGTCGGCGTTCGATCCGTTCGGTGAACGGCACGCCTCGGACGATCTCGTCGTTTCGCATGTGGCGGTCCAGGGCGACGAGCGTGTCGGTGATCTCGGTCGTCTGGACCTGGGCGGCGAAGCCGACGAGGTAGCCGATGAGCCCAGGGGTGAGCCGCCGCAGCGATCCCGCCCGGGCCCGTCGGGTGAGGCGCTCGAGTTCGGTGGTCGTCCCTCCGAGCGCGGCTTTCTGGACGAGCTCCCACCGCGGGTCGATCGGCCAGCGTGCTGTGTTCGAATCGGAGGTCACCGTGCGGTAGGTGAGCCACATGTCTGTGCCGTAGCGCCACAGGGCTGAAGTGGCGGCCAAGACCTGATCGGGGGTGTCGAGGTCGAAGTCGGTGAGCACCTGACGAGGAAACTCGAGTTCCACCCGGGTGATGCCTGCGTCCTCGTCGAAGTCTTCGTCCCAAATCTCGAACCACCAGTCGTGGCCGGTGCGCAAGACGTCGAGGAGCTTGTCGTACACGCGGCCATGGAGACTCCGGCTACCGCGGGCGCCGAAATCGAAACCGCTGCAGCGTCCGGCCGACTGGTAGCTGCGCCTGGCCTCGGCCCGGCACACGAAACGGTCGTGGTCCGATAGCTGCAAGGGGAACCCTGTGACGTCGGCGTAGAGGTCGACGCGGCTGGCGGAGAAGCGCAGGTCGTCCACCACCGGCGACAGCAGCTGGTGGAAGACGTCCACGGTCGCGGCCGGGCCGACGCCGTGGAGGAACTCCGAGCGGGGCTGGACGCGAATGGGCGGCAGCCTCTCGCTCGGGCTCACCCCAACCCGACCGATGGGGTGCTCGAGACCGAATCGGTACTTGCCGAACCCTCGACCGGAGACGACGAAGGAGAGCGGACCGAGTTGGAAGCTGGCCGGCAGGTTGGCCTCGGCCAAATCGCGTTGGTAGGCGAGTTCGTCGAGCAGTTCGTCGGGTAGTCGTCCCCTACGCCCGACGCCAGGATCCGCGACGCAAGGTGCGAATTCGAGACTTGGTGTTCGGTCTGCGGAGCACAGGGGAGCGCGGTCATCGGAGTCAGTCCTCGTCGCGCAAGGGCTCGTCGTCGACAGCGATGTCGTCGTCGACCAGGTCGTAGCTCAAGTCAGAGGGGTGCTGACGGGCTTCGAGGGCGACCAGGCGGCTCAAGTAGTCGTCCCAGCCCTCTTCCCAGTCGGCGCGCAACCAGCTGAAGCGGTAGGTGTCGGGGTGCTCGTCGAAAACGGCCCGGAAGCGCCGGATCTTGCGGAACACCGTCGACCGGTTCCAGCCCTGCCGCTCGAGTCCAGCGAAGCCGCCGCCGAGGTGCCAGGCCAGCCAGAAGCCGGCCAGGCCGGCCACCTCGATGGTGGAGGCCATTTCGGGGAACTGCATCTCCTCGGGCAGCCTGTCGTAGAGCTGGCGCCCGCCATCAGCCAGCTAGAGGAACTTCTCGTCCACCCGGTCGCGGTAGCTGCGCCATCGGGCCCCGGCGATCCCCTCACCCTCGAGGCTGTCCATCTTCTCTGACCGGTAGTCAGGCATAGGCGCAATAACAAGACTTGGCTGGGTCGAAATGTCAAGCGTGTAGTTTGCGGTGCTGTGTTACAGGGCCCGCACCCGCATCTGTCCTGGTCAGCAGCTACCAGCCGGGCCGCCTCGGCGGCCCGGGGCTCCATGGTCGGGGCTCCCGGGCGCTTGAGCTCGCAGTCATCAA
Organism: Acidimicrobiales bacterium; assembly: GCA_046704365.1. Taxonomy (GTDB): domain Bacteria; phylum Actinomycetota; class Acidimicrobiia; order Acidimicrobiales; family UBA8190; genus UBA8190. The sequence continues at coordinate 6,182 of JBJKRZ010000298.1, read as the reverse complement.
GGGTCCACTGGCGTCGGCCTGCGGCCGCCCTTGACGACCGCTCGATCGCCGGAAAGCTGTATGAGCCTTGACTCATTATGAGGAATAACTCATACTCAGTCGGTGTGGGAGGTCGAAGTCACGGACCAGTTCGTCGCATGGTGGGACGGACTCACCGAGGACCAGCGGGAGTCGGTGACCGACCGAGTGGATCTGCTCGCCGAACGGGGACCGGATCTCGGCCGGCCGGTCGTCGACCGGATTCAGGGGTCACGGCATCACAACATGAAGGAGTTGCGAGCGTCGAGAGGCGGCGCCTTGCGGATCCTCTTCATGTTCGATCCCCGGCAACAGGTGATCTTGCTCCTGGGGGGCGACAAGTCGGGCCACTGGGACGAGTGGTACGAGTGGGCGATCCCGTTGGCCGATGAGCTGTACGACATGTACTTACAGGAACTGAAGGATGAAAGGCTGATCTGATGGCGCAAACCAAGTTTTCGGAGCTGCGAGAGAAGGTGACGTCGCAGCCGGGGGCGAAGGAACGGCTGGCGCAGAAGCGCGCCGAGACGTTGGAAGAGATCCGTCTCTACGAGCTCCGCCACAAGGAGGCTGTCAGCCAAGCCGAACTGGCCGGGCGTCTGGAAGTGACTCAGGGCGCCATCTCGAAGCTCGAGCACGCCGATGACGTGCGGGTGTCGACCCTCCGTCAGTACGTCGAGGCCCTCGGCGCGCACCTCGAACTCGTAGCCGTCTTCGATGACGAGGGGCGGCGGGTGCCGATCCATCTTGGTCGGAACGACAAGGAGCCGGCGGCCTGATCGGGCGCGCGAATACCGGTCGGTACAGGAGCGGAGGGCCGGTGATCCGCAGGGGCAGTGTTACAGGGAGCGCACCCCTCCTCTGGGCATCTGCTCCCAGGCCGGCCGCTGGCGGCCGGCCGGATCCATGATCGGCGGGCCTGGAAACTCGAGCTCGCAGCCGTCACGGATCCGCTCCGCCAGCCCTTGGCCGCCCTCGAGCGCTGCTTTTCAATGTACGACTAGTACGATTCGTACATGAGCGAAGTGAGCGTGTCGGAGGCCCGTAATCGCCTGGCCGACGTGATCGACGAGGCGCGGCGCCTCCACGAGCCTGTGTATCTCAATCGACGCGGGAAGCGCCTGGTCGCCGTGATCGACGCCGAGGACCTCGACCGGCTGATCGAGCTAGCTGAGGACGCAATCGACATCGCCGAGGCCAGGTCGGCCCTCGAGGAGGAGGGTGAGTCCATCCCCTGGGACGAGGTGAAGGCAGCCCTCGGGTTGTGAGCTACGAAGTTCGCTTTCGTCCCAGAGCGGCCAAACAGCTGCGGGGTCTACCCAAAAACGTCCGGACGACGATCGCCCAGGTGATTGACGCCCTCGCCGAGAACCCACGGCCGCAGGGCGCGGTGGCACTCAAGGGAACCGAATTCATGCGGGTTCGGGTACGCGACTACCGGGTCGTGTACGAGATCCAAGACGACGTCCTACTCGTCCTCGTGGTCCGCCTCGGCCACCGCCAGGACGTGTATCGGGGCCTGTCATCATCCGACGAGTGGTCTAACCCACCCCAGGAGCGATATCGGCCGGGAGAGGGTCCAGCTCACCCTTTACCCTGGGCGTGAAAGATCCGCAGTAGCGGTCGTGGCTGACGCTCTTCTCATGTCGTCCGGAGTGTCATTTGCGGTCGGCTCCGCAGGGCATCCCCCAAGTGCATTGTCCTGCGCCTCAAAAACGCTCCTGACGAGGTTCCGGCTGGAGTCGGACCCGAATAACGAAGCAGTTGGAGGCGAACCAACCGGCCGCTTACCTAGAGGAGCAAGAGGGCAAATGGGACTTTCGACTCCTTTCCCATGCCGATGGTTGAGGGAGACTAAGAGGTCGGGGGCCGACAGTAGCGGGCTGGAGGCCACGGCCGATGCGGGGCGACGTGACCCTCAGCGGGAGGAGGGTATGACATGAGGTGCGCTACGGCGCCTGCTCCTCGACTCTCAGGCTACGACGGTCAACCCAGAAGTACCGCTAACTGGTGTTGGCGCCTTTCCACCCTACTGGCGAAGCCTTTGGTCACGTTTTCGTCTTCGTGGCGCCGTCGCTTCGATTCACCTGCCAGAAGTCCCCTGATGCGAATGGCGCTGCGATGTATCGGGGCCGGAGGGCTCGTGCTGCTGGTGACCTCTGTTGTCACCCCTGCGGCGCTCGGCACCGATGCTCCCACCTTTAGCGTTTCGCCTCAGGACGCTCCAGTGGACACCGTAATCAATGTCCAGAGTACGACCCCATGCCCAGGAGGGAGCACGGTCAACATCTACGTCAGCTATTACACGAGAAGTGATGCAGTGAGCGTGACACAATTCTCGGTCTCGACAGCTCCGGACGGATCGTGGACCGGATCGTTTACCGCCAATCCCGGAAGTATGAGCGGACCCGGCCCCGCCAGCATCGGTGCCACATGCAACCTCGGGTCGACGGTGACTCAGACCTACGGTGGAAACTCGTTCGACGTGACCACCTCTGGCCGGGGGTACTGGCTACTTAACAGGAACACCGGACTGGTGCCGTGCTTTTGTGAGCCAACCATGACCAATCACATCAACGGCTTCGGCCCCGACGCCAGCTATTACGGATCGGTGTCCAATGGCTTCTCCTCTGTGGTAGCCATGGCGGTCCCATCCGCAACAGGTACCGGCTATTGGCTCGCCGGCGCCGACGGCGGCGTCGCCAACTACGGCAGCGCTCGCTTTTACGGTTCGCTGCCCGGCCTCGGAATCCACACAGACGACATCGTTGGGATCGCGTCGACCCCCGACGGCGGCGGTTACTGGCTCGCCGGCGCTGACGGCGGCGTCTTCTCGTTCGGCGACGCTCGATTTTTCGGTTCCATGGGTGGAAAACGGCTCAACGAGCCGGTCGTAGGTATCGCCTCGACGCCCTACGGCAGTGGCTACTGGCTCGTTGGGGCCGACGGCGGTGTCTTCGCCTTTGGCGACGCTGGCTTTTACGGTTCAGTTCCCGGCCTCGGAAGCCACGTGAGCGACATCGTTGGGATGGCACCAGCTCAATATGGCAGTGGCTACTGGCTCGTTGGGGCCGACGGCGGTGTCTTCTCCTTTGACACTCCATATTTCGGCTCATTGCCGGACCTCGGCATCCACGTTGATGACATTGTCGGAATGACGACCGTCGCCTATAGCGTCGAGGGCTACTGGCTTGTAGGGGCTGACGGCGGTGTCTTCTCTATTGGTGATGTTCCCTTTGAAGGATCTTGCTCCAACTCCTGTGCTTCGTCAGGTAGCCCCGACACGGTCGCCATCGCTGCCACACCACTTACGGACCCGACACCCGCGTCGACACCACAAGGGCAAGCTGGACAGATGCTTCAAGCTGCGATCCTGCCGCCTGGTGCCCAGCAGATACAACAACCATCTGGATCGCAGTTCTCCGGACCTTCTCAGGAGCCCGCTTGCAATCCCCTTGTCGACGAAGCGCAATTTTACGAAGTCACAGAGGCGCCCTCTGACACGCAGGCTTTCCTGACCCAAAACTCCCCTTCGTGGATTCCGACCCAGGGAGGGGGCTACGGCTCAGGGCCTGGTGGCTCAAGCTCCTATCTCGACGTAACGGATCTAACTACTGGCGAGGCCTGGAGTGACATCTACAGCCAGCTCGATTTCACCATCGCGACGATGAGCAACGGAGACACAGGCATCAGGGTAGACGGTGAGGTGGTGCCGCCAGGGGCCCAGTGCCTAGTTGGTGGGTCGGACTGGTAGGTCTGGACGCGACGACCGGCACCAGAAAGTCTCATGCGGTTCAGCTTGGCAGGCTCCCCGAACGACGATCATGCGCGCGAAGAGCAGCCCTCGCGTTGGCCGATAACGCGCACGGAACCATTCCGGCCAACCGGGGCAATGACCAGATTGGGGACCGTGGTGCCGCGCTACGCTCAGAATCGAATGTCTTGGTCGATTGGAGGAATTACTTGGAAACGGCACTGACTGCGAGTCATTCGCTGGACGTTCCGGGCGCGCGCCTGTACTACGAGGTGCGAGGAGCGGGTCCCTTGCTCATGTTGGTGGGCCATCCCATGGGCACCGCTGGGTTTGCCGCTATCGCTCTACTGCTCGCCAAGCATTTCACCGTCGTGACCTACGACCCCCGAGGGTTTCCCCGCAGCACCATCGATGACCGCGACCAAGACGCCGAGCCTGATCTTTTGGCCGACGATGTACACCAGGTGCTCGAGGCCGTGGGCGGTGGGCCGGCCTACGTCTTCGGCAGTAGTGGAGGCGCAGTCACGGGGCTCGCACTAGTTGCTCGCTATCCCGAAGACGTGCAGACCCTTGTCGCTCACGAACCCCCGCTCGCCCTCCTCCTGCCGGAAGCAGAGGAAGCGCGTTCCGAGCTTCAAGAGATCTATGCCACCTACCAAGCGAGCGGAATCGGCCCCGCCTGGCAGAGATTCTCGAGCTTTAGCGGGATCGACATGGCCCCCCAGAGCGAGTCGCCCGCGTCACAGCCGCCTTCACCCGACATGACGGCGACGAGTCAGCGTTTCTTCGCTCACTCCCTGTTTCCCATCGCTCTCTACAGGCCCGACTTCTCTGCTCTGCAGGCGGCGCCGACGCACGTTATTCCCGCCGGAGGAATGACTTCCCGGGGCCAGTTTGCGTGGAGAACGGCTGCTGTTCTTGCCGAGCGACTCGGCACAGCGCTGGTCGAGTTTCCCGGAGGCCACGGGGGCTTCATCAGCCATGCCAAGGACTTCGCCCCTGTCCTCATGCACGTCCTGGCATAACTCAGGACCAATCGGATAGAACCAGAACATTCGTTATTCGATCGGCATTGATACGGGTGTGAACCTTCCGACGAGCGCGAACGACGGTTCTCGAGAACGCCGCGACCGGGACTGGTTAACTTTGGGAGAAGGACCGCACTCCATATTGTGCCGGAGGCACATACCATAAGTAGGAAGCCTCCGTGACCCTCAGGACCGCGGTCGCCCGCCTCCGGTGCTTGACAAATCGACATTCGTTGAATCGAGACGGCCGGCGACGATGGGCTGCCTGAGGCCGTCGTGGGGGGTAGCAAGGCGAGCGAACCCGATCGGGCGCTCTTGCCGTAGTCGGGCTCGGTGACTCAAATGGTCCTCATGGATTTCGACGGCGAGGCGTACCAAGCAAGGTTCGACACCCTGGCTGAGCGGGGTGTGAACGTCCATGGTGAAGCCACCTTTGTTCGTACTCTGGACCCGAGGTCGGTCCTTGATGCGGGATGTGGCTCGGGACGGGTCGCCATCGAGCTGGGGCGGCACGGTATCGAGGTCATCGGAGTTGACGTCGACGCGTCCATGATCGCCGAAGCACGCCGCCGCGCTCCCGAGCTTGTCTGGATCCAGGCCGATTTGGCAACCCTAGATCTCGGGCGTCTGTTCGATGTCGTAGTGATGGCCGGGAACGTCCCGCTGTTCTGCCCTGTTTCGGATCGCCCCGCCCTCGTCGGGAGTTGCGCCCTTCACGTGGCCCCTGGAGGCGCGTTGGTTGCCGGGTTCCAACTCGACCGAGGGTTCAGCGCCGCCGGATTCGAGATCGACCAGGGCTTCAGTCTCGGTGAATATGACGCGGCTTGTAGGAGCGCCGGGTTGTCGCTGGATGAGCGTTGGGCCACATGGAATCGCCGACCGTTCATCGCCGGCGATAGCTATGCAGTCTCCGTGCACAGACGCTGATGCGCTGATAGCTCGGAATCCAGCGATTTCGATCATTGAACGATTCTAGGAACGGTCGCTCGGCACACTAACGCTCGAAGGCACCGTCCTTGAAGGTTGCCAAACCGAAGATCCGCTTCGAGTTCCCCGCCCGTCGGTGCTCTGAATGCGTTTGGTCATGATCCTTCTGGCTGAACCTGGGTAGTCGTACTAGGCGAGAAGGAGGAGCCGTCGAAGGTCCAGACAGTGGTCGAACGACCGGTTGGACAGCACGTCGGATCTTTCGGTCCATACCAGACTTCCTGGGTTGTGATCGAACCAGTCCCAATCACGACGCCCGATGGCGAGGCGCTGTTGCCCGACGGTCACGATGAACACGTGAGCGGCGCTCACGTTGACCATGGCTGATCGGCGCGCCGGCGCTGCACGTGTTCACCGTGCCGCCGGTGATGCTCAGGCTGTCGCTGTCATTCGCC
>JBJKRZ010000297.1:0-7491 GCA_046704365.1 Acidimicrobiales bacterium | reverse complement strand
CGAGGTTAGCGAGCAGCTCTGTCATTGAGACTGCGGTTGCTGCCTGGAAGAACGCGCTCGGCGCGTAGCATGGTCGGATGAGCCCTCTCCCCGATCGTCGCGGCCGGCCCGCCCCCGGTGGCGCCGGCGGTTCCGGCCCGTCTTCCGGTGGCGGATCAGGCGACCAGAGCTGGCGCTGGGTCTTCGCCCTCCTCCTCGTGGCGGTGATCGCCTTCTTGATCATCCCGCCCCTGGTGTCGAAGCCTTCGGTGAAGACCATCGGCTACAAGGCGTTCCTCGCCGACGTGTCGGCCCACAAGGTGAGCTCGGCCACCGTCGACAACTCGACAGGGGTCATCACCGGACAGCTCAAGGACGGCACTCACTACTCGGTGAGCGGTCCGGACCCGGCCGTGCAGAACGAGATCGACACCCTGAAGGCGAACGTACCCACGGTCCACTTCAACACCCCGACCCAGAGTGCCCTGGGCCAGTGGCTCCCCACCATCATCATCCTGCTGCTATTCGTCGGCATCTTCTTCTGGATCAGCAGGCGGGCTCAGGGGCAGATGACAGGAATCATGTCCATCGGCCGGTCGAGAGCGCGCCTGTACACCACCGAACGTCCACGAACCACTTTCAACGACGTTGCCGGCTACCAGGGAGTGAAGGTCGAGATCAGCGAGGTGGTCGACTTCTTGAAGTCGCCTCACCGCTTCCGGGACATCGGCGCTCGCATCCCCAAGGGGATCCTTTTGGTGGGCCCACCGGGTACGGGCAAGACGCTGATCGCCCGGGCCGTGGCGGGCGAGGCCGGCGTCCCCTTCATGTCGGTGAGCGGCTCGGACTTCATGGAGATGTTCGTTGGTGTCGGTGCCAGCAGGGTACGCGACCTCTTCCAGACCGCCCGCAAGCAAGCACCCGCCATCATCTTCGTGGACGAGATCGACTCCATCGGACGCAAGCGCGGTGCCGGACTGGGCGGGGGCCACGACGAGCGCGAGCAGACGCTCAACCAGATGCTCTCCGAGATGGACGGTTTCGACCCGGCCGAGGGTGTCGTGATCATGGCCGCCACCAACCGCCCTGACATCTTGGACCCGGCCCTCCTGCGCCCAGGCCGCTTCGACCGCCAGATCGTGGTGCCACTGCCCGACCTCGACGAGCGCCTGCCCATCTTGAAGGTGCACTGCAAGGACAAGCGCATCGGCCCCGACGTCGATCTCGAGCTCGTGGCGCGTGGCACGCCGGGAATGAGCGGCGCCGATCTGGCCAACCTGGTGAACGAGGCCGCCCTCTACGCCGTGCGCCGGGGTTCGCACCAAGTGGAGATGCAGGACTTCGAGTCGGCCCGAGACCGAGTCCTCATGGGCCAGCGCCGCGAGAGCCTCGTGCTCTCCGACCAGGAGAAAGAGCGCGTGGCGTTCCACGAGGCCGGCCATGCCGTACTGGCCTACGTGCTCGAGCACGCCGATCCGGTGCACAAGGTGACGATCCTGCCCACCGGCATGGCGCTCGGCGTCACCCAGCAGCTGCCCCTCGAGGAGCGCCACATCTACCCCCGCGAGGTCATCGAAGACTCGCTGGCCGTGCGGATGGGCGGCCGTGCGGCCGAGATCCTCGTCTACGGGGATCTGTCCACGGGGGCCAGCAACGACCTGGTGGGCAACACAGAGCTGGCTCGCAAGATGGTCAGGGAATGGGGCATGAGCGAAGAGCTCGGCCCCATGGCATGGGGCTCGCAGGGCATGGTGTTCCTGGGTGAGGACCTCCTGCACTCCCGCGACTATTCGGAGGACACCGCCCGGGTTGTCGACGCCGAAGTGGCTCGCATTCTGCGCGAGCAGGAGGAGCGTTCCATCGAGCTCCTCTCACGCCACCGCGGCGGGCTCGAGGCCGTGGCCCACGGCCTTCTCGAGCGCGAGACTCTGGACGGCGACGAGGTCGGACGCCTCGTCGTCGAGGCCTACGGGCGCCCCGTGCACGAGTCCGAGTCGGTCCGTCACCTGCACAGCGCCGAGAAGCCTCCGCACAGACGGGGCCCCACAGCGCCCGGGCGCGAGGCGAGTGCGAACGCCGCCGGGGGCGGGGGCGGGAGCGGGAGCGGGAGCGGCAGTGCTGGCGGTGCCGAAGGCGGGGGCGGGAGTGGCGGGAGTGGAGGGACGAGCAGTCCTGCCAGTCCGACCGCTCCCCCGGGACCTTCGAGCTCGCCCTGAAGCAGCGGCTCGCCCAGCTCCTCGTGCAGTGATCGCTGATCGATCGCTGATCGCTCGCTGATCGACGGGCGTCGGCCTGCCGGCACCGTCGCTGGCTGCCGGCGAGCGCAGCGTCAGCTCAACAGGGGCCAAGCCGGGACAGTGGCCGTACCCGGCGGCGCGGCGGGCACGGGGTCAAGCTGGACCGCCACGGGGCCGTCGGCGGTCACCTCGCTCGGTGACCACCCCACCGGCGTACCAGGGGAAGGAATCACCTTCAGGATCCCCGGTTGCAGCGTGAAGGCGGACTGGCCGGGCAGGAGGACGAGCCGGCCTCCGCTGGCGAACCCGTGCAGCTCGACGTGCACAGGCCGACTTGCCATGTCGAGAAGGGCGAGTCCCCAGGGCAGCTCGCCGGGCACCACAGCAGGAACCAGCCAGCGGTGCACCCCGTCAGGTTGCCCTTGGGTGACCCCGATGGAAGGAACAACTCCAGCCGGTGACGCCGCCATGCGCGCCACCACGATCCCGCGCCCGGAGGACGCCGAGAAGACGAGCCCGAACAGTGTTCCCGTCGGAATGCGGGTGAGGTCCTGAGCTGCCACGGAGAGGAGCGACTGGCCCAGCACGCGCACCACCAGCGGGGCGGCCTCACCTTGGGCCAGGGCGAAGGACACCGTGACGGTGCAGGTCTGGTGCGAGGGGTTGAAGATGCTGAACCAGGTCCCCCCGCCGGAAAGGTCGGCGTTGGCAGCAAAGGCCCACCGTGGCGAGGGAGTCGAGACGCCGTCGACGAGCGACAGCCCGTTGCCCCCCGGGCCCGCCGTCTGGACGATCTCTGCCGCCACCACCGAGCCAGACAGGGCGCTGACCTCGGTGGCCACGGACGGGTCGTTCTGGACGTGGTCGCCCACGTTCTCGACGACGACGGTCCCCGCCCCCACGGGCACACCCTGGTAAGCGGGGGGCTCCACGGCGCCTCCCGTCGCCGACACGAAGGTCACGTTCACGACAGCGGGCGTCGGCAAGGGGTTGTACAGAGCCACCTGCACAGCGAAGCCCGACGCCGTCGACCCCTGGGCGAAATACCAACTGGTCGAGGTGGACGAGGCGCACGGCGCCGCACTGGGGCCCAGGGGACCGCTCAGCACCTGCTCGACGGCAACAGCACCGCCATGGACCAGAACGGTGGCCGCCCCGGTGACCACGGGTAGCACCACCTGCTTGTCGGCAGGGACCGAGAAGCTCTGGGGAGCGGCCACCTGCGACCCCACGGGGACGGTGTCGATGGTGCCGGAGACGGGCCGGGGATTGGCGTTCACCACGAGAAGTGCAGCCTGAGTGCCCAAGGGTGCGTCGGCTACGCCTGCGCAGTACCACGCCGACGACGCGGCGCCGGCTCCCGCCAGCACGGCGCTGGCTGGGACCCGGGTGGGGGCGGACGGCCGGTTCGGGACCAGGGCGGCGGCCGTCGACACGCCGGCGACGACGAGGAGCGCCGCCCCCACCACGAGGGGGCGGCGCCGTCGCTCAGCGATCACGGGCTGACCTCGGCGGGTGTCCCGACCCCGGCCGGCGGTGCCCCCACGCCCCCCGGTAGAGCTCCGAGCACGGTGGCCGGGACGCCCACGATGGGCACCTCGGGAGCGCTCGGAAGAGGGCCGCTCGGCGCCTGCGCCGGACGTCCACGCCGCCGGTGGCGACGCGAGCTCCCCAACCGCCCTACGACGATGCCGAGCACGATCAGCCACACGACGATCTCGGCGCCCTGCCCGGCCCGGTAGGCGACCGAGGAGACGGCATGGGCCGGCAACGGGCCGGCGGGTGCCACGTCGTCCACGAACACCTGGAGCCCTCCCTGACCGGGGACCTGGGTCAGATCGCTCTGGGCGGCCAGGGCGCTCGTCAACCGGGCGGGGACCGGGAACGCCGGCGGCTTCTGGTAGCCGGGAACCTCGGGAGCCAGGCCCTCAACGATGACCACGTACCTGATGTGGAGCACGGCCAGCTCCTTGCCCAGCTGGACGGTCCCGTGGTTCTCGGCCTGCCGAAGCTCGCCAGCCAGCCGCGTGGCCCTGCCTCCCGGGTCGGAACCGGCCCAGGAGGCCGTGAGGTCGGGAAGCTTGTTGTCGCTCACGGCGTAGCCCACACCCGGCTCCAGCTGCCAGCCACCCCCGGGCAGCGCTCGAGGATCGGCCAACCACAGCACGCGGAACCCACCATGCGGCGCCTTGGCCGCCAACCAAGCCGTTGCCTCGCCGTAGCCCGTGAGGGGCATGTCCCAGCGCCCGCCACCGGCGGCAGCGAGAACCGGCAGGGCGCCCAGGGCGGCCACGGCGGCGGCACCGGCAGCGATGGCCTGGCGCCACCCGAAGTGCCGGCCCGGCAGGTCCGACTCGAAAGCCGCTACGCCCAAGCCGATCCCCAACGCCACGCCGACGGCTGCGGGCACGAGGAGCATCTGCGGGTCGATGGCGAAGGCTCCCGTCCAACCCCGTCCCTCGCACCATGCCAGCGTCAGCGCCGATCCGATCAACGCCCATGCGGCCGCCGCCCAGGTGAGGCGCTGGCGCAGCGCCACGAGCAGCGGCAGAGCGGCGGCGGCCACGAGCCCGTATGCCAGAGGCGTGTCGCCGATAGGCCCGATGGCGAGCCGCAAGAGCGATGCCCACCCCGCCCCGCTCCCAGGGGCAAGCTGCAAGCCGGTCACGGCCTGCCAGCGCAGTGACCCCTGGAGCAGGGTGAACGCCCAAGGGGCCAACAGCACAGCCGACGCCACAGTGCCTCCGAGGGCGACGGCCACCATCCGGAGCGCCGGCCGCCAGGCGCCGCCACCGGTGACCAACAGCACGCCCAGTCCCAGTGCGACGGCGACAAGCAGGGTGAGAGCAGCGCCGGCTGGGGCGAGCGAGCACAGCACTGCTTCGAGGAGCCCCAAGGCGAGCGCCTGCCTTCCCAGGCGGTGACGGCGCCGGGTCCTCACCGTCTGGTGGCCGCCGGGCTGGAACGGCTCGAGGCCCGACGCCCGGGCCAGGCGCCCCACGATCCAGGGCGCTGCTGCGTAGGCGAGCAGAGCGTCCCAGCGCCCCTCGGCGAGGGCGTTGTAGGCGACCGGCAAGGCCAGGTAGACGACCCAGGCGGCCACGCGGGCGCGGGTCGAGGCGAAGGGCCGCAGGAGGCGGGCCACCCCCCAGGCTCCGAGAGGGATGCAGCCCAGGACGACCAGCTTCTGGAGCACGCCGCTCGATCCGAAGAGCAAGAGGGCGGCGACGCCGAGGGGGCCGGTCGCCGGGCTGGTGGGGCCGGCCCCACCGAGCCCCTGGGCCTGCCATCCCACGACGAGGCGGTGCAAGAGCGCGCTCCAAGAGGGCAGTGGCAGCACCCCGGCGAAGAAGGGCAAGCCCAGGCCTATGAGCTGACGGCTTCCGATGACGAGCACCAGGGCCACGACGAAGAACGTGACCAGGCGCCCGGAGCGCCGTGCAGGGACTTGGGGCGCCGCCACCGGACCTGACGCTTGGGTGCCCTCTCCGGCCCGGGTGCCCTCTCCGGCCCGGGTGCCTTCTCCGGCCCGGGTGCCTTCTCCGGCCAGGGGGATCTCGGCCAGGGGGATCCCGGCCAGGGAGGCCGCTGCAACGGACGGGACGGGAAGGCCCGCTGCCTCATAGGCGGCCGAGGTATCGGCGCGCTGTCCGACGCCGTGTGCCGCCTCCAGGCCCTGGGTGAAGAGACGGCGGAAGTACTTGGTGAGCCGGGCGCTCCCGTGCAGCTGCAGCCGGCGGACGTCCACGTCCGAGAGGCGCCGGCGTTCCGCCAGGGCACCTCTGGCAGCACGCAGCTCCTTGCGTCTCGACCAGTTCCAGCGCCAGGCGTGCCACAGGGCCGCGGCACGGCCGGTGTTCCCCGTGGACAGCGATACCACCACCTCGCCCAGCGAGAGCAGCATGAGCTGGGGCAGCACACGCAGGAGATGGAACGGGCTGTAGGCGATGAGCACGATGCGAAGCTCGTGTCGGCGCTGCAGCGCCTGGAGGCTGGGTGCCCCCACGGGAAGCGGACGCGCCCCGGCCGCCAGCCGCTCGAGGTGTCGGACGCGCGCAGCAGGCGCCACCACCACTCGCGCCCCGGCCACCTGCGCCCGCCAACACAGGTCGAGGTCGTCCCCCAACGCCACCACCGAGGGGTCGAAGCCTCCGAGCTCGGCGAAGAGGTCGGCCCGCACGAGGAGGCAGCCGCCCGGGGCCAGGAACACGTCCTGGACGGCGTCGTGCTGACCCTGGTCGACCTCGCCGATCTCGACCCGGTCGACCACGGCACCGCCCTTGTCGACGGCCATGCCCACATGCAGCAAGCGGCCCGGGTCGTCCCAACCGACGAGCTTGGGGCCCACCACGCCGGCATTGGAACGGAAGGACTCCTCCACCAGGACGTGGACGACATCGGGATCGAGGGCTACGTCGTCGTGGCACAAGAGCAGGTGCGAGGCCCCGGCCACCATGCCCAGGACCGTGTCCACCGAGGCGGCGAACCCGTGGTTCTCGGGCAGGCGGCGGACAAAGGCTCCGGGCAGGATGCCAGCCACTCTCGGGGTAGGGTCGACCACGCTCCCCGCATCGAGCACGAGGACCGAGAGCTCGGGGTAGTCCTGGGTTGCGAAGGACCGCAGGGTCTCCTCGAACCAGGGCCCCGGATCGTGGGTGACGATCACGGCGACCACAGGGGGCGCCAGGTTCTCCATCAGGCCGTCGAGGCTACCGCCGAGCGCCTCCGGGCACCGGGCCGGCGGGCTGCGCCCCAGGGCCACCGCCGCCAGCAAAGTGCTTGCTATTGTTAGCGCCAGATGCTACAGTAGCAAGCAGCGGCCCAGCCCGGTGGGCGAACAGGCCCGAGCCAGGCGGGTGCCGTCGACGGCCCGCCTACACATCCCGAGCACTCCGCTCAACCCCTAAGGAGGAAGCCCGATGCCCGAACTGAAGGACATCACCGACGAGATTTCCCGCACCGCCCGCGACGCCGCCTACGTGGTGGTGGGGCTGGGCGTCCTCGGCGTGCAGCGCGCCCAGGTCCGCCGCCAGGAGCTGACCAAGCGCCTGGCCGAGCCGCGCGCCCAGGTCGAGAGCACCCTCGGCGACGTGCGCGGCGAGCTGGCCCGTCGGGTCAAGGACGTGGACGAGCGCGTCGAGAGCGTGATCTCCAAGCTGGAGGCCGGCTGGGAGCCCCTGGAGGACCGGCTGCCGGCCCAGGCCAAGTCGCTACTCCAGCAGGCCCGCGCCCAGGCCAAAGAGGCCCGCCAGCAGATCCGCACGCTGCTGCCCAC
>JBJKRZ010000296.1:0-9441 GCA_046704365.1 Acidimicrobiales bacterium | reverse complement strand
CTCCTCGTGCAGCTTGGTGATCTCGCGCGCCACCGCCACGCGCCGGGTTTCCCCGCACGCCTCGGCCAGGTCGGCCAAGGTGGCGGCCAGGCGAGGGGCGCTCTCGTGCAGGAGCACGGTGCGCCGTTCGTGGGCCAGCGCCTCGAGCCGACGCCGGCGCTCGGCCCCGCGACGGGGAAGGAAGCCCTCGAAGCAGAAGCGGTCGGTGGGCAGCCCGCTCACCACCAGGGCGGAAAGCGCGGCGTTGGGACCGGGAACCACGCTGACCTCGACCCCGGCGGCGGCAGCGGCGGCCACCAGGCGGGCACCGGGGTCCGAGATGCCCGGCATCCCGGCGTCGCTCACGAGCGCCACCGTGTCGCCGGCGCCCAGGCGCGCCAGAACCTCGCCGATGCGCGCCTCCTCGTTGTGGCCGTGCACCGACACCAGCTTCGGGGCGTGCAACCCGGCGTGGGCGAGCAGCTGCCGGGTGCGCCGGGTGTCCTCACAGCACAACAGGTCGGCCTGCGCCATCGCCTGGCGGGCCCGCGGCGACAGGTCGCCCAGGTTGCCGATGGGCGTGCCCACCAGCACCAGCCGCCCCTCGGCGGTCACGACGGGCGGTGCAGCTCGAGCTGGTCGCCGGGCCGCAGGCCCCAGCGCTCGAAGGCACCCGCCTCGGCCTCGAGCACCCACCGGCACCGCCAGCGCGGACGCGTCATGCGCCAGGGCGGGAGCTGCACGGTGTCCATCACGGTGAGCTCACGGTCCAAGAAGGCCACGTCCAGACAGAAGCGCATGCCCACGCTGTGCACGGAGCGCGTGCGGGGCAGGAACAGCGCTCCCTCGAATCCGCTTCGCCCCAAGAGCCCGCGGATACGCGCCGGCAGGCCCTCGGCCACCTCGGCGGCGGCCAGGACCTGGCCGTCGCGCAGTACCCAACCGGGGCTGGAGCGGCCGTCGCTGCCCATGGTCAGACGTTGAAGCGGATCTCGAGAACGTCGCCGTCCACCACGGCGTAATCCTTGCCTTCGAGGCGTATCCGCCCCGCCGCCTTGGCCGCCGACCAGGAACCGCATTCGAGCAGCTCCTCCCAGAAGATCACCTCGGCGCGGATGAAGCCGCGCTGGAGGTCGGAATGAATCACGCCGGCGCACTCGGGAGCGGTGGCCCCGCTGCGGAAACTCCAGGCGCGCGATTCCTTCTCCCCTGTCGTGAAGAAGATGCGCCGGCCCAGCACGTGGTAGGCGGCGGCCGCCAGCCGGGCCAGTGCACCCTCGCCGAGGCCCAGGCCCTCGAGGAGCTCGACGCGGTCCTCGGGAGAGAGACGGGCGGCTTCGGCCTCGAGCTGGACGCAGGCGGCGATGGCCTCGCCGTGCGCTCCCAACTCGGCCGCCACCGGGGCGGCCAGCTCCTGTGCCTTGTCCATCTGCCCCTCGCCCACGTTCACCACGGCCAGCACCGGCTTGTCGGTGAGGAGGAACAACCCCCGCCGCAGGGGCGCCTCCTCGGCGTCCAGCCCGGCGCGGTACAGCGGGAGCCCCTGTTGGAGCGCCTGGTGGGCATTCTCGATGGCGGAGACCTCGGCCGCCAGGCTTTTGTCGGCCCTGGCCGCCTTGCGCCGCTTGTCGAGCTGCGCCTCCACGCTGGCCAGGTCCGCCAGCACGAGCTCCAGCTCGAGGGTCCCCAGGGCGTCGAGCGGGTCGCTGTCGCCGGGCACCTCGGCGTCCTCGAAGGCCCGCAGCACCAGGCACAGGGCGTCCACCTCGCGGATGCCGGCCAGGAAGCGGTTGCCCAGTCCCTCCCCGGTGGAGGACCCCGCCACCAGCCCGGCGATGTCCACCACCTCCACCCCGGCCCGCACCACCTTCTTGCTGGCGCTCATGGCGGCCAGGGCGTCGAGGCGACGGTCGGGGATGGGCGCCACCGCCACCGAGGACTCGGTGGTGGTGAACGGGTGCGGGGCCACGGCCGCCGCCGCGCCCGTCAGGGCGTTGAACAACGAGGTCTTGCCGGAGTTGGGCAGGCCAACGAGCCCCAGCCGCTCCATGGAATGCGACGCTACTCGCCTGCTCCGTGCCGACTGCCCATGGTCGAGGCGCTAGCCTCGCCCCTCGTGTCCAAACGCACCACCAAGCGCAAGATCCGCTCCAAGAAGAAGGCCAGCCACGGCAAGCGGCCCAACGCCGGCCGGGGCTGAGCGCGGCCGGCGGCCCTCAGCCTGCTGACGCCCCGAAGGCGCAGCCCATCCGGCGGCGCCCCAGAAGGGACACGAGCACTCCGGGCAGGTCGGTGATGACGCCGTCCACGCCCATGTCGATCAGCTGCTCCATGGTGGGCTCGTCGTTCACCGTCCAGACGTGCACGGCCAGGCCGTCGTCGTGGGCGGCGGCCACCAAGCGCGGGTCGACGACCGCCTCGCCCTGGTAGACGGCCGGCACCTGCAGGGCCACGTGGTGAAGGGGTGGGGGCTCCTCGCCCTGGCGGACGGCCCGTACGAACATGGCGGTGGCCACGGTCCCCGCCGAGGTGGCCACGTCGGGGGCGTGGCGGGAGAACGCCTCGGTTGCCTGGTCCGTGAACGAGGCCACGATGACGCGGTCGCCCAGGTGGTGCCCGGCCAGCAGGCGGGCCAGGTCCTCCTCGTAGGGCTGCACCTGGGGGGCCGTCTCCTTGATGTCGAGGTTGAGGGCGACCGACGGGTGGCTCTCCACCAGCTCGAGCACCTCGGCCAAGGTGGCGACGCCGAAGGCGCGCTCCGAGGGCGCCCTGCCCCGGTACGGGTAGTCCTCGGGGGGGCGCCCGGGGGTGACGTCGGCCCCGGGTACGAACCAGTAGGCGTTGTCGAGGGCGCGCAGCTCGGCCAGAGTCATGGCGCTGATGCGGCCCGTGCCGTCGGTGGTGCGATCGACGCTGGCGTCGTGGCACACCACGAGCTCGCGGTCGGCGGTGGCGTGCACGTCGAGCTCGATGCCCGTCGCCCCCGCCTCGAGGGCCCGGCTGATGGCGAAGAGCGTGGACGACGGCGCCTCCCACGCCCCACCCTGGTGGGCATAGGCGAGGACCCGCCGCTCCAGCCACACGTTGCGGCCGCTCACAGCAACCCGGCTGCCGCCGCCAGCCTCCGCAGATCGTCTTGAGGGCGCGCCCCCAGGTGCGAGATCACCTCGCCGGCGCACAGCCCGCCCAGGCGGGCACAACCCTTGGGCTCGAGCCCGTGGGTGAGCCCGTAGAGGAACCCCGCTGCGTAGAGGTCACCGGCCCCGGTGGTGTCCACCACCTGGTCCACGGGCTCGGCGGGCACGGCCGTCGCCCCCTCGGCAGCCACCACGACAGACCCGGCCGGACCGCGGGTGAGCGCGCTCAGCACGCCCGTCTCCTCGCACGCCGCAACCGCCTGGTCGAATCCCGGGGCGCCGAAGAGCAACCGGATCTCCTCTTCGTTGGCGAAGAGCACGTCGACCTGGCCTTGGAGCAGCCCCAGGAACTCCCGACGGTGGCGCTCGACGCAGAAGGGGTCGGCCAGCGACAGGGCCACCAACCCGTCGGCCTCGTGGCACAGCTCCACGGCCCGGCGGATGGCTGCCTTGGCCGGCCCCAGGTCCCACAGGTAGCCCTCGACGTAGAGCACCCGGGCCGCCGCCACCAGGTCCTCGTCCACGTCCTCGGGGGCCAACGTCGAGGCCACCCCCAGATGGGTGGCCATGGTGCGCTCGCCGTCGGGGGTGACGAGCACCAGGCACAGGCCGGTGGCCCTGTCCTCTGCGGCGTCGTCCTCTGCGGCGTCCCCCCCGGCTGTCGCGTCCGACAGGGGGACCCGGGTGAGGCGCCCGAGCGCCACCCCGGTGGCCGACAGGTCGTGGAGGAACACCTGGCCCAGCTCGTCGTCGGCCACCTTCCCCACGAAGCCGGCCCGGCCGCCCAAGGCGGCGACGCCTGCTGCGGTATTGGCGGCCGCCCCGCCCGACACCTCGGTGGCCGGCCCCATGGAGCTGTAGACGGCGGCGGCCCGCTGCAGGTCGACCAGGGCCATCGACCCCTTGGCCAGGCCCAGCCTCGACACGTCGTCGTCCCCGGCGTGAGCGAGGACGTCGACCAGGGCCGAGCCCACGGCCACCACGTCGAGCGGCCCCTCCGAGGAGCCCCGAGCGCCAGGCCCGGCCCCTCGAGCGGCGGCGTCGGGCTGCGAACCGGGGGCGGGCACGGGGCCCGACCCTAATGCCCCGGGCCCGGCACTAGCCTCGCTCGGGTGACGGTTGCTGGCGCCAGGAACGACCCGTCGCGCCAGCACCGGCTCCCCTACAGCGTCATCCCCCGGCGCTACCGGCTGCACGTCTCGCCCGACCTCGATGCCGAGTCCTTCTCGGCCACGGTGCACATCGAGGCCGAGCTCGTCGAGCCCGTGCGCACCATCACCTTGCACGCCCTGGAGCTGTCCATCGGCTCGGCCGCCGTGCACGCCGGGGGCGAGCGTCTCGAGGTCGCCGTCGCCCAGGACCCCGACCACGAGGACCGAGTCGTCCTGAGCCTCCCCCGGGAGCTGGCAGCGGGCGACATCGGCATCGAGCTGGCCTTCGGCGGGAAGCTGCTCGAGCAACTGTGCGGCTTCTACCGCTCCACGTTCGTGGACGCCTCGGGCCGGCGCCGGAGCCTGGCCGTCACCCAGTTCGAGGCCACCGACGCGCGCCGGGCCTTCCCCTGCTTCGACGAGCCGGACCGCAAGGCGGTGTTCTCCATCGCCCTGGACGTGCCCGAGGGGTTGTCGGCGTACTCCAACTCCCCGGTGCTCTCCGAGCAGCCCGGCCCCGGCACCACCACCACGGTGACCTTCGCCGACACCATCGCCATGTCGACGTACCTGGCGGCCTGGGTGGTGGGGCCGCTCGAGGCCACCGACGCGCTGGACGTGGACGGCATCCCGGTGCGGGTGGTCCACGTCCCTGGACGCGAGCACCTCACCGCCTTCGCCCTGGAGGTGGCCGCCCACGCCCTGCGGTTCTTCACGAACTGGTTCGGACTCCCCTACCCGGGAGCCAAGCTCGACCTGGTGGCCGTTCCGGACTTCGCCTTCGGCGCCATGGAGAACCTGGGCTGCGTGGTGTGCCGGGAGACCACGCTGCTCGTGGATCCCGGTCGCGCCTCGCGCGTCGACCTGGAGCGGGTGGCCGACGTCGTGTCCCACGAGATCGCCCACATGTGGTTCGGCGACCTTGTGACCATGAAGTGGTGGAACGGGATATGGCTCAACGAGGCCTTCGCCAGCCTGATGGAGCTGCTGGCCGTCGACGCCTTCCGGCCCCAGTGGGAACGGTGGGTGAACTTCGGCACCGAGCGGGACTCGGCCATGTCCACCGACGCCCTGCACAGCACCCGGCCCATCGAGTACCCCGTGGGCCCCCCCGAGGACGCCCAGGGCATGTTCGACGTGCTCACCTACCAGAAGGGCGCCGGCGTCCTGCGCATGCTCGAGCGCTACCTGGGCCCCGACACCTTCCGCGCCGGGATCCGGCGCTACCTCGCCGACCACCAGCTCTCCAACACCGAGACGAGCGACCTGTGGGACTCCCTGGAGGAGGTGAGCGGGCAGCCGGTGCGCAGGATCATGGACACCTGGATCTTCCAAGGCGGCTTCCCCTTGGTGTCGGCAACGAGCGGAGCCGGGCGCCTCAGCTTGCGGCGCCAGGCCTTCAGCTACCGGCCCGCCGAGGGAGACAGCGCCATCGGCGAGGGCTGGGCGGTGCCCGTGCTGTGGCGCCCTGCCACCGAGGACGAGGGCGGCGCCGAGGAGCGGCTCCTTCTCGAGGACGAGCCCGTGGAGCTCGCCCCCGGTGTCGGTGCCGCCGTGGTGAACGCCGGCGGCTGGGGCTTCTATCGCGTCGCCTACGACGAGCAGTGGCGCCGGGCCCTGGGCGAGGCGGCCGGGGGAGCCTCGGGCGGGTCGCTGCACATCCTCGAGCGCTACAACCTGTTGTCGGACACCTGGGCCGCCGTGGTGGCGGGCCGGGCCGGGCTGGCCGACTTCCTCGAGCTGGCCGAGGCGGCACGCCACGACCCGGAGCCCGGCGTGTGGCGACCGGTCACGGGGGCACTCGAATTCTTGGACCGGGTGGTGGACGACGACGACCGTGGGCTCCTCGCCACCTACGCCCGCGCCCTGGTCGGCCCCGCCTTCGACACCGTGGGATGGGACCGCCGGCCCGGCGAGGGGGAGCGCACCGCCACCTTGCGCTCCGAGTTGTTGCGCACCTTGGGGACGGTGGGGGCCGACGCGACTGTGGCCCGGAGCTGTCTCGAACGCCACAAGCAGGCCATGGGCGCCGGCCCCGGCCTCGACCCCGACCTGGCCCCCGCCGTGCTGGCCGTTGTGGCGAGGGCGGGGGGCCGGGCCGAGTTCGAGGACTTCGTCGCCCGGTTCCGCCAGCCCCCCACCCCCCAAGAGGGCGTGCGCTACCTGCAGTCCCTGGGGCGCTTCGAGGACCTGGAGCTGGCCGACGCCGCCTGGGAGGTGGCCACCACCGAGGCCCGCAGCCAGGACGGGCCCTTCGTGATCTCGGTGCTGCTCGGCAACCGGGTGACGGGCGAGACGACTTGGTCGAAGGTGGAGCGGTCCTGGGACGATCTCGTGGCCCGCTTCCCGGCCAACCTCCTGCCCCACATGCTCGAGACGGTGCGCCTCTTGTGCCGGCGCGCCGAGCAGGTGGGGCGCGTGCGCAGCTTCCTGGCCGCCCACCCCGTGCCGGCGGCCCAGCGCACGGTGGACCAGGCCGTCGAGCGCATGGGGATCAACCTGGCCCTCGCCACCAGCCTGGCCGGCTCGCTACGCGACGAGCTGGCCGCCGGCGTCGGCCGCCTGAGCGGAACTTGACCACACACGGCGGTGTCGCTCTCGGTGATCGCCGTGACCTTCGGCCTGGTGTTCCTGGCCGAGCTCCCGGACAAGACCATGGTGGCCAGCGTGGTCATGGCCAGCCGCTACCGGGCGGCGGCGGTGTGGGTGGGGACGGCGTCGGCCATGGTGCTGAACGCGGCGGTGGCGGTGGCTGCCGGGCGCCTGCTGGCGCTCGCCCCTCCCCGGGCCGTCGACGCCGTGGTGGCCGCCTTGCTCACCGCCGGCGCCCTGTATCTGTTCTTCGGGCGGGAGTCCGGCGCCGAGCAGCGCGGCGAGCAGTTCGCCGGGCGCCTGCACAGTGACAGGCGCGTCGCCCTCACCGCTTTCGCCGTGGTCGTGGTGGCCGAGATGGGCGACATCACCCAGATCCTGATCGCCAATTTGGAGGCGCACTACCGCCAGCCCCTGGCCGTGTTCAGCGGGGCGGCGCTCTCGCTGGTGGCGGTGACGAGCATCGGCGTGGCGGCGGGCCGGACCCTGGTGCGCGTGATGCCGCTCGCCGCCATCCGCAAAGCTGCCGGTGTGCTGCTCGAGGGCTTCGCCGTCTACAGCGCCGTCAGGGCGGCCACCGGGTGAGCGCCGGGACGCCCTTGGCGCCCGGCACCCGGCGCCCCGAGCGACTGGCCCTGGCCCGCCTGGCCAAGGGCTTCATGCCCGACGACGAGGGGCTGGCCCTCTTCGACGCCGCCCTTCGCGCCGGGAGCCTCGGCGACAGTGGGCAAAGGGGGGCCACCTTGGTGGAGGTGGGCGCCTGGTGCGGCAAGTCGACGCTGTACCTGGGGGCGGCGGCGGCCGAGTGCGGCGCCGTGCTCTTCAGCGTCGACCACCACCACGGCTCCGAGGAGAACCAGGCCGGCTGGGACCACCACGACACCGCAGTGGTCGACCCCTCGACGGGCCGCATCGACACCCTCCCCTTCTGGCGCGCCAACGTGGCCGCCGCTGGGCTCGAGGACACCGTGGTGGGCGTGGTGGGCGACTCGGCCACCGTGGCCGCCCACTGGCGCACGCCGCTCGCCCTGTGCTTCATCGACGGTGGGCACGGCGCCGAGCCGGCGTGGGCCGACTACCGGGGCTGGGCACCCCATGTGGCACCGGGCGGCTGGCTTGCCATCCACGACGTCTTCCCCGACCCCGCCCAAGGCGGGCGCCCTCCCTACGAGCTGTGGTGCGCGGCGCTGGCCTCGGGCCAGTTCGACGAGGACGGCGAGTGCGGATCGCTGCGCCTGCTCAGGCGTCGTTCAGCCGGCGCCGCGGTTCGGTGAGGTCGAGGTCGGCGGGCAGGAGCTCGTCTCGGAACAACCCGGCGGCCGCAGTGGCGTCCGACAGGGCGTCGGCGGCGAGGACCATCGCCCCGGCCGTGTAGGTCGTTCGCTCGCCCAGGGGTAAGGTGACCTCTTCGGGGTACACCAGGCCCGTCAGGTTCGAACCGTCCTCGCAGCGGTGCGCCTGGGCCCAGGTGAGCAGGTCCACCGCCTGCGAGCGCCGCCCCAGGGCGTCGAGGGCGAGGGCGCACTCAGCCGTCTCCGCCGCGGTCACCCAGTCACCGGTGGAGACGCAGCGCACGCCCAGGCCCTCCATGACGAAGGTGTCCCACCAGGCGTCGAAGCGCTCCTCGGCGGCGCTCCCCGACAGGGCGCCGGTCAGCATGGGGTAGTACCAGTCCATGGCGAACTCGGCCTTGGGCTCGAACACGTGCGGGGTGTGCGTCACCGCATGGGCGATGCGCCCGGCAGCCAGCTCCCAGTCGGGCCGCTCCTCCCCCAGCGTCTCGGCGCAGGCCACGGCGCAACGAAGAGCGTGGTAGATCGACGACGAGCCGGTGAGCAAGGGGTAGCGGCCCAGGCGACCGTCGGGGTCGACGGACCACAGCACGGCGCCGTCGGCGCACTGGAAGCGCAGCACGAAGGTGATGGCCGCCTGCACGGTGGGCCACAGGTCCTCGAGCAGCGACAGCTCACCGGTGACACGGAAGTGGTGCCAGGCTCCGGTGGCCACGTAGGCGCACACGTTGGTGTCCAGGCGCGGGTCCTTCACACCGGCACCCGCCAGGTAGTAGTTGAACCACGACCCGTCGCCCAGCTGGGTGTCGATCAGCCACCAGTAAGCCCGCCGGGCGGCGTCGTGCAGGCCGGCCACGGTCAGGGCCATGGCCGATTCCACGTGGTTCCAGGGATCGCAGTGACCGCCCTCGAACCACGGGATCATCCCGTCGGGCAGTTGCACCGCGGCGATGGACTCGGCGCTGGCCAGGACCTCGGCACCGCTCAGGACCCCGGGCACCTCGGGCAGGGGCCAGGCGGCAGGGGCCAGGGCCGGCCCGCCGCTCAGCTGCTCGTCGCCCGGCTTCACGCCGCCTGCTCCAGCTCCTGCTCCCGAGGGCCGCAGTCCACCGCCGGCTTCTCCAGGTAGAGGACCAGGCTCTTGCCCATGAGCGGGTTGAGGAGCCGCTCGGTGACCCGCGTGAGGGCCGGTGCCGCCACGATGTCCCACACGAGCAAGCGGTGATAGGCGCGCACGAGAAAATGGCCGTCGCGGCGCGGGCCCACCCAGCAGCGCAGCCACCAGTAGGG
>JBJKRZ010000295.1:0-18887 GCA_046704365.1 Acidimicrobiales bacterium | reverse complement strand
CACAGCACCCGCTTGCGCCCCACCCGGTCGCTGAGCGAGCCGGCCAGGAGCAGCACCGGGATGGCGAGCGCCCCCGCCGCCACGAGCGTCAGGCTGGCCCCCGAGGCCGACAGGTGGCGCTCGGACTCCATGAAGTCCACGACGTAGACGGTGGCCTGCTGGGTGAGGTTGGCCAGCAGTCCCACGCCGCACAACAGCAGCAGCCGGGCGCGGTGGGGAGGCCGGACGATCTCGGTCCAGTGCCGCTCGAGGTGGCCGGCGGAGGCGGCCCGGTAGCGCTCGGTCTCGCCCAGCGTGCGGCGCAGGCGAATGGCCACGAGCAGCACCGGCAGGGCGGCGAGGTACAGCAAGCGCCAGGACAGGTGCAGCGGGCTCACCAGCGCGCCGTTCAAGATGGCCGACCATCCCGTCCCCAGCGCCGAGAGCATGGCCAGCCACCCGAAGCCGAAGCCCCGGGCCCCGGCGGGCAGCTCCTCGGCCACGATCGTCCAGCACAAGGTGGCCTGCAGGACGAGGAAGAAGCGCGCCGCGAACTGCAGGGCCACGAAGCTGCCCAGGTCGGGGGCGGCGGCCGTGCCCGCCGTCGCCACGGTGTAGCCGACGATGGACCACAGGAGCATGCCGCGCCGCCCGCGCCGGTCGGCCCGCCAGGCGGCGGCCACGGCGGGCAGCGCGCCCAGGTAGATGAGGGCGATCCAGCTGGAGGCGGCGGCCTGGTCGATGCCGAAGGTGTGGCGCAGGGGCTTGAGGGCCACGGTGATGACCTGGAAGTCGTAGCCCTCGAAGAAGCTGGCCACGCCCAGCAGCACCAGCAGGCGGCGGTGGGCGGGTGTGAGCAGCCGGCGCGAGGCGAAAAGCGCCCGACCGGCGCCCACCCCCTCCTGCGGCGCCCTCACGACCGGGCCTCGGCGTCCACCGGGGTGGGAACGCCCGCGGAGCCGGGCTCCTGGCGGCGGCAAGCGGGCGGCGCCCACCCCTGCGCCCGGCTTGCCCGGCCCGCCGCGCCGTCGTACCATCCGATGGATCGGACATCATGTCCGATCGATCGGAGGACACGTACGATGGCTGCTCTCGCCGAGGACGTGGCACCCCGGGCCGCCGACCTGGCCGACCCCGCCACCTTTGCTGCCGGCGTCCCCCACGACTACTTCGCCTGGCTGCGCGCCCGGGACCCCGTGTCCTTCCACGAGGAGCCGGGGGGGCCCGGCTTCTGGGCTGTCACCCGCCACGGCGACTGTGTGGTGGTCAACCGCGACCACGAGCGCTTCTCCTCGCACCGGCGGGGCACCATGCCCTTCGAGATCCCCGAGCAGGCGGTCGAGGAGCAGCGGCTCATGATGCTCAACATGGACCCCCCGCTGCACACCCGCTACCGGCGCCTGGTGAACAAGGGCTTCACCCCCCGCACCGTGGCCCAGCTCCACGAGCGCATCCATGTGGCCACCGACGACATCCTCGACGCCGTGATCGAGCGGGGCGAGGCCGACTTCGTCACCGACGTGGCCGCCCAGCTGCCTCTGGTGGTCATCGCCGAGCTGCTCGGCGTCCCCGCCGCCGAGCGCGACCAGATGTTCCGGTGGTCCAACCGCATGGTGGGCAGCGAGGATCCCGAGTACCAGGTGTCGGCCGAGGCACCCACCGAGGCGGCGCTCGAGCTCTACGCCTACGCGGCGGCGCTCTTCGAGCGCAAGCGCCTGGAGCCGCGCCAGGACCTCATGAGCGTGCTCGCCCAGGTGGAGGTGGAGGGGGAGCAACTGAGCGCTCTCGAACTCGAGCTGTTCTTCCTCCTGCTCACCATCGCCGGCAACGAGACCACCCGCAACCTCATGTCCGGCGCCATGGTGGCCTTCTTCGACCACCCAGACCAGTGGCAGCGCCTGCTGGCCGACCGCTCGCTCATGGACTGCGCCGTGGACGAGATGTTGCGCTACGTGAGCCCGGTCATGAACTTCAGGCGCCAGACCACCCAGCCCGTCGAGCTCTCGGGGCGCAGGATCCCGGCCGACCAGAAGGTGGTGTTCTTCCACGTCTCGGCCAACCGCGACGAAACGGTCTTCGACGACCCCCAGCGCTTCGACGTGGGGCGCCACCCCAACCCGCACATGGCCTTCGGCGGGGGCGGGCCCCACTTCTGCCTGGGTGCCAACTTGGCACGCATGGAGATCCGGGTGATGTTCGAGCACCTCCTGGACCGGCTCCCCGACCTGGCACCGGCGGGGCCGCCCGAACGCCTGCGCTCGCGCTTCATCAGCGGCATCAAGCATCTGCCCGTCACCTTCGCGCCGGGGCGGCGGGTGCGGCCCTGAGGCCCCGGTAACTTCGGCGCCCGTGAGCAGGCGCAACCCCGAGGCACTGAAGGAGGTCATCCGTGACTTCCGCCGCGACCAGATCGTGGACGTGGCCCGGCGCCTGTTCGGCGAGCGGGGCACGACCGAGGTGTCCATGGACGAGATCGCCGCCGAGGCGCAGGTGGCCCGCTCCACGCTCTACGTGTACTTCGCCAACCGCGACGAGCTGGTGCGGGCGTGCTTGAAGCGCATGTACGCCCAGCTCCAGGACGGCATCGTGGCCGAGTGGGAGCAGGCGTCGGGGGCCGTGAGCCGCCTGCGCGCCGTCGTGGGCGCCATGTTGGCCCGCATCGACGACAACCCCGCCTTCTTCCGCCTGGCCATGGCCGTGCAGGCGTCGGCCGGCGACACGGGCGCCGCCGTGGACGCCGAGCTGGCCTCCATCGGGCTCGACATGGCCCGGCTCCTCGAGGACCTCGTCGCCTCCGGCACGGCCGAGGGCTCCTTCGCCGACGTGGACCCGGCCCGGGCAGCGAGCTTCATCGGCCAGCAGCTCTACGGCGCCATGTCGGTGCGGGCCGGCGACCCGGCGCCCATGGCACTGGAGGAGGCCGCCGACGAGATCTGCCGGTTCCTCCTGGGCGGTCTCGGGCGTCGAGGCTGAGCCCTACCTCACACGGGCGCCTCCAGGCGCAGGGTCCGGTGGCGGTCCGGCGGCCGGGAGTCCCACAGCTCGGCCACCAGCTCCTGGCGCAGCGAGCGGCGGGCCGGGTCGTCCCACAGGTTGACCCGCTGGTGCGGGTCGTCGCCCAGGTCGTAGAGCTCACCCTCGCTGCCGTCGTGCACGGACCCGCGCAGATAGGCGGTGCACACCCACGGAGGACGGGTGATGGTGCGCAGGTGGACGTCCACGCCGAACAGGGCGCTGTCCCACTCGGTGAGGACCTGCTCGAAGCGCCGCCGGGCGGCGTCGGTCTCGGAGACGGGCAGGGCCCGGCCCTGCATCCAGGGGGCGGGCCCCTCCCCGGCGATGGCACAGAAGGTGGGGGCCAGGTCGACGAGCCCCACCGGGCTCCCCACCACGGCGGGGACGGGGCCGCTCGAGGGAGCCGGGCGCCACACGAGGGGCAGGCGCATCAGGGCGTCCACGTGGTAGGGCCCTTTGAAGAGGAGGCCGAAGTCGCCTTGGAGCTCGCCGTGGTCGGTGGTGAAGATCACGTCGGTGTCCGCCCCCCACCCGCGGCGCTCCACGTGCTCGAGGACGCGTCCCAGCGCCTCGTCGACGAGCTCGCACTCCACGGCGTTGCGGGCGTTCACCTCGCGCACCTGGTCGGCGGTGAGCGAGGCCGGCACCCATGTGGCGGGCGCCTCGTAGTTGGACACCAGGGTGCCCTCGTACCACAGCCGCCAGTGACGGGGCTTGGACTCGATGATGCGCAGGCGCTCCTCGGCGTCGGCGGGGTAGCCGGCCGGCAGCGGGACCTGGCGCCAGTCGACGCGGCCCATCTCGGACTGGGGCGGGTCCCAAGGATGGTGCGGGTCGGGGAAGCTCATCCAGCAGAACCAGTCGTCGTCGGGCTCGAGGCCCGACAACCAGGAGATGGTGCGTTCCGCCACCCAGTCGGTGTGGTACCAGCCCCGCTCGATGGGGTTGGCCTTCACCTGCGGCGCACCGGTGTCGCCGCCGCCTTCGCCGTTCACCTGCATGTCCCCGTCGAGCACGGAGTAGAAGCCGCCCACGGCCTCGGGATGGTGCTCGGCCAGCCAACGGGCGTAGTGCAGCGGCCCCACCGGTCCGTGGGTGGCGAGCTCGAGGTGCTCGAAGCCGCGGTGCACGCCGGCCGGCGGCGTGGTGCCCAGCCTGCCCTGGGCGTTCTCGGGGAAGCGCAGGAACGGATCCAGGTAGGGCTCGAAGTGGGCCTTGCCCACCAGGGCGGTGCGGTACCCGGCTTCGTGCAGCACGGCGGCCACCGAGGGGGCGTCGGAAGGCAACGGCACCCCGTTCATCCACACCCCGTGGGTGGCCGGGTGCTGACCGGTGAGGATGGTCGAGCGCGACGGCATGCACACCACCGACTGGGGATGGGCACGCTCGTAGCGGATGCCGGCGGCGGCCAGGGCGTCCACCACCGGGGTACGGGCCAGTAGGCCCCCGTTGCACCCCAAGGTGTCGTAGCGCTGCTGGTCGGTGGTGACGAAGAGGATCTTGCGACGCCCGCTCACCGTCGTGCCTCGGTCATCTGTCGCAGGTTCTCCAGGGCGTTGCCGGCCGCCCCCCCGAGTACCAGGGCCATGACCGACGGCTCGGCGTCCACGCTGTAGACGACCAGGCTGGTGCCGTCCCCCAGGTCGTGGACGTCGATGGTGCTCAGGTGCTCGCGGAACACCGGCGCCGTGATGCGGTACTGGAACCTCCGCTGCAACCTGTCCACCGTGAGGAGGTGCTCGGGCATGGTGAGGCCGGCACCGGTGGTGACCAGGCGCTCGTCGCCGTCCACCGTGCACGACACCACGCCCGGGAACCATTCGGGCAACCGGGCCGGGTCGCCCACCAGGTCCCACAGCTCGTCGGCGGGGCACGAGATGCGGGCCTCGGAGCGCACCGAGCCCCTGGCGACGGTCACCGTCGGCCGCCGGGCGGGGCACCTCGGGCGGGAGCGAGGAGCAACGCGATGGCGCGGCTCAGGGCGCCGCGCACCTGCGAGGCACTCAGGCGCTGGTCGCCGCGCATGAGCTGGTAGGCCTCGAAGGAGCACAGCACGTCGAGCGCCGCTAGCGCTGCTGTCGCCTCGGCGTCGCCCATGGCGGCCAGCTCCGGGGAGAAGAGGGTGCGCAGCTGCTGTCGCAGCACGGCCCGGGCACGGGCCAGCTCACCGGCCAGGGTGGGTTGGGACCACGATTCCAGGCGCATCACGGTGGCGGCGGGCGCCATGGTGGCGAACAGCCGCAGGCGCCGCGACAACAGCTCCTCCACCCGCTGCTCGAGCGGCGCCTCGACCCCCACGTGGAGCTCGACCATGGCGGCCGCCTGCTCGTGGGCGCGGGCCACCGCGGCGCGACACAGGTCGTCGATGTCGTCGAAGTAGCGGAACAGCGAGCGCGCTGACAGCCCGGCCTGCTCGGCGATCTCCGCCGAGCTCGGACGCAGGTTGCCCTGGCGATACAGCGCCAGCAGGGCGTCCACCACGGCGGCGCGGTTGCGCTGCCTACGCCGGCGCCGGCCGTCGCTGTCGGGTGCCGTGGAGAGCTCCTCGACAGGCGCCGCCTCCGCCAGCAGCGCCACGGGACGCGGGGGGGCGGTCACCGGGCCTCAGGCGCCGTCGCCGGGGGCACCGTCGTCGGGGGCACCGTCGTCGGGGGCACCGTCGTCGGGGGCATTGGGCCGGGTCGGGGCACCGAAGTCGACGACCCGGCCCCGGTCGATGCTCACCCAGTCGCGCCCGGTCAGGTAGGGCTGGAAGGCGCTGGCCAGATGGGCGAGGTCGCCGGTGGTCTTCGGGCGCTGGATCTCGTAGAGGTGGGGGAACTCGCGCCAGGCGCACACGCCCTCCCACAGGCGCAGGGCGGCGTCGCCGGTGGGAGGGTCGACGAGGACGGGGCCGAACAGGCACTGGCCGTCGGGGAAGACGAGGGTGGGCACGCCGAAGCCACCGCGCTGCACGAGGCTGCTGTGCTCGTCGTGCACCTCGTCGGCGGTCGAAGGGTCAGCCATGGCCTCGTCGACCAGGCCGGGGTCGAGGCCCATGTCGGCCAGGAGCTGGCGGGCCACCTCAGGGCGGTGGGGCTTGCGTCCCTGGCGGTGCAGGGCGCTGCCCGCCGCCAGGTACCAGGCGTCGAGCAGCGCCATGTCCCTGCGGCGCAACAGGGCACCGACGCGCATCATGGACCACCCGTAGGACCACGCCCGCTCCCAGGGGTGCTTCTTGCCCTCGACCCAGTTGACCTCCTCGAGGCTGAAGAAGCGCCAGTCGACCCGCAGGCCACTGTGCTGGCGCACCTCACGGATCCACAGCGAGGCCTCAAAGGCGAAGGGGCACATCACGTCGAAGTGGAAGGCGACCGACGACGGCCGGTCCGTGCCGGGATCGGAGAGGGTCATGCAGCGCCAGGGTAACTCTTGACAGTCTCACTGACAAGTGATTGGCTGGCGCCGGCCGGCGGAGGGAGCGTGGGCATGACGATCAGCGAGCCGGGCTTCGGGGGCCACATCGGCCGCACCCACCACGAGTCGGTGCCCCACTGGCCGGGCCCGCCGGCGGGCGCGAGCGGCCCCGACGTCGTGATGGTGGTCCTGGACGACACCGGCTTCGCCCACCTCGGCTGCTACGGCTCGACCCTGGCCACCCCGCGCATCGACGCCTTGGCCCGAGACGGCCTGCGCTACTCGGGCTTCCACACCACCGCCCTGTGCTCGCCCTCGCGGGCGTGTCTGCTCACCGGGCGCAACCACCACAGCGTGGGCATGCGGGCGGTGTCCAACTGGAACACGGGCTTCCCCAACATGCGCGGCGGCATCACGCCCCGGGCCGCCACCGTGGCCGAGCTGCTGCGGTCCCAGGGCTACGCCACCTTCGCCGCCGGTAAGTGGCACCTGGCCCCCATGATCGAGACCTCGGCCGCCGGCCCCCACACCCACTGGCCGCTGCAGAAGGGCTTCGACCGCTTCTACGGCTTCCTTCAGGGAGAGACCGACCAGTTCCACCCCGAGCTCACCTGTGACAACCACCATGTCGACCCCCCGGGTGGGCCGGAGGACGGCTACCACGTGAGCGAGGACATCGTCGACCAGGCCGCCGGCTGGGTGCGCGACCTGGTGTCGCTGCGGCCCGACCGCCCTTTCTTCCTCTACCTGGCCTTCGGCGCCACTCATGCCCCCCACCAGTCCCCCGTGGAGTACCGCCTGGGGTGGCGGGGCCGCTTCGACGACGGCTACGAGGTGGTGCGCCGCCAGTGGTACGAGCGCCAGCTGGAGTCGGGCGTCATCCCGCCCGGCACGGCGCTGGCGCCGCGCAATCCCGGCGTGCCCGCCTGGGACGAGCTCACGGCGGCGCAGAAGGCGTTCTCGTGCCGCCTGCAGGAGGCCTTCGCCGCCATGCTCGAGCACACCGACGCCCAGATCGGGAGGCTGGTCGACTTCCTGGCCTCGGTGGGGCGCCTGCACGACACCTTGCTCCTCGTGGTGTCGGACAACGGGGCCAGCCGCGAAGGCGGCCCCTTCGGCGTCATGGACGAGTTCAGCTTCTTCAACCTGCGCGCCGAGGACATCGACGACATCGCAGCGCGCCGGCTGGAGGACGTGGGCGGACCCCGATCGCACTCGAACTTCCCCTGGGGATGGGCCCAGGCCGGCAACTCCCCGCTCAAGTGGTACAAGCAGAACACCTACGGCGGCGGCGTGCGTGACCCGCTCATCGTGCACTGGCCGGCAGGCGTGACTCAGGGCGGCGGGTGGCGCCGGCAGTTCTGCCACGCCGTGGACGTGGCCGCCACCGTGCTGGACGTGACAGGGGCCCCGCTGCCCGAGGACTTCGGCGGGCACCCGCAGATCCCCCTGCACGGGCGCTCGTTGCGGACCACCTTCTCCGACCCCGGGGCGCCGGCGGCGCGCCGGGTGCAGTACTTCGAGCAGATGGGCCACCGGGGGATCTGGGCCGAGGGGTGGAAGGCCACCACCTACCACCAGCCCGGGCACCCCTACGACCTCGACGAGTGGGCCCTGTTCCACCTCGACGCCGACTTCTCCGAGTGCCACGACCTGGCGGCGCAGGAACCAGAGCGCCTCCGGGAGCTGGTGGAGCTGTGGTGGTCGGAGGCAGGGGCCATGGGGGTGCTCCCCCTCGACGACCGCACCATCGAGCTCTTCGGCGGCGAGGTGCGCCCGGGGACGCCGCACCACTCCACCAGCTACGAGTACCGCCATCCCATCTCGCACGTCCCCGCCGACGCCGCACCCCTGGTGGGGGGAAGGTCGTGGACGGTCACCGCCGAGGTGGTGGTGGGCAGCGAGCCGGCCAGCGGCGTGCTGTACGCCCGCGGCGGCCACAACGTCGGCCACAGCTTCTTCCTCGACGGTGGATCGTTGCACTTCGACTACAACGCCCTGGGCACCCACCACCGGGCCAGCGCGCCGCTGTCACTGGGTCCCGGGCGCCACCGCCTGGTGGCCCGCTTCGACCGCAAGGAGCACGGCGGGATGCTCGCCATCGGCGCCGACGGTTCCGATCTGGCCAGCGTGGAGATTCCCTGGGCTGTGCGCATGTTGGGGTCGACGGGCATGGACATCGGCTGCGACCGCCTCTCCACGGTGGTCGACGACTACGAGGGCCCCAACCCCTTCTCGGGCACCATCGAGACGGTGACGGTGGAGATCCGCTCCCCGCGCTCCGCCGAGGACGTGGAGAGCACCGCCCGCATGGAGCTGTCCAGGGAGTGACGGGGCGACGGCCCGCTGCCGGCGCTCACCACAGCGTGGGCTGGCGGTGGTCCGGTTCCCGGGCGTGGCCGTCGCTCACGGCCAGGCGCGCCCTGGGCAGCGACTGGGGGAAGCTCTGCTGCACGTAGCCCACCATGTGCTCGCGCACGGCGCAGCGCAGGTCCCACGACCGGCTGGAGGTGGCGGAGGACACGAGGAGCCTGAGCTGGAGGGCCATGGGAGTGGCCTCAACCACTTGGAGCACGGCCACCTGGCCGTCCCACAGGGGATGCCCGGCCACATAGCTCTCGAATTCCTTGCGCAGGGCGTCGACGGCGACCTCGTAGTCCACGTAGAGCATGACGGTGCCCAGGATCTGGGCGCTGCGCCGGGTCCAGTTCTGGAATGGCGTCTTCACGAAGTACGAGACGGGGAGCACGAGCCGCCGCTGGTCCCAGATCTTCACCACCACGTAGGTGAGGGTGATCTCCTCGATCGTGCCCCACTCGTTCTCCACCACCACCACGTCGTCGATGCGCAGCGAGTCGGAGAAGGCGATCTGCAGGCCGGCGACGATGTTGCCCAACGTGGACTGGCCGGCGATGCCGGCCACGATCCCCACCACCCCGGCGGCGCCGAGAAGGCTCGCACCCACGCTGCGCGCCTGCGGGAGCGAGGTCAGGGCCGTGAGCACTCCCAGGACGACGATGACGACGATGGCCACCCGGCGCAGCAAGTTCAGCTGGGTGACGGCCCGCCGTGCCAGGCGGTTGTCGGGGACACCCACGTCGAAGCGTCCTTCGGCCAGGTCCACGAGCAGTCCCGAGACCCCGATGGCGATCCACGCCGCCGAGAAGATCACCGCCACCCTGGCCAGCTCCTCCAGCCCGCCCCGGAGGTGGGAGGGGGCGAGCGCCGCCATCTGGGTCCCCGCCACGGACACGGCGAGCGCACGGGCGGCGTGCTTGGAGCGCGCCAGGAGGCTCTTCAGCTGCGGTGCCTTCGCCCCTCGCAGCACGAGCTTCACGGCGCCGTAGACCACCTCCACCAGCACCAGCGAGCCCACCATGACCACCAGCGTCAGCTGCCAGGGCGCGAGGAGGCCGGGGCTGTCGGTCATGGGCGCGAAACGGCCCAGGTGGACGGAGAGGAAGGTGGGCGGTGCCAAGGGTGAGGGATGGAGCGCTGGTCCCGTGCTATCAGATTCCCCGCCTGCGCCTTCCCTACGCCTTCCCCACGCCTTTTCGGGCGCTCACCGGGGCCAGGCGCCCGGTCCGCCGGGCTACGGCCCGATGGTGAAGGTGACCGGCGGGGAGGACGACGGCTGGGCGGCGACGTGGAAGGCCCATTCTCCGACGATCTGGTACCGGCCCGGCGGCACCTGGTTGCCCGGGCACGTCGGAGACGTCGAGCAGTCCTGCTGGTCCCACTGCATCTGGCGCGTGACCGACCAGCCCGAGGCGATGACCGCCGGGGGATTGCCCACGCTGTCGCTGGAAGTCGGGGGCGAAGGCGCTCCGGCCACCCACACCGTCTGACCGGCGCTGTTCTGCGCAGAGGCGCTCCAGCAGTCGCAGTGCGCCTGTCCCGTGTCGGTGCACGCCGGCCCGGTGTTGGAGACGACGACCGTGAAGGGTACGGGCTGACCGGTCTTGTAGGCGCTCTGGGCCATCGACACCGACGTGGTGAACTGCGCCCATTGGCAGGGCGGGGGTGCCGGCGGGCTGGTCGTGGTCGTGGTGGTGCTCGTGGTTGTGCTCGTGGTGGACCGCAGCACTCCGGGAGCGACGGTGTCGGGGACCGACGTGGTGGGCGGCGGTTCGCTCGACGTCGTCGACGAGGAGCCCGCCGCTTTGGTGGCCGGGGCGGGGCCGCCAGCAGCAGGCGCTGCGCCCGCATGGCGGTGACCGGAAGGGCTAGCTCCCACGGAGAGGGCCAGGACGGCTGCCACCGAGCCGGCCACCACGACGACGACGCCGCCCACGACGAGCTTGTTCTTGGCCAGCGCGCTGAGCTTCAAGCCCACCCTCCTTCGCCGACACCGGGCTCTGAAAAACGATACGCCCTGTGCCGCTGGAGGAGAACGACCGGCTCTCGGACTTCGCGCCCCTCATAGCAACGATGGGATACGAGCCCTAGAGCTCCCAGCTCGGCGGCCACTCGGCTTCCGGTACCTCGCCAGCGGCGCGGCCGAAGGCCAAGAACGCGCTCACGAGGTCGTCGCGTTCGCGGGGGCGGACCGCCCCCAGGATGCGGGCGATCTCCTTGCGCCGGCACTCGGTCACCGCCGCGATGAGGCTCCGGCCCCGGGCCGTCAGATCGATCCTGATCTCACGCCTGTCGGCTCCCTGGCGGCGGCGCGAGATGAGCCGCTTGCGCGTCAGGCGGTCGCACATCCGTGTCGTCGTCGACGGATCGACCCCGAGCGCCTCGGCCAGGTCGACGGGGCGCTGGGGACCCCGCGAGGCCAGAACCACCAGGGCCCGGTACTGCGGGATCGACACCTCGTCCTCGTGGTCGGACAGGGACCGAGCCGTGACAGCCACCAGCACGCGGCTCGCCGTGAGGACAGCGTCGATCTGCTCGTCGGTGGCGGTGACCAGGGTCCTGTTGCTCACGGGTTTCTCGTGCAGGCGCTGTAGCGTATACAGGCCTGGCTCCAGGCGCTGTACCTCATACAGGCATTGTATGGATACAAGCTTGTGGGGCGCCAGTCTCCGCGCGACGCGTCGCGGTGGCCGGCCACCATTAGGCTCCCTCGAACGTGGAAGGCACCCCGCTGTCTGTGGTGACAGGGCTCAGAGGTCGGGAGCTTCTGGCCGACCCCCGCCTCACGCACGGAGTCGCCTTCACCGCCGAGGAGCGGCAGGCATTCGGGCTCGTCGGGCTCCTCCCGCCTGCCGTGCTCAGCCTCGACGAGCAAGCGGCTCGCGCCTACGCGCAGTTCTCGGCTCAGCAAGGGGACCTGGCCAAGCACGTCTTTCTGAGCCTCCTCCACGAACGGGTCGAGGTTCTCTACTTCCGTCTGCTGCAGGACCACCTCGCCGAGATGCTCCCCATCGTCTACACGCCCACGGTCGGGGAGGCGATCGAGAACTTCAGCGCCGAGTTCCGGGGCACGAGGGGCGTCTACCTCTCCGTCGACCGGCCCGAGGACGTCGAGGCCTCGCTGCGCGCGTCGGGACTCGGTCCCGACGACGTCGACCTCGTCGTGGCCACAGATGGCGAGGCGATCCTCGGGATCGGGGACTGGGGCGTGGGGGGGATCGCCATCTCGATCGGCAAGCTCTCGGTGTACACGGCAGCCGGCGGCATCGACCCGGGGCGCGCTCTTCCCGTGGTCCTCGACGTGGGCACCAACCGGCCGAGCCTGCTCGAGGACCCCCTCTATCTCGGCAACCGCCACCGCCGCGCCGACGTGCGCAGCTACGACTCCTTCGTCGACACCTACGTCCAGAGCGCCCGGCGCCTCTTCCCCCACGCCCTGCTGCACTGGGAGGACCTCGGTGCCGCCAACGCCCACCGCGTGCTCGGCCGCTACCAGGACAGCTGCGCCACCTTCAACGACGACATCCAGGGGACCGGAGCCGTAGCCCTGGCCGCCGTGTTGTCGGGTCTGAGAACGAGCGGCGGCCACCTGGCCGAGCAACGGATCGTCATCCACGGCGCCGGCACCGCCGGCATCGGCGTCGCCGAGCAGCTGGCGGCGGCCGTCGAGGAGGCGGGTGGAGCCGAGGGCCGGCGCGCCATCTGGGCGCTGTCGAGCCGCGGCCTGCTCTGCGCCCAGGACGGGGCCCTGCGCGACTTCCAGCGACCCTTCGCCCGCTCCGAGGCAGAGGTGGCGGGATTCGCTCGGGACGGCGAGGGGAAGATCGGGCTCGCCGAGGTCGTCCGCCAGGTCCGCCCCACCGTCCTCATCGGTACCTCGGGACAGCCGGGGAGCTTCACCGAGGAGGTGGTGCGCACCATGGCGGCCCATTGCGAGCGCCCCATCGTCATGCCCCTGTCCAATCCGACCTCCCTGTCCGAAGCAGACCCGGCCGACCTCCTGGCATGGACCGAGGGCCGGGCCCTCGTCGCCACCGGCAGCCCGTTCGCGCCCGTGACCGTGGGCGGGCAGAGCTTCAGCGTCGCCCAGGCCAACAACGCCCTCGTCTTCCCGGGCCTGGGCCTGGGAGCCATCGTCGCCGGCGCCAGGCGGGTCACCCCGCCAATGATCAGGGCCGCTGCCGTCGCCATAGCCGACGCCACCGGAGAGGCCGGCCCGGGTGCAGCGCTTCTCCCGCCCATCGACACCCTGCGCCAGACGTCGGCCTCCGTCGCCGCGGCGGTGGCCCGGGCCGCCGTGCTCGACGGCGTTGCCCGCCCCGGCACGGACAGCGTCAGCGTCGGCGAAGCGATAGCGGCGGCGATGTGGGAGCCCGCCTACCGTCGCTTGCGCCCCGACTAGGAGCCTTCCTGCACCATGGGGTAGTGCTCGACGACAGCGTCGGCCCCGGGGAAGAAGAGGCCCTCGTGGCCGTCGTCCTCCCAGCGAACCAGGTAGGGAGGTGCGCCGTCGTGCCCTTCGACGGCGAGGATCTCGGCGGCTCTGTCGTGCTCCCCCACGCGATGAGCCTTCACGACCAGTCGGTCCCCCACTGCTGCGCGCATGTCCGACCTCCTCGAAGCACGGCACCGGGCAGAGCCGGCACCGCGTGCTGCTCTACTTCCTTGCTCTCAGGCTCGCCCGGCACACCCTGAGGGGCCAGAGGCCAAGGTCCCAAGGCGCTTCAGCGTCCGCCCCTGCCGGCTACGGGCACCCCGGAGTACCCCCGAGCCGGCTCCGGGGGGCGGTTCCTGCTGCTCTCCATCACGACGCCGTCGCGCATGTGTACGACGACGTCGGCGATGGCGGCCACTTCGGGAGCGTGGGTGACGATCACGATGGTTCGCCCCGCATCCCGGAGGGTGCGGAACAGATCGATGACCCGCTCGGTGGAGTCGGAGTCCAGGCTCCCGGTCGGCTCGTCGGCCAGGAGCACGGTGGGCTCGTTGGCGAGAGCCCGGGCGATGGCGACGCGCTGGCGCTCGCCCCCGGAGATGGCTGTGGGCCGCCGGTGGGCGGCAAAGGCCATGTCGACGAGGTCCAGGAGCTCGTGCGCCCGGCGACGGCGTTGGCGCGGCTTGCGCCCCGTTCCGAACATGGGCAGCTCCACGTTGGCCGACACCGAGATACGTGGCAAGAGGTCGTGGAACTGGAACACGAGTCCCACATAGCGTCGGCGGTAGTCACTCAGGTCGCCCCATTGGCGCAGGTCCCTCCCCGCCGCCGAGATGGAACCGCTGGTCGGCACGTCGATGGCAGCGAGGAGGTGCAGCAGTGTCGACTTGCCGCACCCCGAGGGCCCGGTGATGGCCACGGTTTCCCCGCTCGCTACGGTGAGATCCACGCCGCGCAGAGCCTGCACCTGGCCGGGAAAGGTGCGGGTCAGGTGACGCACGACGAAGGCAGGTGGCGCCTCACTCATATTGGATGGCCTTGAGCGGTGACACCACGGCGGCGCGGACAGTGGGGTACAGGCCGCCCACCACGGTCATGGCCAGCGCCGTGAACAGGGCGCGGGCGAAGGCACCGGCTGTGAAGTTGGGCTGGAGCAACCCGGCGAGCACCGGGACGTGGGTGAGGACGGTGGCGACGAGGAAGGACAGGCCCACCCCTATCCCCGCTCCTCCCAGGGCCACGATGAGGCTCTCGCCGGCCAGCAGCGTCACCGTGCGCCACCGGGCCCAACCCACGGCTCGGAGCAGCCCGAATTCCCGGGTCCGCTCGAAGAGCGACAGGAGCATCGTGTTCCCGACGATCACCGCTCCGATGAGCACGGCCAGGACCGTGCTGCCGTCCACGGCGGCGTGCAGGTAGACGAGGGTGCGGTCGGCACGGCCGAACTGGCTCGCCGTGCGGATGGTGGTCAGCTCCGGGAGCCGGTACTCGATCCTCCGGGCCACCGCCTCGGCGGACTCCCCCGGGGCGTCTTTGACGAAGACGAGCGTGACGAGCCCCGAGACCCGGTTGTAGCCCTGCAGAGCGGGGAGAGGGAACATGGCGCCGGCGTCCCCGAAGGAGTTCCCGGTCGAGTAGAGGCCGGTGACGGTGTTGGTCGTCCCGTTGGCCTTGAAGCTGCTGCCCACATGGAGCCCGAGGTTCGCCGCCGCACGCCAGCCCAACATCACCTCGTGGGCCGCCGTGGCGCCGTAGGGGCGCCCCGCCACCACGGTGACGCCGAAGGCGGCCATGTCCGAGGGATCCAGGCCGATCTCGATGAAGGCCGGGTTGGCGGCATCGATGTGTTCGATCTCGACCAGGACCCCGACGGCGCCGGCCACACCCTTCGTGCTCCGGATGGCTTCGAGCTCGCTCTTGTCGATCGTGCTCGACAAGATGTCGGCCGAGCCCTTCTCGGCCACGGTGAGGTCGGCCTTGCCCACCGAGATGATGGCGGCGGCGGACTGCTCGAGGCCGCTGCTCGTCACCGCCAGCGTCACCACCGCCATGACGGCCACCGCCACCGCCAGGGCGAGGCCCACCGAGCGCACCGGCTTCACCCAGAGGTTGCGCACGACCAGCCCGAAGAACGTCATCTGCCTCCCGACAGGACGGTGTGGGGCCCCGGGACATGGGGTCCTGGGACCCGCACCACCCATGCTCGGCGGGAGCGGCCCCTCTCCACCAGGGACTTCCGACTCCACCGGAGGAGCTGAGAGTCACTCGCCACCCGGTCCCGCCCTGGCCAGGGTGCTCCCGCCGGTACCTGCCACGAGCGGGTCGCGCCCATGACGGGGTGTCGCGCTCAGGGGCGTGGCCAAGTCCGCAATGGGGGTGGGCCGCCGGGCGGTGTTACCTTGGCCGACGGATGCGGTGGCCGAAGACCCCCGGGGCACGCTGGCCACCCACGGTGCCCGCCGTCGTGCTGGCTCTGTCCCTGGTGGTGGGCGGCTGCGCGGCCAGCACCAGCCAAGTCGTGGCGGGCGGCTCCAGCGGCCACTACGTGGTGCCTCCCGGGATCCACAAGATCCAGCACGTCATCATCATCATGCAGGAGAACAGGTCCTTCGACAGCTACTTCGGCACGTTCCCCGGGGCCGAGGGAATCCCCTTCAAGAACGGTCAACCGACGGTCTGTGTCCCCGACGCCCAGGCCGGCCACTGTGTGGCGCCCTTCCACTCCACCGCCGACGTGAACGGCGGTGGCCCGCACGGGCACGCCAGCGCCGTGGCGGACATCGCCGGCGGGAAGATGAACGGCTTCGCCAACCAACGCAACAAAGCCCTGAAGCGCTGCAAGAATCCCGACGATCCTGCCTGCGCCACCAGCCAGAGCGCGCAACCCGACGTCATGGGCTACCACG
Organism: Acidimicrobiales bacterium; assembly: GCA_046704365.1. GTDB lineage: Bacteria > Actinomycetota > Acidimicrobiia > Acidimicrobiales > UBA8190 > UBA8190. The sequence goes on along the minus strand of JBJKRZ010000295.1, from coordinate 2,798 downwards.
ACCAGGGCGAGATCCCCAACTACTGGACCTACGCCCAGGACTTCGTCCTCGACGACCACATGTTCGAGCCGGTGAGCTCGTGGTCGGAGCCCGACCACCTCTACATGGTCTCCGCCTGGTCAGCCCGGTGCGCCGACTCCTTGCCGAGCAGCTGCCACAACGCCATCGTGGGCCCCTACAACGTCAACACCTTCGACGCCGCCGTCGACCAGGAGCTGACGACGGGCAAGACCACCATCGACCTGGCCTGGACCGACATCACCTGGCTGCTGCATCTCCAGCACGTGAGCTGGAAGTACTACATCCAGACCGGCCAGGAGCCCGACTGCGGCAACGACTCGGCGGTGACCTGCCAGGAGCCAGTGCAGAGCTACGAGACCCCTGGGATCTGGAACCCGCTGCCGCTCTTCGAGGACGTGCACCAGGACGGACAACTGGGTGACATCCAGCCCCTCAACGACTACTTCAGTGCGGCGAAGTCCGGGACGCTGCCCGCCGTGTCCTGGGTCACGCCCTCCCAGGCCGACAGCGAGCATCCGCCAGCCAGCGTCCACCAGGGTCAGGCCTACGTGACCGCCCTCGTCAACGCCGCCATGGAAGGCCCCGACTGGAACTCGACGGCCATCTTCTTGTCGTGGGACGACTGGGGCGGGTTCTACGACAACGTCGTTCCGCCGCAGGTGGACGCCAACGGCTACGGACTGCGGGTGCCGAGCATCGTCATCTCCCCCTACGCCAAGCGCGGGTACGTCGACCACCAGGTGCTGAGCAGCGACGCCTTCCTCAAGTTCGTCGAAGACGACTTCCTCCACGGCGCACGGCTCAACCCCAAGACCGACAAACGCCCCGATCCCCGTCCCGACGTCAGAGAGGCCCAGCCAGCCCTCGGGAACCTGGCCAAGGACTTCGACTTCTCCCAGTCGCCCCGCCCGCCGGTGCTGCTCGCCACCAACCCCCCCAGCGACTCCCCCACGCTGCCTTCCTACTTCGTGGGCAAGCCGCCCTGTGTGGGATGCACGGCCACGCCACCGAGCGTCAGCAGCAGGGCGGGGTGAGCCGCCCGCTCACACACTGATGACCGGCGAGCGCCCCAAGGCGTTGCCTCGGCGGTCGACCGCCTCCACGGCCACGAAGGCAGGCAGCGGCGAGGCGGCCACCGCGATGGTGGACTCGAAGCCGGTGCGATCGGCAGCGCCCACTTGCTCGAGACCGGTCGCGCTCGCTCCACCGAGGACCGACCAGGAGGCCACCTCGGTGGCCCCGTTCCAGCTGGCGAACACCTCGATCCGCTTCGACGCGCTCCGGCGGGCGGCCACAGCGGGAAGTTCCGTGGGGGTGCCCGTCCAGGGGAAGCGAAACGCCCGGTAGGACTGGCCGCTCATGATGTGCCCGTCGAGCACCACCTCGCCGTCGGCGCGGTACTCGGTGTAATAGGGTTCTGCCCCCCACCCGACGAACACGTCCCCGTCGGGAAGGATCTGCACGCTCCCCTGGCTCCCGGCCAGCAAGGCCTTGCGCGGGTGGTTGTAGGCGCGCACCAGATCGGCTGTTCTCGCTGCCTCGTCCACGCGCAGCACGAGGCCCCGCGACTGCTTGGCCTCGGGCGGGTCCCCTTCGTCGTCGAAGAGGGTCAGGGTGCCGTCGGTGTGGCCACGGGCGTCGTGCTGCCAGGCGAAGTGGACGCCCGGGCCCCGGTGAAACTGGTTCTTCTTGCCGCCCAGACGCCAGAGAATGGCCCCCGTGGCGCGGTCCACCTTGTAGACGGCCCAGGTGTTGCGGGCCGAGATCAGCAGGTTCCCGTCGCTCGTAGGGTCTATGGAGTTCACATGGACGGGATCGAAGGGCGCACTGCTCGAGTACGTCTGGTACGACTCCGAGATGTCGATGTGATCGGCACTGTGCCATTCGAAGACCAAGGCGCCGCTCTTGAGGTCGATCCCCTGCACGACGGCATCGAGCATGGTGGCGTGCTTGGGACCTCCCACCGCCGTCAGGTCGGCCGTCATCTCACGGTAGGCCGTCAGGTACGCCGTGCCGTCCCCGGCGATGATGAACTCGTGCAGGTCGGGCACCAGGCCGTTGGCGGCCCGGACACGTCGGATCTCCCGGTAGCTGGAATCGAGGATGACGACCTCGCCCTGCTGGCCCACGCCGTAGTGGGTGATCTCCCCCTGCCACCAGGTGAGCACCGGCGATCCCTCGTACCGCTGGACGCGGAGGTCGGTCGAGGCGTGCGGCACCGGCCGGTACCAGATGGGGCTCCCCCGGTTGTCGACGATGAGCGGCCCGGCCGCCGACAGCACGACATAGCCGGCGCCGGGCCGGCCGGCGGGCCCGGTCACGTCGATGCGCGGAGGCTTGAGGTCAGGGCGCGACCGGAAGCTCAGATGGGTGGCCCCGAAGGGCTCCGGCGGCGGGGCTCCCGACCCACAGGCGGCCAGGACCACGGCGACGCCGCCGGCGCCGACGGCGCTCAGAAATTCCCGCCTGCTGCACACTGCCCTCGTCGATGCGGACATGGGCTCCTTCGTCCGTCCCCCCTAGCGGGAACGGGTGACCCGAGTAGGGACTCCACAGCCTGCTGCACGAGTCTGGGTGGAGGCTGGACGCAGCCTGGGAGGGACCTCCGAACCCGACCTGCGCCATGCCACCGGCTCGCGTTCGACTCCGCCGACGGTAGCAAGGACGACGAGTCGGCACCGTGGCCGTGTTCCAGGATCGGCAACAGCCGGAGGGGAGACGCCATGGACCTGCCCTCCGGGGGCTTCGGCGGTGGTGGCCGCCGGCGACGGCAACGC
>JBJKRZ010000294.1:0-12461 GCA_046704365.1 Acidimicrobiales bacterium | reverse complement strand
ACGCTGCGCAGCTCGCGGGCGGCGAAGGTGGCCGCCTGCTCCCAGGCGCTCGTGGGCGCCTGCTCGTCGACGGGATGGGCGGCGGCGTCCTCCATCCACGACCGGGGGTCGCTGCGGCCCTTGAGCCAGTCCAGGCGCTTCGGACCCAGGCGCTTCAGGTACTCCTGGTGCGTGGCCGGCCCCAGCACCCACTGGTCGATCCAGGCCGCCCAGTCTTGGCGCGTGGCCTGGCGCGCCTCGCTCCAGAAGGGGATGTCCTCGCCGTAGGAGTCCACGGGCAGCCCCGGGGCGAACAGCCCGCCGGGATGGGCGCCGAAAGGGGCCTCCACCACCGCCAGCACCCGGTGGGCGGGGATGCGCACCCGCGGCCCCAGGCGATCGAGATCCTCCACCACCTTCTCCACGGTGGCGACCACACCCCGGCGCGCCGCCCAAGCGCCCCACAGCCCCTCGAGGAGGGGCTCCGAAAGCGCCACGTTCCCACTGCGATCGGCCAGCGCCCCGTGCACGAGGGTCACGTCTGGCACCAGAGGAGCGAGCAGCCCGAGCGTGGCGTCGCCGAAGGGGGAGGCCACGGTGGCAAAGGCGTCGTTGGCCTCCATGTCCGAGCCGGCCAGCGAACCGGTCACCACGGCGGGAAGTCCGCGCGCCGCCGCCTCCAGGCGCTGAGCAAAAGTGAGGATCGACCAGTGCTCCACCTCGACGCCCGCCCCGTAGCCACGTTGGAAAACCGGGTTCGGGGTGTAGGTGGGAAACGAGTCGCCCGAGTAGCTCGTGACCACCTTGCGCACGAGCCCGCCCTCGAAGAAAAGCGCCCCCAGGGTCCCGAGGCTCACCATCACGAGGGTGAAGCCGGGCTCGGTCCCCCAAAAACGCCGCACCACCTCGCGGGCGGCCGCCGTCCAGCGGCAGTGCCCGCACACCACGTGCAGGGCGTCGCCGGCGCGGACGTGGCGCTCGACGGCCTCTTCGAGGGTGAGCAGCTCAGCCGTCAACGGCCCTGCCAGCGCGGTGGGCGCTTCTCGGCGAAGGCGGCGGGGCCCTCCTTGGCGTCCTCACTGGAGAACACCTCCGTGGCGATGGACGACTCGATCCGATAGGCCTCCTTCATGTCGGTGGCCAGGCAGCGCAGGACGCTCTCTTTGGTCTTGCGCACGGCGAGGGGACCGTTGGCCGTTATGCGATGGGCGTACTCGAGGGCCTTGTCCTTCAATTGCTCCGAGGGCACCACGGCGTTGAGCAAGCCGAAGGCGAGGGCCGTAGACGCCGGCACCTTGTCGGCGCACAGGAGGAACTCCATGGCCGCCGGAAAGGGCACCTGGCGCGGCAGGCGCACGGTGGTGCCCCCGCCGGCGAACAACCCGCGCTTGGGTTCCATCACGCCGAAGTAGGCCTCGGGACAGGCCACCCGGATGTCGCAGCCGCCGAGCATCTCCATACCGCCGGCCACGCAGGCCCCGTTCACCGCCGCCACGATGGGCTTGTACAGCTCGACATTGCGCAGCACCGCCTTGGTGCCGTCGTCGAGGCGGTAGCCGTCGATCTCCTCGACCTTGCGGGTGGAGATCTCGCGCTGCAGCTTGGTGACCTGCGGAATGTAGGTCTTCAGGTCGGCCCCCACGCAGAAAGCGTTCCCCACGCCGGTGACGATGGCCACCCAGGCGTCGTCTTCGGCGGCGAAGCGGTCCCACGACTTGCGCAACTGGGCGAAGTGGTCCATGTCGAGGCTGTTCATGGCCTCGAGACGGTCGATCGTGATCCAGACGACGTGGTCGTCACCGAGCTCGTAGTGGACGGGCAACGCCTACCTCCTCTTCTCCTGTGTCAGGTCGCTCTTCTCTGGTGACGGGCCAGGCGCCTCCGGGCGCGGCTCGCGGGGCAGGCCCAAGATGCGCTCGCCGATGATGGTGCGCTGCACCTCGGACGTGCCGCCGGCGATGCTGGCCGACTTGCTCCACAACCACTGGCGGGGCCAAGGGCCCCACAGCGGCGCCTCGGGACCGAGCACGGCCAGCGCCACCTCGGACATCTGCTGGGTCATCTCCGACCAGGTGAGCTTCACCCAGCTCGACTCGGGACCGGGTTCTCCGCCCCGGGCCAACTTCGACAACGTGCGCCAGTTGTGGGTGCGCAGCACCGTGAGCGCCACATAGGCGTCCACCAGGCCGTCGCTCACGGCCGGGTCCTCGAGCGTGCCGCGCCGCGCTGCTTCGGCGAACAGGCGCGACAGGCGGCCCTCGTGGACCACCTCCTCCTTGAAGGGGAAGTTGGTGCCCCGCTCGTGGGCGAGGGTGGTGGAAGCGACGCTCCAACCCTGGCCGGCGTGCCCGACCAGGTGCTCGTCGGGGACGAACACGGCGTCGAGGAACACCTCGTTGAACTCGGCATCGCCGGTGATCTGCACGAGCGGCCTGATCTCGATGCCCGGCGACTCCATGGGCACCACGAGCAGCGACAGCCCCCTGCTCCCCGTCGATCCGGGGTCGCTTCGGGCCAGGCACAGCCCGTAACGGGCGAACTGGGCGTAGGACGTCCACACCTTCTGTCCGTGCACCAGCCAGCCCCCCGGCACCTGCTCGGCGCGCGTGCGGAGGCTGGCCAGGTCGGAACCGGCTCCGGGCTCGGAGAAGAGCTGGCACCAGATGTCCTCTGCGGTGGTGATGGCCGGCAGCCAGCGGGCGCACTGCTCGGTGGTGCCGTGGGCCAGCAGGGTGGGCCCGGCCAGGTTGATCCCCACCCGGTTCACCAGCTGGGCGGCGCCGCTACGGGCGTACTCGCTGTTGAAGATGGCCACCTCCACCGGCGAGGCGCCCCTGCCGCCGTAGCGGGCCGGCCAGTCGATGCCCACCCACCCGGCTTCGGCCAGCCGCCGCTGCCAGCCCCGGCCCCAGGCCACCTGCTCGGCCAGGTCGTCGGTGTCGGGGGGCGGCTGCACGTTCGCCTCCAGCCACGAGCGCACCTCGGTGGCGAACGAGCGCTCGTCCTCGGTGAGCGCCAGGTCCACGACAGCGGGCTCCTAGAGGTCCCAGGCGGCCTGGCGCCCGGCTCCCACGAACTGCTCGTGGAGGCCGGCCTCGTCGACCTCTTCGAACGGGCGGTATCGGTCAGCCGCCCGGTCGCGCACGAACAACAGATCGTCGCCGGTGCGGTCGGCCCTGAACTTCTGGTGCTGGAGGGTGCGGGTCAGAACCTTGTTGCTGGCGGTGGTGGGCAGCTGGCGGCAGAGGCGGACGTAGCGGGGACGCCACTTCGGGCTGAGATCGGGCTGGGCGTCGGCCCAGGCGGCAAAGGCGACGGGGTCGAAGCCGGCGTCCGGGCGCAGCACCAAGGCGGCCATCACCTGGTCGCCGGAGTTAACGTCGGGGACGCCGTAGACCGACACCAGCTGGATGTCAGGATGGCGGGCCAAGATGGCCTCCACGGGCGCAGCCGGGAAGTTCTCACCGTCCACCCGCAACCAGTCCGAGGTCCGCCCGGCGAAGTACGCCCATCCCTGCTGGTCCACGTAGGCCAGGTCGCCGCTCCAGTACCAACCGTTGCGCGTGGCGCGGGCCATGGCTTCGTCGTTCCGGTAGTAGCCCTCGAAGGGGCCAACGCCTTCGGTATTCACCAGCTCACCCACGCACTCCTCGGCGTTGAGCAGCCGGCCCTCGTGGTCGAAGCGCGCCGGCGGGGCCTCGTTGCCCTCGGGATCGACGACGGCCATGCCCGGGCGCAGCTTGCCCACCGAGCCACGAGGCGGGTCGCCCGAGCGGTCGAGGGCGATGGCGCCCTCGGTGGACCCGAAGACGTCGACCACGGCCACCCCGAAGCGCCTCGCCACCGCTTCCACGACATGGGGCGATCCTTCGTTGCCGTAGGCCAGGCGCAGGGGGTTGTCGGCGTCGTCGGGACGCTCGGGAGTGGCGAGCAGGTACGACAGGGGCTTGCCCGTGTAGTTGAACCAGGTGGCCCCGTAGCGGCGCACGTCGTCCAGAAAACGCGAGGCGCTGAAGCGTCGGGCGAGACCCACCGAGGCCCCTCTCACCAGGGCGGGGGCCAGGCCCACCATGAGCGAGTTGGAGTGGAACAGCGGCATGGAGAGGTACCCCACGTCGTCAGGGCCGACGTCGAGCAACATCGACAGCCGGTTGCCCGTGGTGAGGAGGCGCCGCTGCGTACAGCGCACGGCCTTGGGGGCGGCAGAGGTGCCCGAGGTGAACACGAGCGCCCACAGAGACTCGACATCGGCCTCGGGCCCCCCTAAGCCGGCGCCGCCCTCGCCGCTGCCGTCGGGGCCGAGCGCGCTCAGGGCCTCCTCGAGCGGCTCGCCCAGGCGCTGGGGCGGATCGTCGGCGTCGGCGAAGCGGCTGGAGACGAGAAGGCCGGCGGGGAGGTCCAGGGCGCCGGCCAGCGGGGCCAGCAGCTCCTGGTGGCGAGGCTCGGTCAGGACCATCTGCACGTCGGTGTAGGTGATGTCACGGGCCAGGTGCTCGTCCCGTCGGGTGTGGTTGAGGCCCACGATGCACGCCCCCACCAGCCCCGCCGCGCACAGGGCCACCACGTAGTCGGGGGTGTTGTCGAGCAGCACCCCCACGTGCGGGGGGCGGCTCGGGTCCAGGCGCTCGCGGAAGAGCGCCGCCATGCGCCCGGCCTCCTGGTAGAGCCGGGCATGGCTCCAAAGGAGGTCGCCGAATCTGACGGCCGGGCGGGGGGCCCGCTCGGGGTCGGTGCCGTTGGTGCGCACCAGGACGGTGGCGTTCGGGAAGGGCAGCGGGGCCTCGCCGGGCTGGGGCGCCCGGGCAACGCGCTCCATCACGTCCGCCGGGGCCACCACGTTGGTCATCGAACCCCCACCTTGCCCACCTCGTCCGCCTCGCCCGTCCTCTGACACCGGCGTCAGGTTACTCACGGCTCCCGGTAGCGTTTGCCGCCGTGCGCAGGCTGCGACCGACCCTGGTGCACCGGCGCGCCGCCCACTACCGGCGACCGGGGGGCCCGTGGGACCGCGCCGCGCTCGACACCTCCTTCCCCCTCACCAAGGACGCCGCCGTGGTCGACGACCACGTGCGCCTGGCCGGAGCGGGGCTGGAAGCGGCGGTGGCGGCGGTCGCCGGTGGCCTGCGCAGGGCGGGGGTGCGCCGCCGGGGGGTCGTCTCGTGGCAGCTGCCCAATTCGGCCGCTGCCCTGGTCCTCTACCGGGCGTGTTGGCGCCTGGGGGCGGTGGCCGCGCCACTGCACCACCGCCTCGGGCCCACCGAAGTCGGCGCCGCCCTGTCCCAGGTGGAACCCGCTCTGGTCCTGGCAGCGAGCACCTTGCCCGCCTCCGGAGTCGACGGCGCCGTCGTGGTCCCCGGGCCGCTCACCGTGGAATCGGTGCTGGGCGTGCTGCCCGGCGGCGGGGCCGTGGGCGGGGGGGCGGTGCCGGTGCAGCCCGCCGACCTGGCGGTGGCCCTGTTCACCTCGGGCTCGACCGGCGTACCCAAGGCCGTGCTCCACAGCCACCGCGCCCTGGGCTACAAGGCTGCCACCATGATCGCCGTGCACGGGCTCGGCCCGGCTGACGCCGTGCTCATGCCGGCGCCGCTGGCGCACGTCTCGGGTTTGCTCAACGGCGTGCTCATCCCGTCGCTCGCCGCCATACCCGCCGTGCTCATGGCCGGATGGGATCCCGAGCTGGCCCTGGAACGCATCGAGGCCGAGCGGGTGAGCTTCATGGGCGCTCCACCCGTCTTCTTCTCCCAGATGGCGGCCTCGGACCGGTTCAAGGCCGAGGGCGTGCGATCGCTGCGTCTGGTGTCGACCGGGGGGGCCTCGGTGAGCCCGGCATTCGTCGAATCGACCGCAGCCGCCTTCGCCTGCCGGGTGAAGCGGACCTACGGCTCGACCGAAGCGCCCACGGTGACCACCTCGGGACCGGGCGACAGCTTCGAGCGGGCACGCGACACCGACGGTCGGACCGTCGGCGAAGCCGAGCTCGAGATCCGTGACCCCGACACCGGCGGCGGCCTGCCTGCCGGAGCGGCCGGCGAGCTGTGGCTGCGGGGACCCGAGCTCTTCGTCGGCTACGCCGACGCGACCCAGACCGCTCGGGCCCTGGGCCGGCCCGGGACGTGGTTCCGCACGGGCGACCTCGGCGTGCTCGACGACGAGGGCTGGCTGCAGGTGGTGGGGCGGATGTCCGACATCATCATCCGGGCCGGCGAGAACATCTCCGCCTCCGAGGTGGAGGCGGTTCTGGAGGCTCACCCGGCCGTGCGCCACGCCGTGGCGGTGGCGGTCCCGGATTCGGCCGTGGGCGAGCGCGTGGCCGCCTTCGTCGAGGCGGAGATCCCCTTCGGCCTCGAGGAGTGCCGGAGATGGTTCGCCGATCGGGGCGTCACACGCTTCAAGACGCCCGAGATCGTGGTCCGGGTGGAGGCGATCCCGGTCCTCGCTGCCGGCAAGCCCGACCGCGCTGCCCTCCGGGCCCGGGCACAGCGGCTCTCGGCGACAGAGTGAGAGCCACCGACCTTTTGGCCGGCTGACACGTGCCCGGGCTCAGAGGACAGGCAGCCCGGCCTCGGCTCTTAGGCGGAGGATGGCGGCCAGGCGATCGCGATGGGCGGTGGCGTCACCGAAGCTCACCTGGTCGAGCTGGGCCCGCTTCACGAACAGGTGCAGGTCGTGCTCCCACGTGAAGCCGATACCGCCGTGAACCTGCAGGCCCGAGGCCATCACCCGCCGCGAGGCGTCCGAGCACCACACCTTGGCCGCTGAGGCCGCCGCCGAGGCATCGGGATCACCTGCGCCCACTGCCCACGCCGCGTAGTAGCAGGCCGAGCGCATCCCCTCCACGTCGACCAGCATGTCGGCGCAGCGGTGCTTCACCGCCTGGAAGCTGCCGATGGGCCGGCCGAACTGCACCCTGTCCTTGGCGTAGTCGACCGACATGTGCAACACCCGCTCGGCGGCACCGAGCATCTCCGTGCACAGGGCAGTGGCCGCCCGGTCGAGCACGGCCTCCACCGCCTCGCCACCACCCAGGCGCAGCGCCGGCTCGCCCTGCAGGGCCAGGCGCCCCAGGGAGCGGGTCCGGTCCATGGCCGGCTCGGATCTCGGCCTGTCCGAAGGTGCCACGGCGAAGAGGGCGGGGCCTTCCCCAGTATGCGCCGGGACGACGACGACGTCGGCCGAGGGGCCGTAGACGACGGGATCGCCGCGCCCCGAAAGGATCCACGCCCCGTCGTGTTCGGTGGCCGAGAAGACATCGGGGGGCGCCGACCACGACAGCGCTCCCATGGCGGCACCGGTGGCCAGCTGCTCGATCCACTCCGACACCTCAGTGCCCGAAAGGGTCTGCGCCCGGTCAGCGGTGTTGGCGGACAACGCCCGGTCCAGCGCCCCGGCCGCCAGCACCGTGCCGAGGAAGGGCACGGGGGCGAGGTGTGCTCCCAGCTGCTCGGCCAGCACCGAGACCTCGACGCTGCCGAGGCCCAGCCCGCCGCCCTCCTCCGACAGCTCCACGGCCATCCAGCCCTGCTCGGCCATGGCCCGCCACAGCCGTCGGTCCAGATGCTCCTCACCGTCGGCCACCTCGCGTCCCCGGGGGGTGGGCGCCATGGCCTCGAGCAGATCGGCGGCCGCCTTGCGCAGCGCCAGCTGGTCCTCGGAGAGCTCGAAGTCCATCCGACGATGGTAGGCGTCGGAAGCGGACCCTGACGGCGGTGTCATACGCTGGGCGGCCACAATATGGATCTCGCCCCCACCCCCGAGATGGACGGGCTCCGCGCCGAGGTGCGCGGCTGGCTCGAGTCCAACCTCCCCTGGCGCTACGGGGTCGGGCTGCCACCACGCTTCGACGACCTCGCCGAAGAAGTGGCCTTCGGACGCCGGTGGCAGGCACAGCTGGCAGGAGCGGGGTGGGTGGGCGTCACCTGGCCCCCGGCCTACGGCGGGCGAGGGCTGGGGCCGGCCGCCAACTTCGTCGTGCAGGAGGAGCTGGCCCGGGCCCGGGCGCCGGAACTGGTGGGGCGCATCGGCGTGAACCTGGCCGGCCCCACCCTCCTCGCCCACGGTTCGGAGCCACAGAAGGCGAGGTGGCTTCCCAAGGTGCTCCCCGCCGAGGAGCTTTGGTGCCAGCTGTTCTCCGAGCCCGAGGCCGGATCAGACCTCGCCTCGGTGCGCACCACGGCACGGCGCGCCGGGCGCGGCTGGGTGCTACAGGGCACCAAGGTGTGGACGTCCTACGCCCAGTTCGCCGACTGGGGCATCTGCCTGGCACGCAGCGACCCCGAGGCGCCCCGGCACCGCGGGCTGTCGTTCTTCGTGGTCGACATGCACGCCCGAGGAGTGGAGGTCCGGCCACTCGTGCAGGTGACGGGCGAGGCCGAGTTCAACGAGGTGCACCTCGAGGACGTCAAGGTGCCCGAGGACCACCTGGTGGGCCAGCCGGGCCAGGGCTGGACGGTGGCGGGCTCCACGCTCTCGCACGAACGGGGGGTGAACCCGCGCCAGCTGGTGATCCACCTGCAGCACCTCGACGAGCTCCTGCGCAGTGCCGTCGGCGCCGGCGCCTTCGACGACACACGTCTCCGGCGGCGCCTGGCACAGGCCTACGTCGAGGTACGGCTCTTCCAGCTGCACAACTGGCGGACCCTGTCGCGGCTCGAGCGCGGCCTGGAGCCGGGGCCCGAGGGCAGCCTTCTCAAGCTGTACTGGAGCGAGATGAGCAAGCGCCTGCACGGCCTGGCCTTGGACGTGCTCGGGGCGGCTGCTCCTCTGTGGCACGGCGCCGGCGACAACCCGGGGGACGGCTCCTGGCAGCGGGCGTGGCTCTACTACCAGGCGGCGTCAATCTTCGCCGGCACCAACGAGATCCAGCACAACGTCATCGGCGAACGCGTGCTCGGGCTTCCACGTGAACCGGCGCCCGGGCGTACCGGCACGGCGGCCCGCGCCAGCTGAGCTGCTCGATGGCGACGGGGCCCCTCCAGGGACTGAGGGTCGTGGACGTGGGCACCCGCATCGGCGCGCCCTTCTGCGCCGGGCTGCTCGGCGAGTGGGGCGCCGAGGTCGTGAAGGTCGAGCAGCCGGGCGCAGGCGACTTCATGCGCGGCATCGGACCGTTCGCCCAGGCGACGGGGTCCGGCGGCTACTCGCTGTTCTGGGCGGTCGAGGGCCGCGGGCGGCGCAGCGCCACCTGCGACCTGCGGCGCCCCGAGGGCCAGGCCCTGTTCCGCCGCCTGGCGGCGAGCGCCGACGTGGTGTGCGAGAACTTCCGTCCTGGGACCCTCGAGTCATGGGGGCTCGGCCCGGCCGACCTCGATAAGCGTCTCGTCATGGTCCGCATCAGCGCCTTCGGCCAAGACGGTCCCTACGCCCAGCGTCCGGGTCTCGATCGGTTGGGTGTCGCCTACGGCGGGCTGCTGCACCTGACGGGCGAACCGGAGCGCCCCCCGGTACGCCCCGGTGTGACGGTGGCCGACTACCTCACCGGGGTCTTCGCCGCCGAGGCGGCCCTGGCGGCCTTGTACCGGCGCGACGCCAGGGGCACCGGGCGCGGAGCGGTGATCGACGCGTCGCTGTACGGATCGGTGCTGCGCATCCTCGAGTGGACGGTGGCGGCCTACGACAAGCTGGGCACCGTGAGGAACCGCCAAGGCAATCGTCTCTCCAATTCGGCGCCCCTGGACAACTACCGGAGCGCCGACGGGCGCTACGTGTGCATCGTGGCGGGCTCGGATGCCAACTTCTCGCGTCTTTGCCGGGCCATGGGACGTCCCGAACTGTTGGAGGACCCCCGCTTCACCACGCTGGCGGACCGGGCCAGGCACGGAGAGGAGGTCAACGGCGAGGTGGCGGCTTGGGCCGCCTCCCGCAGCGCCTCGGAGCTGGAGGCCGCCTGCGTGGCCCACGACGTGCCCGTGGCCACCGCCTACAGCGCCAGGGAGATCGCCCTCGACCCGCACGTCGCCGCCCGTGGCGACCTCGTCGAGGTCGACGACCCCGTGCTCGGTACCCTGCGCCAGCAGGCGCCCTATCCCCGACTGGTCGGCGAGGAACAACCGGTACCGGCCGGAGCGCCGCTGCTCGGCGCCGACAACGAGACGGTGTGGTGCACGATGGCGGGGCTGTCCCTCGACGAGCTTCAAGAGCTCGTGGTGAAAGGAGTGGTGTGACGTGAAGGCGCTCGTGTTCGGCGCGCCGCCGGAAGCCGACGAGACGCGGCCCGAACCGGCCGACGACTTGGAGGCGCACCTGCTGGCCCAGCCCTTCGGGCTCCACCACCTGGACGACGCCCGGCCCCTGCGCCCCGACTGGGTGGTCACCCGGCCCATCCTGGCGGGGGTGTGCGGGTCCGATTCGAAGCTCGTGCTGGGCGACTTCGGCGAGGGCGACATCGACAACCCCATGTCGGCCTTCTCGTCCATCCCGCACGTCCCGGGCCACGAAGTGGTGGCCGAGGTCGTGGAGCTGGGACCCGCCGCCCAGGGGGTCGAGGTCGGCCAGCGCGTGGTGCTGAACCCCTGGCTCACGTGCGCGCCGCGCGGCGTGAACCCGCCGTGCCCGGCGTGCCGGGCCGGCGACCTGAGCCTGTGCTGGAGCTTCACCAAGGGCGGACTGGGACCGGGCGTGCACGTGGGAGTGGCAACCGATGCCCCGGGAGCATGGGCGCAGCTGCTCGCCGCCCACGACTCCATGCTCATCCCCGTCCCCGACTCGGTGTCCGACGAGCTGGCTGTGCTGGCCGACCCCTTCGCCGTGTCCCTACACGCCGTGGTCCGCCATCCGCCGCCCGCCGATGGGCGGGTGGTCGTGTACGGCGCTGGGGCGCTGGGCTGCACCACGGTGGCGGCGCTGCGCACGCTCTACCCCAGCACGAGAGTGGCAGTCGTCGCCCGCTTCGCGGCTCAGGCCGAACTGGCCCGCCGACTGGGCGCCGACACCGTGTTCGACCACGAACCCCGGCTGGCCCTCGTGGAGCAGATCGCCCAGTGGTCGGGAGGCGTCCTGCACACCCCCTTCGACGGGCTACCCGTCGCCCATCCTGGGGCCGTGGACGTCCTCTACGACACCATCGCCCGCCCCGAGACCCTCGAGGTCGGGGTCCGAGTGCTGGCCGAACGCGGGGTGCTCGTCCAGACGGGCGTGTCGACGCCCGGCAGGTGGGAGTCGACGCCGTTGTACTTCAAAGAGCTCACCGTAGCGGGCTCCAACGCCTTCGGGATGGAGGAGGTCGATGGCGTGCGCCAGCACGCCATCCGCCACTACCTCGACCTCACCGCTGCCGGGCGCCTCGACCTGAGCGGCATGCTCACGCATCGCTTCGCCCTCGAGGAGTGGTGGGAAGCGATCAAGGCCCTCGCCCGCCAGGACCGCAGCGGGGCGCTCAAGGTGGCCTTCGAGCCCAATCGCCCCTCGCCCTGAGCAGGCGGGCGGCGCCGGGGTGGCCCCGGTTCCCTCGCCGCCTCCAGAGGGCCTGGCTACGATCCGCCCATGGCGTCAGCCTCGTCGGGGTCTGGATCGAGCCAGCCGGCGGGGAGAGTCGGCGCTCGAGGGAGCAGGTCCGGCCCACCACGCCCGTCGAGAGACGGGGGTGACGCTGCGCCGGAGATGGGCGGGGAACCTGCCAGCAAACGGGCCCTGCGCTCCCAGGGCCGCAAGACCATGCGAAAGCTGCTCGATGCCGCCATGGTCGTGTTCGCCCGGCGCGGCTACCACGCGGCGCGCGTCGACGACATCGTGAAGGTGGCCCGCACCTCCCACGGCACCTTCTATCTGTACTTCTCCAACAAAGAGGACCTCCTGCGGGCGCTGGTGACCGAAGCGGGCGAGGTGGTGGGCGCGCTCGACTCGGCGCTCGGCCCCGTGGCCCCCGACGAGGCGGGCTGGTCCGAGCTGCGCCGGTGGATGGGCCAGTTCTCCGAAGCCTGGCAGCGATACGCCCCGGTGCTGCGTGCATGGACCGATCTGGTCATGAGCGACAGCGAGCTCAGCGCTCAGGCGCACGCCGCCGCCGGCGGAGTGGCGAGCACCCTGGCGCGGCGCATCGGCGAACGGGGGGCCCCGACCGGGGTGGACCCCAACGCCGCCGCCGAGGCGGTGGTGGCCATGGTGGACCGCTTCCACCAGCTGCGCCTCTTCGCCGGCGAGCCCATCGACGCTGTCGCCTTGGACACGCTCACGACGATGGTGCACCGCGGGCTGTTCTGCGGCGGGGACCCGCCTCTGCCCTCGCCACCAGCTGCCCGGCGCCGGACCTCGACCTAGCCGGGAGAGGCGCCGCCGGAGCACCCGCTCGGGTGGGGCGAATCAGTGCGCGGCCTTGGCCGCCTTGTTGGCCTTGGCCGCCTTCTTGGCCGCCTTGTTGGCCTTGGCCGCCTTCTTGGCCGCCTTGCTGGCCTTGGCTGCCTTCTTGGCCGCCTTGCTGGCCTTGGCTGCCTTCTTGGCCGCCTTGCTGGCCTTCTCTGCGGGCGCCGCCGAGCCGGTGGGTTCTGGCA
>JBJKRZ010000293.1:0-5132 GCA_046704365.1 Acidimicrobiales bacterium | reverse complement strand
GCACCGGCCAAGAGGAGAGAGCGTGGACTTCAGCGAGACCGACGAACAGCGCATGCTGAGGGAGGCGGTGGCGGGGCTGGCCGCCGGCTACGGCCACGACTACTACGCACGTTGCGCCCGCAGCGGGACCAAGACCCACGAGCTGTGGAACGAGCTGGGCGCCCAGGGGTTTCTGGGCGTCAACGTGCCGGCGGCCTACGGGGGCGGGGACAAGGGCATCGCCGAGCTGGCCATCGTGCTCGAGGAGCTGGCCGCCCAGGGCTGCCCGTTGCTGCTCATGGTGGTCTCCCCCGCCATCTGCGCCACCATCGTCGCCCGCTTCGGCACCGAGCAGCAGCGCAAGCAGTGGCTGCCCGGCTTCGCCACCGGTGAGCTCACCATGGCCTTCGCCATCACCGAGCCCGACGCCGGGTCCAACTCGCACAACATCGCCACCACCGCCACCCGCGACGGCGATGTCTACCGCCTGAAGGGGACGAAGTACTACATCTCGGGGGTCGACGAGGCGCAGGCCATGCTCGTGGTGGCCCGCTCGGGGACCGACGAGGACACCGGGCGCGCCCGGCTGTCGCTGCTCGTGGTGGACACCGACAGCACCGGGCTGGACAAGACGGTCATCCCCGTCGAGATCGTGGCCCCCGAGAAGCAGTTCACCGTCTTCTTCGACGACGTCGAAGTGCCCGCCGAGCGCCTGGTGGGCACCGAAGGCGACGGCCTGCGCCAGGTGTTCATGGGCCTCAACCCCGAGCGGATCATGTCGGCCGCCTTCGCCAACGGCATCGGCCGCTACGCCTTGGACAAGGCGTCGGCCTACGCCCGGGAGCGCAGCGTCTGGGGCACGCCCATCGGCCGCCACCAGGGACTGGCCCACCCCTTGGCCAAAGCCAAGATCGAGGTGGAGCTGGCCCGGCTCATGACCCAGAAGGCGGCCTGGGCCTACGACGCCGGCCTCGACGCCGGGGAAGCGGCCAACATGGCCAAGTACGCCGCCGGCGAGGCCGCCATCGCCGCACTGGACCAGGCCATCCAGACCCACGGCGGCAACGGCATGGCGTCGGAGTACGGCCTGGCCGACATGTGGGGGGCGGCACGGCTCCTGCGCACGGCGCCGGTGAGCCGGGAGATGATCCTCAATTTCGTGGCCCAGCACAGCCTGCAGCTCCCCAAGTCGTACTGAGGTGACGGCGCCGTGACACCGCCGGGCCCAGCGGGGGCCGCAGTCGAGGTGCGCGGCCTCGTCAAGTCCTACGACGGGCTCAAGGCCGTCGACGGCGTCGACTTCGCCATCGGCCACAGCGAGATCTTCGCCCTCCTCGGCCCCAACGGCGCCGGGAAGACCACGACCATCGAGATCCTCGAGGGCTACCGCCGGCGCGACTCGGGTTCGGTATCGGTGCTCGGCGTCGATCCCGGGGTGGACCCCGAGCGACTGCGCAGCCGCATCGGCATCGTGCTGCAGTCCACAGGTGTCGACCGCTACCTCACCGTGGCTGAGACGATCTCCATGTACTCGGCCTTCTACCCCCATCCCCGTCCCCTCGAAGAGGTCCTCGAGCTGGTGGGCCTCGAGGCCAAGCGCGACAGCCGGGTGCTGCGCCTGTCGGGAGGCCAGCAACGGCGCCTCGACGTGGCCATCGCCCTCGCCGGCGACCCCGACCTGCTCTTCTTGGACGAGCCCACCACCGGCTTCGACCCCTCGGCGCGACGCGAGGCGTGGGAGGTGGTGAAGAACCTGGCCGGGCTGGGCAAGACCGTCCTGCTCACCACCCACTACATGGACGAGGCCCAGTACCTGGCCGACCGGGTGGCCGTCATCGCCGCCGGCCACATCGTGGCCAGCGGCCCGCCCGCCACGCTGGCCGGACGCGACACGGCGCGGGCCGTGGTCCGCTTCCGGCTGCCCGCCGACACGGCGCTGCCCGCCGAGCTGGGCGCCCGCCCCGAGGGGGACCGATGGGTGCGCCTCGAGCCCGACGATCTCACGCCCGTGCTGCACCGCCTGACGGGGTGGGCCATGGACAGCGGCGTCGAGCTCGAAGGGCTGTCCATCGAGCGCCCCACCCTGGAGGACGTCTACCTGCAGCTCACCGGCCCCCCGGCCGAGGGGCCCGGGCACGAGGAGCCGACGGCCCTGGGCGGCAGGCGGGGCCGGCGCCGGAGCGGGACAGGGAGCCGGCGATGAGCGGCGCCGCCACCGGCTCGCCAGCGAGTGCCCTCACGACGGGTCCGCCCGCCAGGCATTGGGCGGCGTCCCCTGTGCAGTTCGCCGCCCAGGTGCGCTACGTGAACAAGGCTTTCTGGCGCAATCCCGCCTCGGCGTTCTTCACCTTCGCCTTCCCACTCATGTTCCTCGTGATCTTCACCGCCCTTTTGGGCGACTTCAAGGTCCAGCTCTCGGGCTTGACGGTGAAGTCGTCGACGTACTACGTGGCGGCCATGGCCGCCTTCTCGGTGATCACCGCCTGCTACACGAACATCGCCATGACGATGACCTTCCAGCGCGACCTGGGCGTGCTCAAACGCGTTCGTGGAACCCCCCTGCCGAGCAGTGTCTTCCTCGGTGCCCGCGTCGTGCACGCCCTGCTGGTGGGTGTGGTGCTGGTCTGCCTGACGGCAGCCTTCGGGCGGGCGCTCTACCAGGCCGACATCCCCACCGGCGCCACCCTGTTGCGATTCCTCGTCATGCTCGTGGTGGGGGCGGGCAGCTTCGCCGCCTTGGGGTTCGCCATCACCTCCGTCGTCCCCAATTCCGACGCCGCCCCGGCCGTGGTGAACGCCTCCATCCTGCCGCTGTTGTTCCTGTCCGGCGTCTTCATCCCCATCGGCACAAACGCCCCGGCCTGGATCCGCTGGATCGCCCGGATCTTCCCTGTCTCGCACTTCGCCAGCGGCATGGAAGCCGGGTTCCTGGGCACGCGCTTCGACTGGACCGACGTGCTCGTGGTGGGCGTCTGGGGAGTGGCCGGCCTCCTACTGGCCGTGCGCCGCTTCACCTGGGAGCCGCGCGTCTAGGGGGTGCTCAGGCGAAGCGGCGGGCGTCTTCTGCTGCGTACTTGGCCACCACGGTGTCCACCGCCGCCGTGCGCTCCACCGCTGCGACGACCTCGGCCAAGCGGCTGCCGGGGAAGGCAAAGGTCATCTCCTCGGCCCGCATGCCGGTGCGGGCCCGGCTGAGAGCGCATCCCACGCTGGCCGCCGCCTGACCGTGCTCCTTGGCCAGCGCCACGATGTGACACTGGGGCTTGCCCTCGATGCGCAAGCCGGGCAGGGCGTCGGAGAGCACCATGAGCTGGCGGCCGTTCACCCGTAGCAGCACGACGTCGGGTGTGCGTGCCGACTCTGTGAGCGGCCCGTAGACGATGGAGCCCGGTGCCGCCGAGACGGAGGGAATGCCGGCCACCGCCTCGGCATCGACCCATCCCGACTCGAGCAGGGCGGCCACGTCGCTGTTGCCGGCGATGTCCTCCATGTCGGCCAGCCCGTGGGTGTAGCGGCCCACCGAGCAGTTGCCGTGGTCCTCGGGGACGGTGGAGAACGTCGCCTCCAGGGCCCGCACCCAGAACACGCAGCCGGCCGCCACCCGGCCCCGGCGCCCGTCGGGCGCCGGATCGGACATGGGCTCGTCGAAGCTGGGCACGCCGGCGGGGGCCGTTTCGTCGAAGGAGATGGCGACGGGCGGCACCGAGAGGTGCAGGGCCTTGCTCAGTGCCTCCGAAAGGCGGCGGCGCTCGAGAACTTCGGTCATGGGCAGCGATCCTAACGAGGCCCCGCCGGCACGAAGCTCAGGCGAACACTGCGGTGGGGATTGTCGGCGTTCGTGTCCACCAGCACCACGCGCTGCCAGGTCCCCAGGGCGCAGCGGCCGTCGAGAACGGGGAGCACGAGCGACGGTGACACCAGCACCGGCAGCAGGTGATCGGCGCCGTGACCGGGCGAGCCGTGGCGGTGCCGATAGGGCGCCGTGCGGGGAAGCAGGCGCTCCAGGGCGTCGAGGAGATCGGGCTCCGACCCCGAGCCCGTCTCCATGAGCGCCAGACCAGCCGTGGCGTGGGGGGCGAACACCGAGCAGAGCCCGTCGCCCCGGCCGGAACAGAAGCGCTCGATCTCGCCCGTGATGTCGAGGACCTGCCGGCCGGCGGTGTCGAGCTCGAGGACCGTGGTGTCCACGGCGCTGGCGCTTCGAAGCTCAGGCGCCGGGCAGGGCGGCCTCCAGGGCGGAGACCAGCGTCGGATCCTCGGGCTCCACGGCAGGACGGAAGCGCGCCAGCACCTCGCCGTCGGAAGAGACGAGGAACTTCTCGAAGTTCCACTGGATGTCGCCGGCCTGGCCCTCGGCGTCCTCTGAGCGGGTGAGCTGCTCGTACAGCGGGTGCCTGTCGGGCCCGTTCACATCGATCTTCTCGTAGAGGGGGAAGGTCACCGCGTAGTTGACCGAGCAGAACTCGGCGATCTCGTCGGGGGTGCCGGGCTCCTGGCCCAGAAACTGGTTGCACGGGAACCCGAGCACGCTGAAGCCCTTGACGCCGTAGCGGTCCTGCAAGCTCTGCAGCCCGGCGTACTGGGGCGTGAGCCCGCAGCGAGAGGCCACGTTCACCAGGAGAAGGGCCTTGCCCTTGTGCTGGGCGAGAGAGGACGGCTCGCCCTGGAGGGTGTGGATGGGGATGTCGTAGATGGCGGGCACGGCGCGCTCCTTGTCTGTTGCTGTTTCTTTCTGTTCTCGTTGGTTCTCTCTGTGCCGGTGGCGCTTTCGTCGATGTCGTCCGCCGGTGGTGGTTCAATCCCGCCGCGACCCTAGTGCGCCCTCGAAATTCGGCCTCAGGCCGCCTCAATGTCGAGGATTGTCCCTGCGTTGGGCGCCCAACAATCTCCCGTGGCTTGAAGGTCGGCAGGGGCCTGCCGATGCCTGGACATGCCTTCGGGGGGCGGTCGCTTGTCGACGATCATGCGAGGACGGCTGGTCCTCGGCACGTTCGTGGTCGGCGGGATGTCGGCCCTGGCCGTGATGTCCACGGGCCTGCCCGGTTTCGGTGCCGGCACTTCGACGGCCGGCACGAGTCTGCGGCCGGACGCCGTCACCACGGTCCCCAAGGCGCCCACCACCACGGTGCCGCCCACGCCCACCACCACGGTGC